>CAMARC010000211.1 GCA_945860405.1 Candidatus Kuenenia stuttgartensis | reverse complement strand
TCGGCATCACGAGCCAGCGGAGATTCAGGAAGCAGAGATGGCCGTAGAGATTCTCGTTGCGGTATTCCTCTGCCATCTCGACGTGGTAGCCATCGCGGCACAAGCTCTCGACCGGGCCGACCGGCGCCTGCGACGGCTTCACGAAGGCGTCGCTGGCGGTGCGGTGGAGAAGGGTGAGATTGTTGACCACGCGAAGATCCTCGGCCCGCTGGACAAGCCCGAGCGTCTCGAGAGGCAGATCGACGTTCCAGGCATTGGTGACCCAGTGGACATGCGTGTCGCCACTGATCCAGCCCTCGGCGGCGGCGTCGACGATCCGCGGCACGGCGAGCGTCACCTCGCGGCTCTCCCCCGGCCCGAGGTCGAGGGTCTCACCGACCGTGGCGTGTTCATAGCCCCGCTCCGCCTCGATCCGACAGGCCCCCGGCGGAAGAATGATCTCCGCACTCGAGTCGCAGTAAAAGAAAGGGAGACGGTGAAACCGCGGCAGCGGCAAGCCGAGGATCGGCTTGACCGTGAACGTCGGATCGCCGGCCAACGGCCCGGCCTGACGGCAGGCCCCGTCGCCCCCGATTGCCCGCACCCGCGCACAGACAGGGGCCCCGGTCTCACCGTCGACGACCTTCAACTGCACCCGCGCCGGCTCGACGACGCGCACGGAAAGCGCCAGCGTCGCGACGGCGTCATCCTGCTTCACTTCGAGGCGTGCCCCGGCAGGGGCCTCCGCAGTGGCGTCGAGAACGACGAGAAACGGCTGCGTCCGGCCAGGGAGCACCGTCCAGGGCTCTGCTTGGATGACGTTCCCCGACACGCCGACGGCAAGGCGGAGAGGCACCGCGGTCGTCTGGATCAATTCGACGATCAGGTGCCGATCCATCCCGCGGGCGCAGTCGAACGGCAGCAGTGGCCCATCAGAGGCAAGCGTCTCACCATCCCACGAGACACGGAGCGTCCCATGCTGCTCCCGGAGCTTCGCCATGAGTTCGCCGCGGCGCTCCTCCAGATCGGCAAGCCCGCGAGCCCCTGGGGACTTCGTGGCAAACCGGTGCTCATCGATCGCCTGCGCCACGAGCTGATCGGCAAGCGGGCTGCCGACCCGTCCGACGAGCGTCGTGAAGAACTCAAGCGCGAACCAGGCCGCCTGCCGATCGGCCTCGGTCGGCTCCCTCTCGACGTCACCCTGCCGAGCCATCCGGGCCCGATGAAACTCCGGCGGATGGGCGGCCGCGATCGCGCCCGAGACGACACAGACCAGCGTCATCATCGCGGCGGGAAAGAGCCGACGTGCTGCCCACAACATCAGCCGTGCCCTTTTGTGTTCCCGTTCTGATTTGCCGTCCTTGCGCCCCGTCAGGCTACCCCGGCGGGGAGGGCCCCCGCCACTCCTTCCGCTAAACTGGGAGCCCTGGGCCGACACCGCCCCCCGCTGGAGCAGGACCATGATCCATCACGCCCCGATCGAACGGCTCGTCGACCTCCTCGACCCGGCCGCCGACATCATCCTCAACATGACCCGCGACGAGGCCCTCGCCCGCGTCGCCTCCGGGGATCCGGCGCAAGTCCGCGGGATCGACGGCCACTTCGCACTCGTCCATCGTGCCGGCAAGCAGATCCGCATGGCCCGCTCACTCGGCCGTCCGCTCCGCTACTTCATCGCCAAGAAGGCCGCCGGGCCGGTCCTCGTCGTCGCCGACCGAATCGACACCATTCACACCTGGCTCGAGGCCGAAGGGCTCGCCGACCAGTTCCATCCCTCCTACACCCGAATGGTGCCGGCGCATCACCTCATGGAATTGGCCCTCGTCGGCTGCCCCGACCCGAATCCCATCTGCCGCCGATTCTTTACCCCCGAGCGCAATCGCTGGGGCTCCGACCTCGACCAGATTGGTAAACGCTACATCGAGGCCCTCCGGGAGGCGCTCGCCGCCTGGCTCGACCGCGTGGGGCCAAGCGAACCGCTCGGTGTCCTCTTCTCCGGCGGCATCGATTCGGGGAGCGTTCTCCTCGTCCTCCACCACCTTCTCCTCACGCGGGGCGAGGCGCCGCAGCGGCTCAAGGCCTTCACCCTGTCGGTGGCCGATTCCGGGAGCGATCTCTCCCAGGCCCGTGATTTTCTGGCCCGGACAAGGCTCGACTATCTCCATGAGTCGGTGGAGATCGCGGCCGAAGAGCTCGACCTCGAGGCGACGATTCGCGCGATCGAAGACTACAAGCCGCTCGACGTCCAGGCCGCTGCCGCGGGGCTCGCGCTGTGTCGCGGGATCCGCCGACGCTATCCCGACTGGGTCTGGCTCGTCGACGGCGACGGTGGCGACGAGAATCTCAAGAGCTACCCGATCGAGGACGATCCGGAACTCACGATCCGCAGCGTCCTCAACAACCCGCTCCTCTACCACGAGGGCTGGGGAGTGAATGCCATCAAGCACTCCCTCACCTACTCCGGCGGCCAGAGCCGCGGCCATGTCCGCAGCTACGCCCCAGCGGCCACGCTCGGCTTTCGCGGCTTCAGCCCCTACGCCCTCCCCAACGTCATCGAGGTCGCCGAGGGGATCCCCTTCATCGAACTCACCGATTGGGATCACGGCCGGCTCTACGCGCTCAAAGGGGACATCGTGGCCCGCGGAGTCCGCCAGGTGACGGGGATGGAGTTACCGGTGTTCCCCAAGCGGCGCTTCCAGGCCGGCATTTGCGAAGGCGGCAATCGGTCGCTCTTTCCCTCCGATCCCAGTCACTACCGGAAAATCCACCAGAAGATCTGGAGCTGATAGGCGCAGCGCGGAAGGCAGTCAGCGGAGGCTGAAGCGGCGGCGCGTGACCTGCGGCGCGCCGGAAGTTTTCTGGCCGACCACCTCGTGCGTCATGCCGACCTCGAGCGTCGCGCCTGATTCGGCGACCTCTCCGCGCTCGACAAGCCCCTTCACGAACGCCCGCGCGGCAGCCGCGCGGGACGCCTTCGTGGCTGGCTTCGAGGCTGGCTTCGAGGCCTCGACGGTCGGGCTGGCCGGCAGACTCGAAGCCGCCTTCTTCGTACCCCGGGCCGCTCGGGCTGGCGGACTGTTACCGGGCGGGATTTTCGCCGGCGCCAAGGGGACCTTTGCCTGCGGTGCACGGGCCGTTCGCCGCGTCGCGCCCTGTCTCCGAGCAACGGTTTTCTTCGCCATGGCGGGTCCTCCGACGCCGATTCTAGCAACCGTCCACGGCCCTGTCCCTATCAGCCGGCCCCGTCAAACCTCAATCGCGACAGTCGCAGGTGTCCGTCGGTGCGGGAAAGCGCGTGGGTCGCCCGCCGACCAGCGCCGCGGGCAGTGGCGGCAATGCCTCGAACGCGCGTCCGGGCCGGCAGTTCGATCCGCTGGTTCTCAAACAAAACCCCGATGAAGCGATCGGCCGAACGCTCCAGAGCCGCCGTGGAATCGGTGACCGACAGGGTGCGTTTGCCCGTCGGGACGGCCATGGTTCCTCCGCTGCGGGGAACATCGACGAGAATCCCTACGCTCGAAAGGCCATAGGGAGCGGCGTCGATCTCGAGTGTCTGCTGCTCGCCACCGGTGGCCACGGCCGCCATCCGCAGGCGTGCGGCCTGCGTTCCGTCCGCCGTGGTCGAGCGATCCACAGGCGCCGCCGCCGTGAGGATCCGACGACCGACGAGGACGTCCCTGATTACGCCCCCGTAGCGGCCAGCGAAGGCCGCGCCGTCCGCGTCGATCATGCGCGTGCCGACCTGCGCGAAAAAGTCTGGTTGGAGGGGGGCGCTGGCGACGGCATCGATTAGCAGTCGGGCCGCGTCAGCGGCGACGGCGGCAAGGTCGTCGGCCGATGGCGAAGCGACCGTCTCGCGGAGCATCCCCGACAGCAGCTCATGAAAAGCTCCGGTGAACACCCGAGAGAACGCATGCGGCTCAGCGCTGAGTTCCTTCGCCGGGGCGTTGGCCGGCAGCGACTCCGGAGCAACATACTTCCAGCGATTGAACGCGTTGCGAAGACAGTCCGGCTCGGCGGCCGCTGGATTGGCCTGCCGTACGGCAGCCCCCAACTGCTCGGCGATCCGCGACAGCGGCGAGGCCTTGTTGGCGACCAGCGCTCCCAGCACCTTCTGGCGGACCTGCGGCAGGGCGAGGGCCGCGAGCATCGCCGTGATGTCGCCGAACGACTCATGGAATGCCGCCACCTCGATGAACGGGGCATCCCAGAGATCGGGGCGGAGGGCGTCGAGACAGGCGTGGCCGGTTTCGTGGCAGACGACGTCGGGGCTCTCGCCGGAATAGACCGCGGCCTTTCCCCGCCCGGCATGGAAAAAGGCGAGCTGCGTCCGGTCGTAATAGGCATTGAGATCGCTCCCCGCATCGAGCGACACCGGCAACGTCGCCCCCGGCTGCCAACGGTTGACCTTCTGGCGCGCAAGCAACGGCGCCCACAGGTCAGCCGTGCGGCGGAGCGAATCCGCGGCGGACCAGTGGCGGAAATCCGCCGTTCCCGGCTCGTAGCGCCCGGCAGGGATCGCCTCCCCAACGATCGAAAACGAAAACGGGGCGGCGTCGAGCGCGGGAACAGGCCGCTCCATCAGCCCCCAGGGCGACGCGGGATCGTCGATCCAGGCCTGAATCACCGCTTCGATAGCCTCTCTCGGCACCCCCGCGGTTCGTTTCACCCCCTTGATCTGCGCGCCTCCGGCGCCCCGCCTCACCGGCTTCGCCCTGACTCGCTTCGACGATTTCTTCTTCCCGGCCATGACGATTCTCTCTCGCTTCACAACATACTGTACTTGCGTCCATCTCCTAGCATAGCCACGCGGGCGACGGACAAAAACGTTCGGTCGCAATCACTTGTCGACGGCCGTGTGGGCGAAACGGTGCCGGGCGGCGGGATCGAGGAGGCCGACTGGGTCGAAGGCTGCCAAGCGGTCTCGGAGCCGCTCGGGAAGCGCTTCGCCTCCGGCGACGAGGTCGGCCCGCGCCGCCGAAAGGGCCGCCCGGAGCGGCGCGTGGCGTGCGGCGAGGAATCCCTGCGACGTCGTTGTCTCCCCCTGGCCATATCCCCGTTCCGCCTGCACCGTGGCAAGGAAGAAGAGCGTGCTCGCCAGGCGGAAGCGGTCAAAGTCGGGGAGGACCGCGTAGCAGGCGCTCACGAGCTGATCGATCCACGTGACCTCGTCGACCACGGCCTCGCCGTAGGCCAGCCAGCCGACCTCGTCGAACGACTCGGCCAGCAGCAGATCAGCGAGGCGCTGCACCCCTGAGAGGGCGTGCGCGATCCCGGTGCTATGGAGCGGATCGACAAAGCCGGCCGTGGTGGGGAGCATCGCAAAGCCATCCCCGGAGGCCCGCGACCAGAGTCGGCTCATCCGCGGGACGAGCCCCAGTGGCCGCACCGGTCGGCTGCGATCCAAGAGGAGTGCCAGCGAGGGATAGGCCGATACCATGCCTGCCCAGGCCTCATCGAGTGAGCAGGATTCGCCGCTCATCCATCGGCGACAGACGTCTGTCGGCTGCACGAAGCCGACGCTCGCAAGATCGTCGCGGAACCGCAGGATCCACATCCAGCCACCGTCGATGCAGTGGTGTTGCGCGGCGTCGTCCGAACGGAACGGGGAGGTGGTCGAGAAATTGCCCGTCGCCTCCTGGAGACGGTCCCACGAACCGACCCCACGGAAGTGACCGTAGACTGCGCCACAGCGTGTCAGGAGGGTGTCATCGAGGGCTCTGATCCCCAGCACCGACGCCAGGGCCCCTCCGCCTCCGGTGGCATCGATGAGGAACGGGGCCTTCGCGCACTCCTGTGCTCCAGACTCGCCTTCGCTCGCGTCGGCGAAGCGCACGCTCCATCCCCTCTCTCGACGTTCGATCTCGACGACTCCGCATCCTTCCCGCACGATCGCCCCCGCCCGCGCGGCGGAAGCGCAGAAAAACGTATCGACATCGGCGCGGAGCCAATGGGTGTCGCTGCCGGCATCGGTGGCACTGGCGGCGACGAGGAGCGAGGCGGCGTGATCGGGCGTGTCGTGGAAAACCTCCCCCGGCCGATGGCGAAAATAGGAAAATCCCCGTTTCTTCCCGCATCCGAGCTGCGGATACGTCGCCTGCCACGATCCCCACCGGGCTAGCGGAGCAAGCTCCGGGAGACGGTGCCGGGCCGCCAGATCGGCAAGGATCAGATCCGCTGCCGGAGTGCTCGACTCGCCGATCGCAAACCGCGGATGGCGCCCCCGATCGACGATGAAGACGCGCATCCCGCGGGCGGCAAGAATCCATCCGAGCAGGCTGCCTGAGAAACTGCTGCCGAGGATCAGGGCGTCACAGTCCATGCCGGCACCCGCAGTCGAGAGGGGAGGGGGGAAGCAGCGCGCGGGCCCGATGCATCTGCTCGATTCGCGCCCGCCGCGCGGCCCGACATTTGCCGCAGTGGCCGGCCATGCGGTCCCAATCCCACAGGTCGAGCGTCACTAGGCAATCCGCCGGGACGGCCGAGAGTGATCCGGCGAGGGCCGCCTCGGCAGCCCCCGCCGTCACCGGCACGAAGGATCCGTCGGCGGCAAGACGGTCAAGAAAGCCGTTGCCGGACCGCGTGAGGATGAGGCTCACATGCCGGCAACCGGCCGCGGCCGCGAACCGCGCCGCGTCGATCGCCGCGTCGATCGATGCCGGCTCGTCGAGCCCGGGAAGACCGACGAGGAC
>CAMARC010000210.1 GCA_945860405.1 Candidatus Kuenenia stuttgartensis | reverse complement strand
GTTTGGGCGCGTCCCTCGGCCTGGGCTCGATCGCCGCGATTCTCCTCCTCGCACAGCCGGCCGCCGCGCAGCTGACCCCCTTCGGCCAACCAGCACAGCCGGTGCAACTTCAGCAGCCGCCTTTCCAGACGATCCCAGCCGCGCCCGCTCCCGGCACCTACCAGCCGACGCCGAGCAACTATGCCGCCGCTCCCGGGGCGGGGCCGTCGACCTTTTCGTTTGCCGCGCCACCGCCGCAGATCGGATCGGGGGATCAGGAAGCGCAGACGGTCGCCTCGGCCAAGCAGGCGCTCGACCAATTCTTCGCCCTCCAGATGGAGACGGTGCCCCCGGCGATGCTCCAGGCTGCCGAGGGGGTCGCGATCTTCCCGAACATGATCAAGGGTGGCTTCATCTTCGGCGTCAATTACGGCAAGGGGGTGCTCTGTGTCCGCAACCCCGACCGCAGTTGGAGCCCGCCGGTGATGGTGACGATGGGCGGCGGGAGCGTCGGCTTCCAGGCCGGCGTCCAGGCGGCTGACATCGTGCTCGTGTTCGCCACGCCGCGCAGTCTCCAGGGAATCCTCAATGGCCAGAAGGTGACGCTCGGTGCCGATGCATCGATCGCTGCCGGGCCGGTCGGCCGCAGCGCCAATGCCGGCACCGATGCCCGTCTCGGTGCCGAGATCTATTCCTACGCCCGCAGCCGTGGGCTGTTTGCCGGCGTCTCCCTCGGTGGCAGCGACATCTCCGTCGATCACAACGCCGACTCGCTCCTCTACGGCCGCTTCAATGTCACCCCCAGCGACGTGTTCACGCTTCGCGGCCTGGCGATCCGCCCCGAAGTGCAGCAGCTCGTCGAGGATCTCAACGCCCGCTCGCGTCCCCAGCCGGTGGCGGTGACGACCGGCGCCGCTCTCCCCCAGCAGGCCGTGACGCCATTCGGAGCCCAGCCGCAGGCCGTCAACCAGGTGCCGGTGGCCGTCCAGGCTGCCCCATACCAGGCCGCCCCATATCAGCCGGCCACGGCTCAGCCCGTCCCATTTGAACCGACCTCGCTCCAACCCGCCTCCCAGCAACCGGCGATCGTCCCCATCCAGGCGCCGCCGCTGGTGCCGATCACGCCCCGGTGACGTGGTCGCGGGGATTCACGTCCCGCGGATCGACCATTTCCTCATCTGCCGTCTGAGGCGGTGGCCGACGCTCGCCACGGCGGCCGGCACGCGGTGGAGACGCAGGCTCCGCGCCACGGTCCGCCGTCGGGCGACGGGATCGATCGGCGTCGTGAAGATCGTCGCGAAGCGATCGAGGATTCGTGTCGCATCGGCGCAGTGGGGAACGGCGTTGCCCCGAAACCAGGGCCGCACGAGGACCTCCGCGAGGAGCGACGGATCGCGATCGACCGCCACGACCCGGTCGACGAGGTCGTCGAGCGACGGCGAATCGTGGGCGGAGAGGAAGCTCGTGGTGTCGAAGTCGCGTCCCACGAGCGGATCGCCCCAGTAGATGGGGATCGAGTTGACGAGCATCGGCTCGAGCACCTTCTCGGTGGTGTATCCGGGGCAGGATTCGTTCTCGAAGGCGATCGTAAACCGGCAGTCGGCGAGGAAGGCCCGCTTGTCGGCGACCCGGCCGCCAACGTTGTTGAACAGCTTCCCCCCGGAATCGACCCTCCGGTAGCGCGAGAGCTTGTGGAAGAACTCGTTGCGGGTGCGGCAGAGGGGATTGGAGACGACGAACGCGCAGAACCTCGTCTTCCCTGCCACGATCCCCTCGACGTCAACGACCGGCGGCTTCACGAGCGCTCTGGCGTCGGCGTAGAGCACCCACAGGGGGAGGCGGAGATGCCGGGGGTGGGAATCGTGGCGGAACGTGAACGCCCAGTCGCAGTTGAGCCAGTCGGAGCCGACGTTTTCCCCGGTGAAAAAGATCCGCGTGCAGTCGTACTCGAGGAACTCCTTCCTCCGGCTCCCGACGGTCGTGTAAAGGATGAAGTCGGGATCGGCATCCTGGTCGATCCGCCAGCGTGGCTCGAGGAGCCGAGTGAAGAAGTTGTCGCGCGGATCGAAGCCATCCCAGAAGCCGACGAAGCGGATGCGGACGCTCGCACGATCAGCGGAGAACGGAGCGGAAGGGGCCGGCGAGGGTGGGGAAGCCAACGGGCGGTCGGGCTTCATCGGTCGGCTTTCTGGGAGGGAGCATTCCACGGCGCGCCGCGGGCTTCCGTCGGCTCAACTGCCGAGGTCAGGTGGAGCCGGCGAGGAGCGTCGCGATCCGCTGCCAGAGCGTCCACAGGCCGATGATGATGAAGCCGGCCGACGACGTGACCAGGAGGATGTCCCAGGCGCGGCCCGGCCGCAGCCGGGGATCGAGCGCCCGCCAGCGGAACCAGAGCACCGCCACGCCGAGGGCGGCAAGCATCATCGCCTGCGCGGCGCCGCTGGCAAGCACCATCGCCACCGGCTCACGGATCAGCAGCGCCAGGACCATCGCCACCAGCGGCCAGGCGGTGGAGAGCCGCCGGTTCCAGATGGTTCGCGAGGCATCGTCGCCGGGCAACCGGCCAGCGAGGATGAGGCCGTCAACGACCATCCGCGCGTTCCCCGCCGCGGCGACAAACAGGGTCGAATAGAGGACGGCAAAGGCGCCGATGAGAAAGGCACCGTTGGCCCAGGGGCCGATCGCCGGCCCGAACACGGGGGCATACATCGCCCCGAGCGTGCGCACCATCTCGCCCCCCTCCGGCTTGAGGCCGAGCCTGCCGAGGGTGGCGGCGCCGAGGAGGTAGAAGGCGACGGTGACGGCGGTGTAGACGACCATCGACGCCCAGGCGTCGAGTTGCATCACCTTGAGCCAGCCCCGGGCCCGCTGCGCCCAGGCCTCTGAATCGTCGCGCGGGCCGACGGCAACGCCGTAGCCCTTCTCGAGGCACCAATAGGGATAGACCATGAGCTCGCTGGCCCCCACGCCGATGATGCCGAAGGTGGCCAGGGCGGTCATCAAGGGGGAGTTTTTTCCGACCGCTGGGGGGATCGACGGAATCAAGCCGCTGGTCAGTTCCGCAGGCGAGATCGCCCACGCCGGATCGAATTGAAGGAGGAGCAGCGCCAGGAGCGTCACGAGCGTGAACGTGCCGACGAGGAGGATTGAGACGACTTCGATGAGCTTGTAGCGGCCGATTGACAACAGCACCGCCGTGACGATCCCGGTGACAACGGCCCAGATCCTCTCATCCGCGGGGACTGCGAGCCCCTTCTTGGCCTCATCGAGCTCGGCCATCCGGGCGACGAGGGCCGCGGCCTTCTCCGTATCCCCGCGGCTCCGGGCCGTCGCGGCGAGGATCCGGGTGGCAGCAGCCTCGTCGTAGACGCGATTCCATGCCCGGCCGGCAGCCGAGACGGGAAGGCCGGCCGCGAGCGTTTGGGAAACGCCGGAGAGGATGCCCCCCTGCTGCACGAGGACAAGGACCGTCATCACGACCCACCCCCAGTAGATCCAGCCCCGGCCGGCGAGCCGCGGCCCGGGGACCCGGTCAAAGGCGTCGAGCGGCGTCCTGCCCCAAGCGAGCGTAGCGCGACCGATCTCCACCTGCGCGGCCACCTTGATGACGCAGCCGATGATGATCAGCCAGAGGAGGAGGAAGCCGGCTTGGGCGCCGGTGCTCGTCGTGGCGATCAGCTCGCCGCTGCCGACGATCGAACTGGCGAGCACGATCCCGGGGCCGAGGTGGCGAAGCGCCCCCACGAGTGTCTGCGGTGGATCGGCGGTGGTGCGTGGCGGTTCCCCCATGGCGAAGAGAAGTGTTGCGGATCGCGGGCCGAAAGGGAATCCGCGGGCGAAAAAAAGGCCACCGGGGCCCTGCTCGGGGCCCCGGTGGCAGAGGTCGTCGTCAGGCTGGCAGGCTGGGATCACTTCGTGACGTCGGCAGTCGGCGCGGCACCGACCACCGGATTGGCCGAGGCCGGAGCCGACACCGGGGTCATCGTGTCGCTCGTCGGCTGCGGTGCGGCGGGGATCGATCCACCGTTGCGGGCCGGCTCGACGGAGGCCCGGGGGGCCATCGCGGCCGGATCGGCTTGGCGGGCGGTCCGCGTCAGTTCGATGACCGGCTTGAGGGCGGCAACGGCCCGGTCGACGGCCGGCTGGAGGAGCATGACGTCGACGATCATGTGCTGCACGTCGCTGACGGTGGTGGTGGCGTTCCGCAGGCCGTCCCGCAGATCGTGGAACCTGGCGAGCGTGGCATCGGCGTCATCGAGGTGGTCGGCCCCCGACACGACCGCACTCTTCAGGGCCACGAGGCGACGGAGACGTTCCTCGGCCGGTCCGGTGACCGTCTCTTGATCGACGATCGCCGACGTCAGGCCGGAGATCCGATCGATCGTCCGCTCTGCGTCGACGATTCGCTGTTCCGTCTCGATGACGGAGCGTTCCAATCGGCCGGCCCGATCTTGCACCTCGGTGGCGTGGTCGACGTCGGCGGCCGATCCGGCAATCCGGCTGACGAGCGTCTGGAGGTCATCGAGGACCGGCGTCGCGGCGTCGATCTTCGTCATCCCCACGGTCAGATCCTGGTGGAGGGCGTCGAGGACCGCCAGCGACGAGCGGGCTTCGCGGGCCGAATCCCGGGACGCTTCGATCTTCGCCGACAGGTCGGCCATCTCGACGAGAACGGTCGACGCCTCGCCGACGGCCGGGGCCCGGGCGGCGATGCCCGCGTGGAGGGCATCGACCCGCTCGAGCGTGAGCGTTGCCTGTTCGATCGCGGAAGTCTGCGCAGCGACTCGTCCGGCGAGCTTCTCGAAGCGGTCAAAGGCCGCTTCGGCGTCGCCGAGCTGGCGGGCTTGGATCTGGAGTTGGGCGAGGAGGGCGTTGGTGCCCTTGGCCCCGTTGCCAGTGGCGTTGAGATCGGACACGGCCCGCGTGAGGTGGCTCACCTGACGCTCGAGGCCGGTGAGGTGCTGTTGCGAGGGACGGAGGAGTCCGAACCAGGCAACGAGGAGCATCGCTCCGCCTCCGAGGAGGAACGACCATGTGTCGATCCTGGGGAGCGCAGAAGCCGCCGGGGCGGTGCCATGGGGATTGACGACGGGCATGATTGATTCTCCTGGAATCGGAAGCCGTGAAAGGGAGTGGTGATTGATGCGCCGGTGTTTGTCTGGAATCCGCGATGGAACCGACCGGACGTCTTCGACCGTGGCTACGGCCCTAACACCCCCGGTTCCGGGAACGGCGTCCGCTCCGCCGTTGAAAAAAACATCGGCAGATTTGCCCGACCGGCAGAGTCGTTGGCAAGAAAGTCTGGCTGGGATGGCGATGCCGGTTGGAGAGGGGGGGCCGGCGGGCCATTCGCCGCGTATACTAAACTCCATGTCACGCGCCCGTAGCTCAATGGATAGAGCATCGGTCTTCGGAACCGAGGGTTGCAGGTTCGAGTCCTGCCGGGCGTATTTGATGTTTCGCGGGCAGGAGCCCGCCGATCGTGCCACGAACCGGAGGTTCGCAAGCGAGGCCGTCAGGATGACGGGCGTCGCGTGAAGCAGCCTGCAGGTTCGAGTCCTGCCGGGCGTATTTTCTTCACGCGGAAAAAGTCATCCATGACCTTTTTCCGCTGGTGAACCGTCGCGAGAAGACGGCCGCCGCTTATGTTCCCGAGCCTGCGTCTGCAGGGGAAACTGCTTCGTCGGCCGGCGAGGCTTCCGGTGCTGGGTGGTCCGGGGGCGGTTCGTCGAGGCCGGCAGCCGTCAGACGGGCCGATTCGGCGCCGTCGAAATCGAAGAACTCCACGCCCCCTTCGCTGCGCCCGGGGCGCGTGCCGACGGCGACCGAGTCGTTCCCCTTTGCATCGCGGATCTCGATCCTGCCGCCGCCGCCACCCTTGACGCGGCCGAGGTGGACAAGCGTCGGCCCGTCGGCCGATTCGACCCGCAACTCGCGACAGATGACGCTCGCCGCATCGAGCATCTCAACGCGCACGCGCCCATCGAGATCGGGGGCTCCCGATTGGGCCCGCATCGCCAGGCCGATCGCCAGGAAGAGGAGAGGGTAGACCGTCCAGCGTTCGCGGGTCGTCATGGGTGGGTGGCCAGAGGGGGGCGCAAGTGGAGGCATGGATTCGCGGAACGGCCGCGCAGGGGGGCTCGATGATCTCCCCCGCGGACCGCGGAAAACGTCAATCGCCGTGGAGTTGGCGGAGTCGGCCCGACAGTCGCAGCAGCAATTGCACGCGTTCGAACTCGCGGAGCCAGTCGGCGGTCACGGCAGCGAGCGCGTCGGCGGGCGGGGGAACGATCCCGGTCTGGCAGGTGCCGCCGAGTTGGGAGGCCGCCGCCGCCCGGTAGGCCGACAGCGTCCGGTCGCCATAGAAAAGGATCGGGGTGAAGTCCTCGCTGAAGAAGGCGAGTGTTGGCACCCGTTGGCCACCGCAGACCTTGAGATGGGCGGCGATGTCGGGACGAGCGTCGCGGTCGAGGAACTTCAAGTCGATCGCCGGAGTGGCGGCGGCGAAGTGGGGGAAGATCGGGCACTGGTTCACGCAGTCTCCACACCATGCCCCGGCGAGGACGAGCACCGGCATCCGGCGGACAAATCCTCCGAGGATCCGTTGCTCGTCGGCCGAAAGCACCACGCGGCCGTGGACTCCTTGCCAGCGCAAGCGCTGGTCGGGCGTCGCGTGACGCTCGAGAAACTCCTCATAGCG
>CAMARC010000209.1 GCA_945860405.1 Candidatus Kuenenia stuttgartensis | reverse complement strand
GCTCGACTGCGCCGCCAGCGGCACGACGATCCGCTTCCTCGCCGCGGTCTGCGGCCTGGGGCACGGCACCTATCGACTCGACGGCACAGCCCGGATGCGAAAGCGTCCCATCGGCGATCTCCTCGACGCGCTCCAGAGCCTCGGCGTAGAGGCCAGCGCCGAGAGCCCCGGCGGCTGCCCACCGGTGGTGATCCAATCCGCAGGGATGCCAGGCGGGTCGACCACCGTCCGCGGTGGCACCTCGAGCCAGTTCGCCAGTGCCCTGGCGATGGTCGCCCCCTGCACCTCGACAGGGATGACGATCGACTTCGAGGGACGACTCGTCTCGCTTCCCTACCTGGAAATGACCCGGCGCGTGATGGCTGATTTCGGCGCCGCCTGCCATGTCGCCGGGCCAGCACGGTGGTCGATCCCGGCCGGCCGCTATCTCGGACAGACCTACGCCATCGAGCCCGATGCATCGGCCGCGAGCTACTTCCTCGCCGCCGCGGCGATCACCGGCGGAAGTGTCACTGTCGAGGGGCTGTCGCGGCGGAGCATGCAGGGGGATGTGGCCTTCGCCGAGGCGCTTCACCAAATGGGCTGCGCACTCGAGTGGCACGAGTCGGGGAACGATCCCGCCGCCGATTCCGTGACGGTCTCGGGCCGGGCCGCCCGCGGCATCGACATCGACATGAACGCGATCAGCGACACCGTGCCGACACTCGGCGTCGTGGCCCTGTTCGCCGACGGGCCGACGACGATCCGCAACGTCGCCCACATCCGCGACAAGGAGACCGACCGGATCAGCGACCTCGGCCGTGAGCTCACCCGCTTGGGCGCCCGGATCGAGGAGCGGCACGATGGCCTCACGATCCATCCCGCCCAGCTCTCGTCAGCGGAACTGGCAACATACGACGACCATCGCATGGCGATGAGCCTGGCGCTCGCAGGCCTGGTCGTGCCCGGCGTGCGGATCCTCGATCCGCGTTGCACCGGCAAGACATTTCCAGAGTACTGGCGGGCCCTGGCCACGATCGCGGTCCTCGATACGCAGGGCTGGCCCGCGGGCTTTCGTCCGTGAGGCCCGGCTGACCTCTGGGCCCATCATGCGGCTCACCGGCCGACAACGCTCACTCCGCATTGATCCCTCATTCCCCCGCCTCGCCCCCATCATGCGGCCACGGGCCTCCCGCCGCCGATTGGGCGAGAACGAGCGAAGCCCGAGCGAGGAGATGATCGACCCGCTCCGCCAGGGAAGGCTCCGCGACCTCCCGCGAGAGGCTCGCATCGGGCGCCATCGCCCCAGTTATGGACGCCCCGTCGCGGGCCGGGAAGCCGCCGCCGCAATGGCGGCAGAAGACCCTCTTCCCGAGGAGCGTCACCCGGATGCGAAGCGACCGGCCGCAGATCGGACAAGATTGGAAGAAATGCACGGGATCTCCTCCGCACACGCGTGCGCTTGTGTGTCACGAAACACCGAGCCCCCGGAAACAGTCTACCGCTGACGCCATCAGCCACCAAGATCGCCTGGCATGGCGCCGGAAGGATCGCCCGGCAGGCCACCGATCGTCTACAGTAGGGCGAGTGTTTTCCCTCACCCTGCCGAGCGGCAGCCGATGAACCGTCCGTGGTACGCCCCCCTCGTGGTGGTCTTCTGGCTGGTGACCACGGGCTGGCTGTTCACCTCGAAGATCCTCCCCACTCTCCTCCCCGGCGTCCCGCCGGGCTATCAGGCCCGCTACTCGGCCGACGGGCGGGTGGTGCCGGTGGCGTGGAGCGTGATCCTCGACGACAAGCCGCTGGGGTGGTCGTTCAGCCAGGCCGAGCGTCTCGCTGACGGGGGAATGCGGGTCGAGAGCCTTCTCCATTTCGATCATCTGCCGATCGGGCAACTCCTGCCGGCCTGGACCCGGCTCCTCATCCGACAAGCGATCCCCGCCTCGGCGGTGCTGACCCTCGAGGCGACGGGGCGGGTGGAGATCGACCGGGCCGGCCAACTCACCTCCTTCAACTCGGCGATCGATCTCCCCGGCAGCGACGGCAAGATCCTCCTCACGGGCACGGTCGACGACGGGGAGGTGACGATCGTCATCCGCTCCGGCGAAATGGTCTACGAGACGAAGCGATTCCTTCCCGAGACGATGATGCTCGGCGACGAACTCTCCCCCCACGCCATGCTCCCCGGCCTCGTGACCGGTCAGCAATGGACGGTTCCCGTCTACAGTCCGCTCCGCCCCGCCCAGTCGCCGATCGAGATCCTCCACGCGGAGGTCGAGGGGAGCGAGTCGATTTTCTGGGACGATCACCTCGTGACGGTCGACCTCGTCTCCTACCGGGACGACCCCGCGTCGCACCGGGAGCCGCGCGCCCGGCTGTGGGTCGACCGCACCGGTCGGGTTCTCCGCCAGGAGGCCTCGGCGATGGGACGGAAGATCCTGTTCGTGCGCCGCAACGATGCCGAGGCGGAGACCCTGGCGAAGAAGCTCTCAGAACTGGGGGATTCACCGGCCGCCCGGTCGGCCGCTGCAGCCTCAGAAGGCAGGGAGGCACCATGATCGCCTTCGAAGGGGTGACCCGATCCTACGGCGAGAAGATCGCCGTCGCGGGGCTCGACCTGACGATCCCGCGCGGCGAACTGTTCGCCCTCCTCGGCCCCAACGGCGCCGGGAAGACGACGACGATCAAGATGCTCGTTGGCCTCCTCCGGCCATCGCGAGGCTCGGTGCGCGTCGCGGGGCACGACCTCGTCCGCGATCCCCGTGCCGCCCACCTTCACCTCGGCTACGTCCCCGATGAGCCGTGCCTCTACGAGAAGCTCACCGGCCGCGAGTTTCTCTGGTTCATCGCCGACATGTTCGGGATGTCGAAGGCCGCCGCTGAGCGGCGGATCGAGGCGGAGATTGCCAACTTCGAGCTCGGCGAATTCGCCGACGATCTCGCGGAGAGCTATTCCCTCGGCATGCGGCAGCGGCTCGTCTTCGCCTCCTCCCTCCTCCACGATCCCGACGTTCTCGTTCTCGACGAGCCGATGGTCGGCCTCGATCCGCGGAGCGTGCGGATCGTGAAGGATCTCCTCCGCGAGCGGACGCGCGACGGCATGACCGTCTTCATGTCAACGCACACCCTGGCGATGGCCGAGGAGCTGGCCGACCGGGTGGGGATCATGGTCCGTGGTCGACTGCGGTTTCTCGGCACGGTCGCCGATCTCCGCGCCCGGGCAACCGTCCCGGGCACGGGAGGCCCCGCGGTGGGCGCCGAGCCGCAGAGCCTCGAGCAGCTTTATCTCGACATCACCTCGGCTGACGGCGGAGGTGCTCCCCCATGATGCCCGTCCCCCGTTCCGCCGATGCCGCGATCCTCCGGCCGATCAGCGTCGGCGAGGAGTCGGGGATTTTTCTCCGCCTCCGTTGGCTCATCGCCAGCTCGACGCTTCGGGAGATGCTCCGCACGTCGCGGCTCCGGCTGTCGCTTGTGATCCTCCTCAGCGCCCTCTTCTGGGGATCGCTCTTCGGGCTGTTCTACGAGGCGTTCACGTTCGTCGATTCGCTCCACGCCGAGGTAATCTCGCTTCTCTTCAACGCCTTTTTCTCGTCGCTGATGGTGATGCTCGTCTTCTCCACCGGGATCCTCCTTTACAGCGGTCTCTACACGACGCCCGAAGCGCGGCTGCTGCTGACCCTGCCGGTCCGATCGGAGACGATCTTCGCCCACAAGTTTCAGGAGGCTTTCTGGTTTTCGAGTTGGGGATTCATCCTCCTCGGCAGCCCGATGCTCACCGCGTACGGCATCGTCCGTCACGCCCCGTGGCCGTTCTTCGCCCTCCTCCTGCCATTCATGGTGGCGTTCGTCGCCATCCCGGCGACCCTCGGCGGGATTCTCTGCATGGCGATGGTCGCCTGGATGCCGCGGTTGCGGCTCCATGCCCTGTCGATCGCCTTCGGGGCCGCCCTCCTGGCGATGATCGGCCTGGCCTGGATGGCCCTGGCGACGCCCCGAGCCGACACGATGTCGGCGGCCTGGTTCGAGCAGGTCTTCTCCCGGCTGTCGATCACCGAGCAGCGGATGCTGCCGAGCTGGTGGCTCTCCAGCGGGCTCATCGAGGCTGCCGCCCGCGCCAAGGACGGCTCGGTGGCCCTGCACCAGACCGAGGCCCTCCGCTACCTCGCCGTTCTCATCTCCAACGCGCTGATGCTCCAGCTCGTCGGCCGCCAGGTCGCCGCCCGCCTTCACCGCCTCGGTGCCAGCCAACTGGTCAGCGAGATCCCCACCCGGCGAAAGCGGCGGATGAGCTGGTTCGACGAGTTTCTCTCCCGCGCCGGCACGGCCCGCGGCCGGCCGCTCCGCCTCCTCATCGTCAAGGACCTGCGCATCTTCCGCCGCGACATCTCGCAGTGGTCGCAGTTCGCCATCTTCTTCGGCCTCCTCGGCCTCTACTTCTGGAACGTCCGGGTCTTCAACTACCAGCACTCCTATGCGGCGATGATCGGGTTTCTCAACCTCGCCGTCGTCGGGCTGATCCTCTCGACGTTCACGACCCGGTTCGTGTTCCCGATGATCAGCCTCGAGGGGCGCAGGTTCTGGATCCTCGGCCTCCTTCCGGTAAACCGCGATCAGATCGTGTGGTCGAAGTTTCTCTTCTCGTTCGTCGGCGGGATCGTCCCCTGCTGCGTGCTCGTGCTCTTGAGCGACACGATGCTCGGAATCGAGCCGTGGCTGATCGCCCTCCACGAGGTCTGCTGTGTCGTCCTCTGTGCCGGGCTCTCCGGGATTGCCGTCGGCATCGGCGCCCGGATGCCCGATCTCCGCGAGATCTCCCCGTCGAAGATCGCCTCGGGCTTCGGGGGAACCTTGAGCCTCGTGATCAGCTCGCTGTTCATCATCGCCGTCGTGCTCGTGACGGCCGTGCCGGTCCAACTCCGCTTTGCCGCCGAGGAGCGCGGCTTCGCCTCGACCGGCTGGACCGCGGCCGACCGGGGCGTGGCCCTGGGGCTCACCGCCGCGGTCGTCCTCGGCCTCCTGGCGACCTTTCTCCCCCTCTTCCTCGGCCTCCGCGCCTTCCGCCGCCTCGAGCCGTGAGGGCCTAGAGCGAGGAAGACCGCTTCCCCGCGGCCGTCATTGCCGCATCGTCTTCTCGACATCCTCACGCGCCAGTTTCGGGAGCGAATCGAGGACGGCCGCGGCCATCTCTCTGGTACATCCCATGCGGGGCTCGAAGTCCGGAAACTTGAACCCGTAGAGAACTTCTCGGAGGGCTGCGCGGCATACGAACAGTTCGGCTGCCGTCATCTCGATTGTAGCGCTACCGTCCTTCGTTTCGCGAATCAACACGGCACACCTCATCTGTTGTTCGAGCCCATCCCAATACGCGACAGGATTGTCAGGAATGAAACCTGTCCCCGGGCCATGGAGACCAGATGGCCCACCTCTGAAAACCGCGATTTACAGAAAAGGTGTTGTTTTATCGGCGCCGCCGATGACAACCAGCCTGACCGGCTCGGGTTTCTTGTACCGGGCGATATGAGGGCTGACGAGGTCTGCTGTGCCTTCCGTTGTGCCGGGCTCTCTGGGATCGCCTTGGGCAGGCCTGCAGGCTGAAGGCGACACACCGGAGCCAGGGACTGCGGCCGAAGCAGGGATTGGGTAGTCTGTTCGGGGGGATCAGCGCAACCAAGCCCCAGGCATGCCGAGCTTCGGCCTGTGGCATCAACCCACGAAGAGCCTCATCGATGCGAGCACGACTCCTTCTCATCTGCGCCACATGCGGCCTGCTTGCCGGCCTGGGTTGGATCTACGTCGGCGCCACCTCCGCCCGGCCCTATGCGTGGATCCAAGTCGTTGCCGGGGTACTGGTGCTCCCCAATGCCGCGGGCTTGTTCTGGTTGTGGTCCAAGCAACCTGCTGCCTAGCAGGCTGGGGATCAAGTGCCCGCCGCCGCGGGCGTCGGCTTTCCCCCCAGGATGACCACCGCTGTTTCGGGGCGGTCCCAAGCCGACAGGGGCCGTGGATGGGGCTTGCTCCCCGGCTGGCGGTTAGCCGGAGGGCCGTTCTGCGGTTCTCCTCTGGACAGGGCGGCGGCGGGCGAGTTTCCTTACGCCCGCCCCCTCTGTCGGCCGTGGAACAGCGATCCACGGGCTCCAGCCACGACGAAAACGGGTCGGGGGATGCGTTCCATGCCCCGCACCACGATGCTCGACCATTCGCCCACCGTCGCCGGAATCGGCCGCATGTCCCTCGGTTTTCCATCCTCCGACCGGCGTTCCCCGCCGGAAACAGCCCCGATTCCGAAGGGGCCCGCCGCCCCGCCGGCCAGGGTGGGGGCCGTCCAATACCTCAATACCAAGCCGCTCGTCCATGGCCTCGCCGGCCCCGGGATCGCCTTGGAATACGACCTCCCCAGCCGGCTGGCCGATCAACTCGCCGCCGGCAGCCTCGATGTCGCTCTCATCCCGTCGATCGAGTTTTTCCGCGGCGATGCCTACCGGCTCGTCTCCGACGCCTGCATCGGCTGCCGTGGACCGGTGATGAGCGTGAAGGTCTTCTTCCGCAAGCGCCCCGACCGGATCGACACGCTCGCCGTTGACGAGGGCTCGCGGACGAGCGCCACCCTGGCGAGGATCCTCCTGGCCCACCGCTGTGGCATCGCCCCCCAGATCGATGTCCTGCCGCTCGAGGACGACATCTCCGCCACCACGGCCGACGCCGTCCTCCTCATCGGCGATCGGGCGATCGGCGGGCAGCGTGGCCACTTCGAGGCCGTCTGGGAT
>CAMARC010000208.1 GCA_945860405.1 Candidatus Kuenenia stuttgartensis | reverse complement strand
TCGCTGATCAGCTTCCAGCCCTTCCAGTCGTCCTCTGAGCAGCCGTCCTCAATCGACATGATCGGATAGCGGCCGGCGAGGCTGGCGAAGAAGTCGACCATGCCGGCGGAGTCGAGCTTCTTTCCCTCGATCGTGTAGGTCCCGGTCTTCGAGTCGAACAACTCGGTGGCGGCGACGTCGAGGGCGATCCCGATCTCCTTCCCCGGCTCGTAGCCCGCCGCCGAGATCGCCGCGAGGATCACCTCGAGGGCCTCGGCACAGGTGCCGATGTGGGGGGCGAAGCCGCCTTCGTCACCGACGGCCGTGGAAAGCTTCTTGTCCTTGAGCACTTTCTTGAGGGCGTGGAACGTCTCGACGCCGGCGCGGAGGGCGTCGTCGAACGTATCGAAGCCCAGGGGCATGACCATGAACTCCTGGACATCGAGCGGATTGTCGGCATGCGCGCCACCGTTGATGATGTTCATCATCGGTGCCGGAAGGATCCGGGCGCTGGCGCCGCCGAGGTAGCGGTAGAGGGGGATTCCGCAATGCTCCGCCGCGGCGTGAGCGACGGCCATCGACACTCCGAGGATCGCGTTGGCGCCGAGATTCTTCTTGTTCGGCGTGCCGTCGAGTTCGAGCATCCGCTCGTCGATCCCGGCCTGGTCGAGGGCATCGCAACCCTCGAGTTCGTCGGCGATCTGGGCGTTGACGTTTTCGACCGCCTCGAGAACACCCTTGCCGAGGTAGACGGCCTTGTCACCGTCACGCTTCTCCCAGGCCTCGTGGGCACCGGTGCTGGCCCCCGACGGCACGGCGGCGCGCCCAAACGCTCCGTCGGCCAACGCGACATCGACCTCGATGGTGGGGTTGCCGCGGCTGTCGAGGATCTGGCGGGCGTGGACGTCGACAATCGTTGACATGGAAATCCTTCTTGATCGGAGGGAGGAGATCGGGGGAACGGACTGGGGCGGAATCGGCAATTGTGCCCGCCGCGGCCCGGCACGCAAGGCCGACTCCCCGGCAGGTCCCTGCCAGACTTGGCCGCGGTCTCTCGCTTCCGATTCAGCTCCCCGGGGCGCCGCCTGGTATCATCGGCCCCATGTTCACCGGACTCGTGGAAACCATCGGGCGGATCAGCGACGTGCGGGTCGAGTCGCCGGGGGTGCGGCTGACCGTCGCGGCGGGGGATGTCGCCGCCGACGCACCGCTGACAGCACCTTTGGGGGCGAGCATCTGCGTCAGTGGCTGCTGTCTGTCGGTGGTGGCCATCGATGGGCCGCACCTCACCTTCCAACTCGGGCCGGAGACCCTCGCCCGGACCACGCTCGGGGGCCTCGTCCCCGGCGCGGGGGTGAATCTGGAACGCTCCCTGCGGCTTTCAGACCGGCTCGGCGGCCACCTCGTCACCGGGCACGTCGATGGGATCGGCAGGCTCCTCTCCCGCGATGAATCGGGCGATTGGGTGACGTGTGTGTTCTCGGCGCCGGCACCGCTCCTCCGCCAGATGGCCTCCAAGGGCTCGGTGGCGATCGACGGCATCAGCCTGACGCTCGTCGATGTCGAGGCGGAACGATTCAGCGTCGCCCTCATCCCCCACACCCTCGCCGTCACCACTCTGGGGGCGCTGGCGGTCGGTGGAAGCGTCAATCTCGAGACCGATCTGGTGGCCAAGTATGTTGCCCGCTGGTTGGAAGGGGCCCCATGAGCCGCCGAGATGGCACACGGGGGCGTCCCGAGGGCCGCCCTGCCTGGTCGAAGCCGCCGGAGGCTCCCCCGGCCGAGCCGATGACTCGCGCCTCCCGACAGACGACCGCCTATCTGAAGCGGCTCTTCGAGCAGGTGGGCTTCGGGATCGACGCCTCGAAGGGGCAGAACTTCCTCGTCGATCTCAATCTCGTCGATCTCGTTGTCCGCGAGGCGGGGATCGGCCCGGCGGATGTCGTCCTCGAAGTGGGGTGCGGCACCGGCGTGCTCACCGAACGTCTGGCCGCGGCGGCAGGGCGCGTCGTCACCGCCGAGATCGATCCCCGGCTCGCCCAGTTGGCCCGTGATCGCCTCATCGAGGCCGACAATGTCGAGCTGGTCGAGGGAGACGCGCTGGCCTCGAAGCACGTGATGGCGCCGGCGCTCCTCGCGGCCGTTGAGGCGGCCCTCGCAGCCTCCCCTGGGGGGGCCCTGCGGCTGGTCGCCAATCTTCCCTACTGCGTCGCCACGCCCGTGATCTCGAATCTCCTCGCCCTGCCCCGTCCGTTTGCGTCGGCCACGGTCACGGTGCAACGCGAGATGGCGGAGCGGATGTCGGCCCATGCCGGCGACTCCAGCTACAACGCGCTCTCGGTCTGGATCGGTGCCCAGGCCGACGCGGAGATCGTCCGGATCCTCCCGCCGAGCGTGTTCTGGCCGCGGCCGAAGGTCGAATCCGCGATCGTGCGGATCGTCGTCGATGCCCAGCGCCGCGCGACGATCCCCGATCCGGCACGGTTTCACCGCTTCATCCGCGATCTCTTCTGCCACCGTCGCAAACTGCTCCGCGGCGTCCTTGTGCGGATTGCCGGGGGGAAGCGAGAATTGGGAGTCCGCGAGGGGGTCGAAGCGCTGTTCACCACCCTCGGCCTCGGGCCTGACGCCCGCGCCGAGGAGATTACCCCTGCCGGCCTCATTCGGTTGGAGAGCGAGTTCCATGCCCGGTTCGGTGGCTGATCCCGCCCCCCGCTGACCCCCCCGAACCGATCCGCACCCGGGAGAATCACCATGGTGGCGAAATACATCGAGATGAACGGCCGGGCGCTGATGAGCCTCCTCGAGCCGGATGAGGTGTCGCCGGAGGCCCTCCGTCGCGCCGGGCTCACCGACACCTGTTTGGTGCGTGTCAACCTCCAGGGGGACATCGAAGTCCGTCGGCACGATCGCTGGGACGTCATTGGCGGATTGACCGGTAAGTTCGGACCGCGCGTCGAATCTGCCAGCGGCCGGACATGGGCCTCCTGAGCGGTTGGTGCTCGCTCCAGGCGCGGTCCGACCTTCGATGCCGGGGCCGAACCAGGCCGCACACTCCCCGGGTGGGTGGGGCCACGGGGCCGCAGAGTTTGCGTGGCCCCCGGAACAGGGACGCTTTGACGCTCACCCCTGCCGACTGGTGAAGGACTGTCGGTCGCGGGGCCGGCGGAACACCGTCCGGAAGCTCCCGGTGGTCCGGAACTTCCGGTTGTCTGGCACGCACGGGTAGACTCTGTTGCAGGCCTGGGAAACCTGCCGAAATCCCAGAAGTCCCGGGGGGAATCCCGGGTTTCCAGAAGCACGGTGCCCGTGCCGGCTGCCTCCAGGCGCCGTGCCGGGAGTCCCTCAAGGACAGTAGGTGGGCGGAGGTCCCACGGAACGTGAATCCCAATCCCAACACCGAAGCGTCGTTCGCCGAAACGATCGTCGACCTGCTCCGGCAACGGTCGGCCTACCGCCCCCATGACCGGGCCTTCACGTTCCTCGTCGACGGCGAGCAGGACGAACTCAACATCACCTACGCCGAGCTGGATCGGAAGGCCCGGACGCTCGGTGCCTGGCTCCAGGCTTCGGGGATGACCGGGAAACGCGTCCTCCTTCTTTTTCCCTCGGGGCTCGACTTCATCGCTGCCTTTCTCGGCTGCCTGTACGGTGGTGCGATCGCGGTTCCGGCGTACCCGCCGCGCAAGAATCGGTCGGTCGAGCGGATCGAGGCGATCGCCCGCGACGCTGATGCCTCCGTTGCCCTCACGACCCGCGATGTCCTCGATCGCTTCGAAGGCCTGCGGGCCGCGGCGCCGAGCCTGGGGAAGATCCTCTGGAAGGTCGATGCCGAGCTCGAGTCTGACTGGGCGGAGCGGTGGGAGCGGCCCGACATCGACGGGGAGACGCTCGCGTTTCTCCAGTACACGAGCGGGTCGACGGGGACGCCGAAGGGGGTGATGCTGTCGCACGCCAACCTCCTCCACAACTCCCTGCGGATCATGCAGGCGTTCGAGATCACCCGGTCGCAGTCGGGGGTCTTCTGGCTGCCGAGCTTCCATGACATGGGGCTCATCGGCGGCATCCTCGTGCCGCTCTACGGTGGGAAGTTCAACGTCCTCATGTCGCCGGTGGCTTTCCTCCAAAAGCCGCTCCGTTGGCTCGAGGCGATCTCGAAATACCGGGCCACGATCAGCGGCGGGCCGAACTTCGCCTACGAGCTTTGCGTGCGGAAGATCACGCCAGAGCAACGTCGCTCGCTCGATCTCTCCAGCTGGTCGCTGGCCTTCAACGGCGCCGAACCGGTTCGTCCCGAGACGATCGATGCCTTCTCCGAGGCGTTCGCGCCGTGCGGGTTCCGCCGAGAGGCGTTCTTCCCGTGCTACGGACTCGCCGAGAGCACGCTCATGGTGACTGGCGGGATGAAGTTCGAGCCGCCGGTGATCCGCACGTTCGACGCCACGTCGATCGAGACCGGATCGGCGGTTGTCCGCACCGGCTTCGCCCCGGGGACACGCCGGCTCGTCGGCAGCGGCCGTGAACTCGACGGCCAGGATGTCCGGATCGTCGACCCACACACGAACGAAGCCCTGCCGCCGGGAATGATCGGCGAGATCTGGGTGAGCGGGCCGAGCGTGGCCCAGGGCTACTGGAACCGCGGCGACGAGACGCAGGCCACGTTCGGCGCCATGCTCGCCCGGCCCGACTCCGGATCGGAGCGGCAGTCGCTCAAGACCTGGCAGCCCAACCCCGGCCCCTACCTCCGTACCGGGGATCTCGGGTTTTTCGATAACGGTGAACTGTTCGTCACCGGACGACTCAAGGACCTGATCATCATTCGCGGTCGCAACCATTACCCGCAGGACATCGAGCAGACGGTCGAGACGGCCGGGTCGCTCATCCGCGCCGGTTCGGTGGCGGCCTTCTCCGTCGACGTCGAGGGGCGTGAACGCGTCGTCGTCGTCGCCGAACTCGAGCGTGGCAAACGCGAAAGCGAAGAGATGACGGAGGCCTTCGACAAGATCCGCCGCCAGCTCGCCATCGAGCACGAGATCGCCCTCGAGGGGATCGTGCTCGTTCGCCCCAACAGTGTCCCGAAGACGTCGAGCGGCAAGATCCAGCGGCATGCCTGCAAGCGGCAGTTCCTCGACGGCACGCTCGAGGTCGTCGAGCAGCAGATCAGCTGGCTGCAACCGGGGATCGCCGGCTCGACGGTCACCGAGGCGCCCCGCCCCGCCGCCACGGCCGGGCGGCGAGGCGCGGAGGCTCCGCGCCTCGCTCGCCAGCGCCCCGTGGGGGAGTCGGCACGCTCCGGCCGTCCGCAGCGTGATCTCCCTGAATCGGTCGTCGAGGCGGTTTTCAGCCAGGTCCGCAGCATCGCCAAGGAGCGGGCCGGCAACCTCACTCTCGATAGCAACATCGTCGAGCTCGGGCTCGATTCACTCGAGCGGATGGAGATCGTCACCGGACTCGAGGAGACCTACGGGGGCCGCTTCCCCGAACAGGTGCTCCCCCAGATCGAGACCTGCCGCGAGGTCGTGGAGGCAATCCTCGACCACATGCCGGCAGCGAATCTCCCCGCCGCCAGCCGGTCTGCCCCGGCCTCGTCCATTGCGACCGGCCCGCAGCATCCGGCGGTCACCGCGGTGACCCACGAGATCCCTCGCGAGGCCTGGGACATTGCCGAGTTTCCCGAGGTGCGGGCGCTCGAGCAGAACTTCAAGCTCGTCCGTGATGCCGGCCTCGAGGATCCCTACTTCGGCGTCCACGAAGGGCTCACCAACGACCGGACGCAGATCGGCGGCCGGGAGATGATCAGCTGGGCGACCTACAACTATCTCGGTATGTCGGGAGAGCCCGACGTGACGGCGGCCGCAAAGGCGGCGCTCGATCGCTACGGCTCGAGCGTGTCGGCAAGCCGGCTGGTGTCGGGCGAGAAGGTCATCCACAAGGAACTCGAGCAGGCGATCGCCCGCTTCATCGGCACGGAAGACTCGATCACCTTCGTCGGCGGTCATGCCACCAACGAGACGGTCATCGGCCATGTCGTCGGCCCGGGAGACCTCGTCCTCCACGATGCCCTCGCCCACAACAGCCTCCTCCAGGGAGCCATCCTCTCCGGAGCCCGTCGCCGTCCCTTCCCCCACAACGACTTCGAGGCTGCCGAGCAGCTCCTCCGGCAGGTGCGCGGCCAGTACCGCCGCGTGCTCGTGGTCATCGAGGGGGTGTACAGCATGGACGGCGATTTCTCCGACCTGCCGCGGTTCGTGGCGATGGCGAAGAAGCACAAGGCGCTCATCATGGTCGACGAGGCCCACTCGATCGGCGTCATGGGGGCCCGCGGCCGGGGGATGAGCGAGCAGTTCGGGGTCGATCCTGCCGACGTCGACTTGTGGATGGGAACGCTCTCGAAGGCGCTCGGCAGCTGCGGTGGCTACATCGCCGGGTCGAAGTCGCTCGTCCGCTGGCTGAAGTACACCGTGCCGGGCTTCGTCTACTCCGTCGGCCTCCCGCCGGCGGCGGCCGGGGCGGCTTTGGGGGCGCTGCGGCTCCTCGAGCGTCAGCCCGACCGGGTGACGAAGCTCCTTGCCAACTCCCGGCTCTTCCTCCAGCTTGCCAAGGAAGCCGGTTTCGACACCGGGTCGGCCGGCGGTACGGCCATCATCCCGGTGATTCTCGGCAACTCGATCAACAGCCTCAAACTGTCGCGGGCCCTGTTCGCCCGTGGGATCAGCGTCCAGCCGATCCTCTATCCGGCGGTCGAGGAGCGGGCGGCCCGCCTCCGCTTCTTCATCACCTCCAAGCACACCCCCGATCAGATCCGCCGGA
>CAMARC010000207.1 GCA_945860405.1 Candidatus Kuenenia stuttgartensis | reverse complement strand
GCAAAAGCGGGCCGCCATCCATCAGGCCGGCCAGAAACTGGCCGATCTGTCGCCGGCCGAACTTGCCGACATGACGATCGAGGAGCGGATCGACCTCCTCAAGAGCAACATTCTCCATTATTCGCGGGATCTTCTGCTGTTTGACGTGGTCGAAATCCGCCTCCTCGATCGCAAGACCGGCCGGCTCGAACCGCTCCTTGCAGAGGGCATGCAACCGGAGGCGGAGGCCCGGATCCTCTTCGCCCGCACGGAACACAACGGGGTGACCGGGTATGTCGCCGCCACGGGACGAAGCTATTTCTGCAACGACACGACGAAAGACCCCCGCTATCTCGAAGGGTGCAAGGGGGCAAAAAGCTCGCTCACCGTGCCGCTCATGCTCCATGAGCACGTGATCGGGACGTTCAACGTCGAGAGCCCCGAGCCGGGGGGCTTCTCCCACACTGACATGCAGTTTCTCGAGATCTTCTCCCGAGACGTCGCGGCCGCCCTCAACACCCTCGAGCTCCTCGTCGCCGAAAAGGCCTCCACGACGGCCGAGAGCGTCGAGGCGATCCACGGGGCAGTCGCCCTGCCGATCGACGACATTCTCAATGACGCTGTCAACGTCATGGAACGCTACATCGGCCACGATGCTGATGTCGTGGAGCGGCTCCAGCGGATCCTCCGCAACGCCCGTGACATCAAGCAGGCGATCCAAAAGGTGGGAGAAAAGATGACGCCGAGCACGGCCCACGCCCAGCATCGCCGCGGCGAGCGGCGGCGGGCGCTGACCGGCAAGCGGATCCTCGTCGTCGATGCCGACGAACAGGTCCGCGCGGCCGCCCACTGCCTTCTCGAACGCAATGGCAGTATCGTTGAGACGGCCCGCGACGGCGCCGAAGCCGCCTCGATGGTGCGGGCCGCCGGAGACGAGGATTACGACGTGATCCTCTCCGACATCCGGCTCCCCGACATGTCGGGCTACCAGCTCTTTCTCCGCCTCAGCGAGATCCTCGTCGACGTGCCGCTGGTCCTCATGACCGGCTTCGGCTACGACCCGGGGCATTCGATCGTCAAAGCCCGGCAGGCGGGGATCAACCTCGTCCTCTTCAAGCCGTTCCGCGTCGACCAGCTCCTCGACACGCTCGAGCGGGCCCTCGAGCGCCCGAAAACCGGCAGCGGCTGACGAGCCCGACTGGGAATTCGAAAGAAATCGCCCCCTTCTCGAGGGCGGCAGGCCAGGGCCCGCAGGCGCCCGAATTCCCTTGAATTGCCGCCTCCAACGCGGAATGGGCCCGGGCTCCGGGGGCGAAAACCTCGTTTTTCGCGGCGATGGATGCCCTTGACCCGTTGCCCCCGGGGCCGGTACCTATCCCGCCCTCACGGTTCTCCCATCCACGGGGATCATGTCCATGGCACGCTTTCGCCACATCCACGCTGCAGCCGGCACCGGTCGGCCAACGTCGCGCCCGCAGTCGGTCCGTAACCAAGCTCCGGCCTCTGGCTGGGCTTGGCTGGCGGGGGTGTCCCTGACGGTCCTTGCCGCCCCCGGGGCTCTCGTCGCCGACGATGCCGTGGAAGCGCTCCCCGTTCCCGCCGCGGAAGTCGCCGCTGCCGAGGAGGAGACTGGCAACGCCAGCGCCGCCGATGCCCGCCGCGTGATCGAAGAAGCGCTGAGCCGTTCGGCCGCCCAGCGTCAGACCCCGACGACCGTCGGGGCTCAAGCGGCTCCTACTGGTCAGGCCAACCTCCCCCGCGACCTGATCGTCGCCCGCCTCTCGGCCGAGGTCGCAGCCCGCCAACTCGAAGCCCGCCGGGCGGCCCAGCGATCGGCTGCGGAGGCCCTCGAGCTCCTCGATACCGCTGCTGCCGATGTGGCTGCCGCCGACATCCCCACCGAGACCCGCACCCAACTCACGAAGCGCATCGACCGCGCCCGTCGCGAGATCGAGGAGATGACCGGCAAGCGTGCCTCCGAGATCGCCCTCGACAAGAAAAACGCCGAGATCGAGTCGAAGATCAATCGCGAGCGGGCCAAGAAGGTCGAGGTCGACCAGCGTCTGGCGATGATCGTGGACGAATACAACACGATGATCGACGAGCGCCGCTACGCCGAGGCCGAGGCGCTGGCGAAGAAAGCCGCCCAGCTCTCCCCCGACAATCCTGTCGTCCGCCAACTCCTCTCACAGAGCCGGATGATCCGCCGCCTCGACACGCAAAAGTCGATCGCCGGAGATAAGGAAGACGGCTTCATCGAGGCGATGGTCGACGTCGACCGCTCGAGCACGCCGTTCGTCGGGCCGATCGAGTTCCCGGCCACGAAGGACTGGGAGGATCTGACCAAGAACCGCAACCGCCTCGAGGGTGAGGGACGCGGACGCGCTTCGCCGGCCGAGGCCGCGATCCACAAGAAGCTCTCCGCTCAGGTCGTCGCCGTCCACCGGGGCGAGCCCCTCGCCGCCGTCCTCGATTCTCTCGCCAAGCAGGCTGAGGTGCCGATCCATCTGGACATGGTCGGGATGGAGTCGGAGGGAGTGAGGAGCGACACGCCCGTCACCATCTCGCTGGAACAGAAGATCACGCTCAAGAGCGCCCTCAAGCTCCTCCTGGAGCCACTTCACCTCGACTATTGCGTCAGGGACGAGGTGCTCAAGGTCACGAGCCCGCGGCTCATGAAGGGGCAGGTCTTCGGCGTCTCCTACCAAGTCGCGGACCTCGTGATCCCAATCCCCAACTTCGTCACGGACGACACCGGCCTCGACGGCGCCATCAACGGCAGCTACTCGCGACTCTCGACGCTCTCCAATCTCTCCGTTCAGACCGGCCCCGCCCCCGGGGCGGTCGCCCGGGCCGGCACCGACACCCCGCTCGACGGCAACAATCTCGCCCAGATCCCCGGCGTCGGCGGCAACGCCCCGCAGGTCGGCAGCTCCGGGGGAGTGCCCCTCCTCGGTGGACCGGCTGCCGGTGGTGCCCAGGCCGACTTCCAGTCGCTCATCGATCTGATCCAGAACACCGTCGCTCCGCAGACGTGGAACACGGTCGGCGGTCAGGGGGCGATCCAGCCCTTCCCGACGAATCTCAGCATCGTCGTCAGCCAGACGCAGGAGGTGCACGACGAGATCGCCGACCTCCTCCAGCAACTCCGTCGCCTCCAGGATCTCCAGGTGGCGATCGAGGTCCGCTTCATCCGTCTCAACGACACGTTCTTCGAGCGGATCGGTGTCGACTTCGATTTCAACATCCAGTCGAACGTCCGTGATCCACTCAACATGACCGCCGTCCCAGGATCGGGCGGTGGTTCGACATCTCCCTTCTCCCTCGGCATCCCAGCCAGCCCCGGCGGCCCGACGCAGACGATCGGCCTCGACAATGCCGGCAATCCGGGCGTGGCCCGGCTCGGGAACGTCGGCCAAAACCAGACGCTCAACGGCCAGCCCGTCTCGAACTTCTACTCGATCCCCTTCCGGCAGAACAGTTTTGGAGCCGCTCAGGTGCCCTCGATGCCTGGCCTCCCCGATCCGACGACGTCGGCGGCGACGTTCGGGTTCGCGATCCTCTCCGACATCGAGGCCTACTTCCTCATCCAGGCTGCCCAGGGCAACACCCGCTCGAACGTCATGCAGGCCCCGAAGGTGACGCTCTTCAACGGCCAAAACGCCTTCATCAACGACTCGGTTTCGAGGCCGTTCGTGACCTCGGTGATCCCGGTCGTCGGCGACTTCGCCGCCGCCCAGCAACCGGTGATCACGGTCCTCAACGAGGGAACCAGTGTCAACGTTCAGGCCGTCGTCTCCAACGACCGGCGGTTCGTCCGTCTCACCCTCATCCCGCGGTTCTCGCAGATCGGGAAGGTGCAGGAGTTCCAGTTCGAGGGCTCCCGCTCGACCTCGACGAAGAGCGCCGATGAGAAGTCGGGGCTCGACGGTGGCGTCGGCCAGCAGGGGCAAAACCCGCTCGGGGCCTCGCTCGGTCTCAACGCCAAGACGTCGAACGAACAGACCGTTCGCTCCAGCGGCACGACGATTCAGCAGCCTGAATACATCCAGACGACGATAACGACGACGGTGAGCGTGCCCGACGGCGGCACCGTCCTCCTCGGCGGCATCAAGCGTCTCCGCGAGGGGCGCAACGAGTTCGGCGTGCCGATCCTCTCGAAGATCCCCTACATCAACCGGCTTTTCAAGAACGTCGGCATGGGCCGGACGACCGACAGTCTGATGCTCATGGTGACGCCGCGGATCATCATCCAAGAGGAAGAGGAAGACAAACTCCTCGGGGTCAATCGCCCCTGACCGTCACCGCGGCGGGAGCCTCTTGACGGCTCGCCGCCACAAGGCCTACGGCCTTTCCTGCCCGCTGTCCACAGGCTCCCCTCCATGGCTCGCATCTGGTTTCTCGCCGGCTCCCTCCTCGGCGGCATCGGCGTTGCTGCCGGCGCGTTCGGGGCCCACGGTCTCAAGGCCCACTTCGAGGCCAACGGGCAGTCTGCCACCTGGGAGACAGCCGTCCGCTACGGCCTCTTCCACGCGTTGGTCCTGCTCGTCGTGGCGGTGGCCTCCGCCCTCCCCGCGACCGCCGTCTGTCGTCGCCGGCTGTGGGCCTCGGGGGTCTGCTTCCTCTCCGGCACGCTGATCTTCAGCGGGCTGCTGGCGGTCCTCGCCTTCACCGGCCTGAAGATCCTCGGCGCGGTGGTGCCGATCGGTGGCGTGCTCCTCATCGCTGGCTGGGGCTGGCTGTTTGCCGCCGGGCTTCAGCTCGGATCGGAGCCGTAGAAGACGCGCCGAGGGTTGTGGACGAGAAGGTCGAGGCCGAGGTTGACCGCCCGCTCCTCGCCCCACCCACGCTCGACGACGAAGCGATCGGCAAGCACCCGGGCAAGCGTCCGGCGATACATCGCGAACTTCGGATACCCGAACTCCGCCTTGTACATGTCGCTGTAGTAGCCGAGGAGTTTCGTCCGCGGCACCGCCTCGATCCGCTGCTCGAGATCGGAATGAATGGTCGACGGCGTGTTGGCATACCACCAATGCCCGAACGGCAGGACGTTGGGAAAGATCCACGCGAAACTGACGAGCTCGTGGTTGAGCGGCCGGGAGAGGACCGACACCGGAAAGCTCACCCGCGGAAAGGCATTGAACAGCGGCGCGTAGTCGGCCAACGACAACCGCCCGTCGAGGAGATCCTGCCCCTGGTGGACACCACCGGGATAGACGGACCGGCGGACCCCGATCATGAGGTCGAAGGGGAGATGTCGCTCCTGGCAAATGCCGGCGATGGTCCAGAAGAGGTGGGCCGAGAGTGCGGCGCGATCCGCGGCGGGAGCGGCGAGGCCATCCCGCAGGACCGCAGCCAGCGCCCGTCCGGCGTCCGCGGCATCGACCGGGCGGGGACGGAAGTCGGGGGGGAGCGAGATCGCCGCCGCCCGCGCCCCGCTCCGCACGAATCGATCGGCGACCGCCGCGACGGCCTGCCCGAGGCGCCCGAGATCGCCAGGCTCCACGCCCGACGTCCGAGCCAACCGCTCGAGCACGCCCGGCTTCCCGGTGTGGAAGACGAGTTCGTCGACGCGCAGGCAGGGCACCCAGAGGGAGGTATCGAAGCCCTCGAGGGGATCGTCGAAGTCGTTGGTGAGGAAGACGGCCTCGATGTGGCTCTTCGCCAGAACCGTGGCGGTCCAGCCCGGATCGGCCGAACGCTCCCGTACGCTCCGGGCGAGATCCGGCCAGTTGGAGGGGGTGAGCGCGTCCCCCTCGAAGCCGAACAGGTCGCGGGCAATCTCCATCAGCCAGGCATGCTGGATGGTGTTGGTGAGGTGCGTGAGCCCCGCAACGATCCGCGCGACCCGCGAATCCTCGTCGAGCCCCGGGCCCTCGATCGCTTCCCGGGGCGTCCCGGCCGAATGCACCAGTTCGGTGTAGTAGTGGTAGCCGAGAATGTCGGCCAGCGTTCGCGCCGACGGAGCGAACGGATCGATGTGCGAATGCGAGTCGACGAACGTCGCCTTGGCGAGTTCACCGTCGATCCTGGCGACAAGCGCCGCTGAAGTGTTCACGGCGATGAGCCCCTGTCAGTTCCAACGGCGATCTCGCTGTCGATCGCCCATCCGCCGCAGGGTGCGGCGGCCGAAGCCCCGGAGTCAGAAGCCGGCGGAGGGCTTCCGACAACAAGTGATCTTCAAAACCCGCCGGCGGCTTCGCGTTCCTGCTGGGCATCGCGCTGGTCGAAGGAATCGTCGAGTTCGGCCGCGCTCTCTTCTCTCGTCCGATCGCGCTGGTCGAAGCCGTCGTCGGTTTCGGCGGCACTCTCCTCCATCCGCTCGTCCCGCTGATCGAGACGGTCATCGCGGAGCGGCTCGTCGCCGAACGGGTCGTCGGTGGCACGGCCGGACGCCGGGGCCGAGAACGGATCGTCTTCGGCGGGCGGTTCGACCGGGGCCTTGCGCGGTGTCGCAGGGAGATCGCGCGGCTTCGGGGCCGGACGGGTTGCCGGGCCACGCGGCTTCGGGGCCGGCGCATTCAACGCTTCGGCCGGCGTCGTCGCTGCGTTGGGCACGCGGCGGCGGAGAATGTCGGGGGCTGTTTCCTCGACCCCGATATAGCGCTGCCGGATCGCCGCCTCGTCGCGTTGCACGGCGGCGACACGGGCGCGTTGTCGGTAAGCTTCGAGACGCTGGCGGTCGCGCCCCTGAACGCGTTCGAGCGACCGCGAGATCGAGATCCCGCCGCGGCCCATCGTCTCGCGACTGGCCCCCTCGGCGAAGTCACCGTTGATCTCGTCATCGATCTTGCCGAGCTTGATGGACGTCAA
>CAMARC010000206.1 GCA_945860405.1 Candidatus Kuenenia stuttgartensis | reverse complement strand
AGACCGCCGAAGGGGTGCTCGAGCGGCTCGGCCGGGAGAGCGGGCAATTTCATGTCGACTACCTTCGACTCCCGCCGGGGCGGCCCGGACAGCCGCAGGAGCCGAAGCGGAAGGATGGCACGAGCGACGCCGATTGGAAGCAGCAGGAGCAGGCCTACAAAGCAGACCTCGAGAAGTTCAAGGTGGCCGATGCCGCCTGGAACAAGACCCTCTCCGAGCTGTTCGCCAAGGCGTTCGCGAAGGATTCGCTCGACCAGTTCGACGGTGTCGTCTTTTGCAGCACCACAGGCGCCTTGCCGATCCCGAACCTCGACGACTTCCTCGGCTGGGTGAAGCGTGGCAAGACCTTCATCGGCTTCCACGCCGCCGCCGACACCTTCAATGCCTCGGATGCCTATCGCGACCTGGTCGGCGGTATCTTCGCCGGCCATCCCTGGAATGCCGGCGACGAGCATGCCTTCGTCGTCAACGATCCCGGCCATCCGATCGTGAAGAGCCTGCCGGAGGCGTTCCGCTGGAAGGACGAGATCTACCAATACGACACGCGATTCGTCCCCGACGACGTCCGTGTCCTCGTCAGCCTCGACATGCCCCACTCGACGCCGAAGGAGCCGTGGCACGTGCCGGTGAGCTGGATCCGCGATTTCGGTCACGGCCGTGTCTTCTACTCGAATTTCGGCCATAACGAAGCGACCTGGAACGACAAGAAGTTCCAGGATCACTATCTTGCCGGCATTCTCTGGGCCCTCGGCCGGGTCAACGCGCCGGTGACCCCGAATCCCGATCTCCAGGCCCGCGAGTATCTCCACGGCGTGCTTGCTGCCGCGGCGGCGGCCGGTGCCGGTGGGGATGCCGCCAAGGCGACGGCCGAAGCCGAGAAGCTCTGTGCCAAGGCCGATGCGAAGTGCGCCTCAAACCCCGGCTGGGCGCGCTCCTTGAGGCCGATGCTCCTCGAGATCCGCACCGCCGACGCCGCGGCCCGCTCGGCGGCCTACGCGAAGGTGGTCGCCGAGCTCGACTGATCGTCGGTCGTGGTCGGTGGTCGCCGGCTTTTCCGGGGGCCCAGGCCGGGGCGTGTCGCTTCCATTGGAGGTTTCGTCGATGCACGCCCGGCTTGGCTCGGTGGTCGTCGGTTGGCTCGTCGTCGTCGGGCTGTGGACCGGTGCGCTCGCGCGGCCAGCCCTGGCCGACCCGGTTCGACCGAACGTGGTCGTGATCCTTGCCGACGATCTCGGCTTCTCCGATCTCGGCGCGTATGGCGGCGAGATCGACACGCCGCACCTCGATCGGCTAGCGCGGGGGGGCTTGAGGTTCACGCAGGCCACGAACACGGCCCGTTGCTGGCCGAGCCGGGCGGCGCTCCTCACCGGCTTTTATCCGCAGGCGATTCATCGCGATGCGTTGCCGGCCGGTGACGGCCGCGAGGGACTTCCCGGTGGGGCCCAGGGAAAGCGTCCCCCGTGGGCGAAACTCCTACCAGAGCTCCTCAAAGCCGCGGGCTACCGCAGCTACCACTCGGGCAAATGGCATGTTGACGGAGCGCCGCTCGCGGAGGGCTTTGCCCGTTCGCTCGATGTCACCGGCACTGGCCAAAGCAACTTTTTCGATTCCAGCGGCGTGACGGTGGAGGGGAAGCCGCATCCGCAAAGCGACGACTTCTACGCTACGACCGCGATCGGCGACCATGCGGTGGCTTGTCTCCGCAGCCACGCTGTCGATCATCCCGAGAAACACTTTTTCCAGTTCGTCGCCTTCACCGCCCCCCACTTTCCGCTCCAGGCGCCTCAGGCCCTGATCGATACATACCGCGATCGCTACCGCGTTGGCTGGGAGGCGATCCGCGCCGCTCGCCATGCCAGGCAACTGGCCTCGGGAATCGTCGCCGGGCCGATGTCGGCGATCGAACGCGACCTCGGCCCTCCCTATCCCTTCCCTGAAGCGCTTCAAGCGCTCGGAGCGGGCGAGGTCAATCGCCCCCTCGAATGGGATCGGCTCACGCCAGAGCAGCAGGACTTTCAGGCGACGAAGATGGCGATCCATGCCGCGATGGTCGCGGCGATGGACGAGCAGATCGGCCGGATCGTCGACCAGCTCGAGGCGATGCAGCGTCTCGACGACACGCTGATCCTCTTTGCCAGTGACAACGGGGCCTCGGCCGAGATCATGGTCCGCGGCGAGGGGCATGACCCGGCCGCGCCCCCCGGCTCGCGGAAGAGTTTTTTGTGTTTGGGGCCAGGCTGGTCGGGCGCCGCAAACACTCCCTTCCGCCGTCACAAGACCTGGGTCCACGAAGGTGGGATCGCGACGCCGTGGATCGTCCATTGGCCGCGCGGTTTGCCGGAGGGGAGTGCGGGGGAGCTGCGCCACCAGCCGGTTCACCTCATCGATGTGGCCCCCACGGTGATGGAGCTGGCCGGCGCGGAGCAGCCGCCATTCCTCCTCGACGGCACGCTCGTGCCACCGATGCAGGGGCGGAGTTTTTCAAGTCTCCTCGCTGATGCAAGCGCCCCCTCTCTCCGCGAGACGTCGTGGTGGTGTCACGAGGGGCACCGGGCCGTGCGCGTCGGGGACAAGAAACTCGTGGCGGCCAAGGGCGAGCCTTGGGCGCTCCACGATCTGGCCGCCGACCGGGCCGAGACGGTTGACCTCGCTGCCGCCGAGCCCGACACCGTCGCCAGGCTCGAGCGGGAATGGCTGCGGATCGCCGCCGATTGCCGGTTGGGTGCGGCTGAGGCGTCGGTCGCGCCGGCCGCTGCCGCGCCGCCACATCGCCCTCCGAACGTCGTCATCGTCTTTGCCGACGACCTCGGCTACGGCGATCCTGCCTGCTACGGGGGAAAGGCCGCCGCCACGCCGCACCTCGATCGGCTCGCCCGCGAAGGGATCCGCTTCACCGACTTCCACGTCGCCCAGCCCGTCTGCTCGGCGTCGCGGGCGGCACTCCTCACCGGCTGTTACCCCAACCGGATCGGCATCGCAGGCGCGCTTGGCCCCAATGCCCGCCACGGCATCGCCGCCGCTGAGACGACGCTTGCCGAAGCCCTCCGCGGCCGCGGCTACCGCACCGGCATGGTGGGGAAGTGGCACCTCGGCCACCGCGCTCCCTTCCTTCCCACCCGTCACGGTTTCGACGAATGGTTCGGGCTCCCCTATTCCAACGACATGTGGCCCCACCACCCGGAGGCTGCGCCGGGGAGCTTTCCGCCGCTGCCCCTGTTCGATGGCGAGCGGATCATCGATGACGACGTCACGCCGGAGGAGCAAGCGACCCTCACCGCGCGGTACGCCGAGCGCGCCTGCGCTTTTATCGACCGGGCGCAGGAGGACGACCGACCGTTCTTCCTTTATTTGGCCCACTCGATGCCGCACGTGCCGCTCTATGCCGGTGCCGCGTTCGCAGGCACCACGCCCGGCGGGCTCTACGGCGATGTCCTGGCAGAGATCGACGCCTCGGTGGGGGGCATCCTTGCGGCCCTCGAGCGGACCGGAAAGCTCGACGACACGCTCGTGCTGTTCACGAGCGACAACGGCCCCTGGCTCTCCTACGGCAATCACGCCGGGAACGCCGGGCATCTCCGCGAGGGGAAGGGGACGGTGTTCGAGGGAGGAGTGCGCGTGCCGTGCCTGGCGCGGCTGCCGGGGGTGATTCCCGCGGGGAGCATCTGCGCCGCGCCGGCGATGACGATCGATCTCCTCCCTACGGTGCTCCGTCTTACCGGGGAGCCGGTGCCGGTCGATGCCGATGGTCGCTGCACGGTCGACGGCCGGCGGATCGACGGCCGCGACATCACCGGGCTTCTCCGCGGCGAGCCCGCGGCGAGCGCTGTCGCCGCCGAGCGCCCTTACGGCTTTTGGTATCTCGACAATGAGCTCCAGGCGGTTCGTCGGGGGCGATACAAGCTCCTCTTGCCACACACGGCGCGGACGCTTGCCGGCGTGGCTCCGGGGGCTGATGGCGTGCCGGCGAAATACCGGCCGCTGCCGGTGGCGCGAGTGCTCTTCGATCTCGAGGCCGATCCCGGAGAGACGACCGACGTGGCGGGGGATCATCCCGAGGTCGTGGCCGGGCTCGAGGCTGAAGCGGCGCGGATGCGTGGGGAACTCGGCGACCGGCTCACCGGTGTGACCGGCAGCGAGGTCCGGCCAGCCGGAAAGCTCGAAGAAGCCCCCCCGGCGGCCTCCCGGCGCCGGCCCCCGAACATCATCGTCGTGATGACCGATGACCAGGGCTACGGTGACCTAGCCGCCCACGGCAACCCTGTCCTCGAGACCCCGAATCTCGACCGGCTGTGGCGCGAGAGTGTGCGGTTTACCGAGTATCACGTCAGCCCCACCTGCTCCCCGACACGGACGGCGCTCCTCACTGGGAGGCATGAGTTTCGTTCGGGCGTCACCCACACGATCCACGAGCGGGAACGGCTCGCCCTGTCGGCGACGACCCTCCCGCAGCTCCTCCGCGCGTCGGGCTACACCACCGGCATCTTCGGGAAGTGGCACCTCGGGGACGAGGAGACCCACCAACCGGACAAGCGCGGCTTCGATCGCAGTGTCATTCACGGTGCCGGTGGGATCGGGCAGCACTTTCCAGGCAGTTGTGGCGACGTGCCGGGCAATCGCTACGTCGACCCGGTCCTCCGTGAGGATGGCCGGTTCGTGAAGCGGCGAGGCTACTGCACCGATCTGTTCTTCACTGCCGGAATCGAGTGGATCGAGGAGATGGCGCGCACGGATAAACCGTTCTTCTGCATGATCACGCCGAACGCGCCGCACGACCCGCTCGATTGCCCGGAGGGCTCCGACGCCGGCCCCCGCGCCCGCCTCGCGGCGGCCGGGCTGCTCGACGAAGCGGGGCGCGACCGGGTCGCGAAGTTTTACGGGATGATCGAGAACATCGACACCAACGTCGGCCGGCTCCTCGACCGGCTCGAGGCCGCGGGGCTCGCCGAGGAGACGCTCGTCGTTTTCACCACCGACAACGGCACGGCGACGGGAGCCGGCGTCTTCAATGATTTCGTCCGCGGTGCCAAAGGGAGCGTGTGGCGCGGGGGGACGCGCGTCCCCTCGCTGTGGCGCTGGCCCGAGACGCTCCCTGTGGGGGTCGACGTGCCGGCGCTCGTCGCCCATGTCGATCTCCTCCCGACGCTCTGTGAAATCGCCCGGGCGCCGATCCCTGCCGACGTGGCCGTGCGGCTCGAGGGGCGGAGCCTCGTCCCCCTCCTCCTCGACGCCCACGCCCCGTGGCCCGACCGGCCGCTTGTCACCCATCTCGGCCGCTGGGAACGGGGGAAGGTGGCCGGGGCGAAGTGGCGCCACTGCCGGATCCGCGAAGGGCGCTGGAGCCTCGTCAACGTCGACAACCGTGCCGATGCCTGGCAGCTCTTCGATGTGCAGGCCGATCCGGCGGAGTCGCACGATGTGGCGGCGACCCACGGCGTGATCGTCGAGCGTCTCGCCGCCGAGTACGACCGCTGGTGGGATTCGATCCAGAAAGATCTCGTCAACGAGGATCTCGATGGGCCGGCGGAGAATCCTTTCAAGACAGCGTTCGAAGCGCAGTTCGGCGTCGGCGTGACCGCGGCGACGGTGGCGGCACCATGACGAGATCCCCGAAGAGCCCTCGGACAAGAGCGCAATGATGCAAGTGACCCGATCCGACCGTGCCGGGCTGTGGGCCCTCCTCGGGGCGGTGTCGCTCGCGATCGTGGCCGCGCTGCTTCCATCGGTCGCGGCGGCCCGCCCCCCGAGCGTGCTCGTGATCGTCGCCGATGACCAACGGGCCGACACGATCAACGCGCTCGGTAATCCGCTCGTCCGGACGCCAGCGCTCGACGCGCTGGTGGCCCGGGGTACCTCGTTCGACCGGGCCTACTGCATGGGTGGCCAGCACGGCGCCGTCTGCATCCCCAGCCGGGCGATGATGCTCTCCGGCCGCGGCCTCTTTCATCGCGACGAGCAACTCTCCGGTCAGGACACCTGGCCGGAGGTGTTCAGACGCGCCGGATGGCGGACCTTCCTCACCGGCAAATGGCACAACGGCGAGGCCTCCGCGGTGCGCTGCTTCGACGCGGGGCGGAACGTGTTCTTCGGGGGTATGACCGACCAGTGGAACGTCCCTGTGGCGTCGTTTCCCACCGGTGGGGATGGCGGGGGAATCACGGAGAAGGCCGTGGCTCCCGGGGTCCATTCCGCGCGGCTGTTCGGCGATGCGGCGGTGGAGTTTCTCGCCGGGATCGGCGACACGCCGTTCTTTGCCTGGGTGTCGTTCACGGTGCCGCACGATCCGCGTCAGGCGCCGGAGGAGTTCCGGGCCCGATACCGGGGGCATGAGCCGCCGCCGCCAGCAAACTGGCTCCCCGAACATCCCTTCGACAACGGCGAATTGTCCGTCCGCGACGAGGTGCTCCTCCCCAGGCCGCTCACTCGCGAAGGCGTGTCGCACGAGCTTGCCGATGCCTATGCCTGCGTCGAGTCGCTCGATGCCGAGGTGGGAAGGATCGTGGAGGCGCTCCGGGCGCATGGTCGGCTCGACGACACGCTGATCCTGTTCGTGAGCGATCATGGCCTGGCACTCGGCAGCCACGGCCTCCTCGGCAAACAGAATCTCTACGAACACTCGATGCGTGCCCCGGCGATCCTTGCCGGCCCCGGAGTGCCAGTGGGGCGACGTGAGAGGGTGCTGTGCCATCTCCAGGATCTCGTCGCGACCGTGGGCGGCCTTGCAGGCGTGCCCGCACCGGCGGGGAGCGAGGCGGTGAGTCTCATCCCGGTGCTCCGCGGTGAGCAACCGGCAATCCGCGACGACCTTCTCCTCGCCTACCGGCATCTCCAGCGGGCTCTGGTCACCCCCGACTGGAAGCTGATCCGC
>CAMARC010000205.1 GCA_945860405.1 Candidatus Kuenenia stuttgartensis | reverse complement strand
CCTCCGACCCGCTGGGTCGGGCTGTCGGGGGTGACGAGATCGGGATGGAGCCTCTCGAGATCGCGGAGCTCGTCAACGAGCCGGTCGTACTCGAGATCGGTGATCTCCGGTGCCGCCTCGACGTGGTAGCGCCGGTCGTGGTGGCGGATCGAAGCGCGGAGAGCCGCGACACGCTTCGCGGCGGCGGCGCTCACGGGGCCGCCTCGTGGGCGTCGTCGCTGTCGTCTCCGTCTGCCAAGTTGCTCGTCGGAGGGGGCGGGAGTCGTTCCCGTTCGTCGCGGAGCCGACGGCGGATGGCATCGTGCCCGATCTCGTCGTAGGCGATCGACCCGAACGTGGCCACGGCCAGCGCGACGAGTTCGACGACCAGCGCCGTCGTCCCCCAGCGATCAATGAGCCGCTCGAGGAGGTGCGGCGCGGCTCGGGCCGTCTCTGGCCGTACTCCCCGGAGGACGAACAGGCAGTAACAGGCCGCCGTGAGCGTGAACGCGATCCCCACGATGCCAAGGAGGACGCTGAACGGATTGACTTTCTTGCGCTGCATGGGCGGGAGTATACCCGCCCTCTCAGGCAACCCGGCAGAGGCCGGCGGAGAGGAGGGTCGCCGCCGCGCTCACGACGGCAGCGACGTCGATCGCGGCCATCGAGCCGGTGTCGGTCTTGCGCTCGTGCCACGGCGGGCGTGCCCCGGCAGGGGGCTCGACGGTGACGTGGCCCGCGCCCCAAGGACCGTTCCGCGTCGCCGGCACGGGGCCGAAGAGGCCGACGCAGGGGGTGCCGACCGCGGCCGCGAGGTGGAGGGGGCCGGTGTCGGAAGAGATCACAAGTGCCGCCAGCCGGCAGAGCTCGCCGAGCTCCTGAAGCGAGGTTTGTGGGGCGAGGATCCCCCCACCGGCAGACACGATTCGTTCGGCCATCGAGCGTTCCCGTTCCCCTCCCCAGACGACGACGACACGTTGCCGATGCTCGTCGGCTAGGCGTGCGGCGACGGCGGCGAAGCGATCCTCAGGCCAGAGCTTCGAGGGCCACCCCGCGCCGGGATTGAGAATCACGGGTGGCGATCCCGGGCCGAGCGACTCGATCCAGGCCTCCATCCGGGCCCGGGCCAGCAGCCAGCGCGGCATGTCGAACCGGGGAAACCCGCCGCCGATGCCGAGCGGGGCGAGGAGGCCGCAGTTCCGGGCGACGACATGCGCGGCCGACGGCACGACGGGATGGTTTGTGAAGAGCCAAGAGCCCTCGCGGGCCTCGGGGCGGGCGTGGCCGATGCGGATCGGACTGCCGGCGAGCAGCGTGACCAGGGCGCTCTTGAAGAGCCCCTGCATGTCGATCGAGACGTCGGGGGCGAAGGTGCGGAGGTCGCGGCGGAGACGGAGGATCTCGGCCGGTCGTTTGGCCCATCCCCGCGGCAGGCGAAAGATGCGGTCGATGCCCCGATGCCCGTCGAGGACATCGGCTGAGCGGCCCTCCACGACCCACCCGACCGTGGCTGCCGGAAACGCATCCTTGATCGCCACCGCCGCCGGCACCCCGTGGAGGACGTCGCCGATAGCAGAGAGCTTCACAAGCAGGATCGTGCGCGGCGCGTTCATGACCGGAAAACTCCCCGGGGAAGGGACGGATTCCACAGGAATCAGGGGACCGGGGCAAGGCCGTTTTCGCCCCGCCTCCCCGCCTCACGCCGGGACGTCGAGGTGGGCCAGCTCGCAGATCACCGCCGCGGCAACTTGCTGCGGGCAACTCCAAACAAGGAACAGCATCGACTCGCGGATGCCCCGCTCCGCGGGATGGCCGGCGATGAACCCCGCCCCCTTCGTGGCGGTCAGCGCCGCCTGGGCCGCGCGGACGACGAGGCTGTTGGCAGCCGTGCGGAGGGCATCACGGGCTGCCGGATCGGGGATGTCAGGGCCGGCAAGGCAGCCGAGTCGGGCGGCAAGTTCGTCGGCCTCGTGGCGGAAGCTGGTGGCCACCGGCTCGAGCGCCGGGCGGGCGGCCGCCTCGTGGGCGATCAGTGCGATCGAGGCCCGGGTGGAGCCGATCGCCAGGGCACTCGTTGCCAGTCCGCCGGCACGGGCCGGCGAGGCAGACGAGGGAACGATTTCGGCGAGAGGCTCGACGCCGTCGAAGGCCACGCTCGAGGTGCGACTGCCGGAGAGAGCGAGCATCGGCATCGGGCTGCTGATCGTGAGCCCGGCTGCCGAGGTCGGGATGATGAAGAATCTCGGCGTGCCGTCGGCGGCGACGGCGCCTGTCACGATGCTGTCGTTCGAGTCGGCGCCAGTCACCCAGGGGCAGGTTCCTTCGAGCCACCACGAGGTGCCCCGGCGGACCGCCCGCAGGGCGGGAGAGCCGATGTGGCGACGGCTCGTCGTGAGCTGGGCGATCCCGACAGTCGCCGTCTCCTCGCCGCGGGCCAGACGGGGGAGGAGGCCGTCGCGGAGATCAACGGGGCCGGTGGCGAGCAGCCTGCAGGCGCTGGCCCACTGCGTGAGCACAAGCGCCGTTGTCAGGCAGGCTGACGCCACGGCCGTGAGCGCCTCGAGGAGCGCAGGCTCCGTCGCCCCGGTGCCACCATCTTCGGAGGCGATGAATCCGGCGAGCAGGCCATGCTCGGCGAGCCGGTTGAAAGCGCCGCTGCGCCACGGGCCCTCTCGGTCGGTCGCGATGGCGAGGCCGGCCAGGTCGGCACGGAGGGCCGCGAGGCTGGCATCATGGGGGCGCGTTGGATCGTGGGTGAACATGGAAGAAGAGTATGCCTTCCCGGAGGTGAGCGCTTCACCCGCCCGGTCGCGGAGCTATACTCCGGATCCTTCTGGCTAGTGCCCACCTCGTTCTTCCCGCCCGATTCGTTCCACCCGCGAACGTCCCCTCCGCCCCGGAGCCGATCATGAGCCAGCTCGAGGATCCCCGCGCGCCCACTCCCTCCCAGTCGGGCCGCCTTGCGGCCGGCAAGCAGGACGCCTCCGGGCCTCCCCCCGGCCCTTTGCGGCTGATCGAGCTGTCTCCGCAAAACCTCTACGACAAGTGCCAGGCGCTGGCCCGCAACCTGTGGTGGAGTTGGCATCCGGAGGTGACGAACCTCTTTCGGGAGCTCGACCCGGTCCGGTTCCGGCAGCTCGATCACAACCCGATCGCACTGTTGGCCGAGTTCACGCCGGAGCGGCTCGAGGCCCGGGCGGCGGAGCTCGTCCTCTACAGCCGGATCAACCAGGCCTACCGGCGGCTCAAGGAATACCTCGCCGCCGAGAACACCTGGAGCGACGTCCACGCCGGCGTCCTCGGCTCGAAGCCGGTGGTCTACTTCTCGGCCGAGTTCGGGATCCATGAGTCGGTGCCGATCTATTCCGGCGGCCTCGGCGTCCTCTCCGGCGATCACATCAAGAGCGCCAGCGGTCTCGGCATCCCACTGGTAGCAGTGGGGCTCTTTTACAAACAGGGCTACTTCAAGCAGCAGCTCGACATCGACGGCTACCAGCACGAGGAATACCTTCAGTCGCGCGTCGAGGCCCTGCCGCTCGAGCCGGCGATCGGCACCGACGGCGAGCAGGTGCAGGTGGCGATCGACACCCGTTCCGGGCAGATCCGGGCGAAGGTGTGGAAGATGGCGGTGGGGCGGGTGAGCCTCTATCTCCTCGACTCCGACGTCGACGGCAACACGCCGGAGGATCGCGAGTTGACCAGCCGGCTCTACGGCGGTGACACCCGCGTTCGGATCCGTCAAGAGCTCGTCCTCGGAATCGGCGGTGTCCGCGCGATCCGGGCCCTGGGAATCGTTCCCGGCGTCTACCACCTCAACGAAGGCCACTCCGTCTTCGCCACGCTCGAGGCGGTCCGGGGGCGGATGGATCGCGACGGATTCTCCTTCGACGACGCCGTCCGCGACGTTGCCCGGCAGACGGTGTTCACCACCCACACGCCAGTGCCGGCTGGCCACGATCGCTTCGACAGCGGTCAGATCGAAGAGCACCTCGGCCCGATGCGCGATGCCCTCGGGATCTCGCACGACCACCTCATGGGGCTCGGGCGTGTCGATCCCAGCAACCACGGCGAGCCGTTCTGCATGACGGTCCTCGGCCTCAAGCTGTCGCGGCGGGCGAATGCCGTCAGCGCCCTCCATGGCCATGTCAGCCGGAAGATGTGGAAGGATTTGTGGGGCTGGCGGGTCGAAGAAGAGGTGCCGATCGGCCACATCACCAACGGCGTCCACGTGCCGAGCTGGCTGTCGTGGCAGATGCTCCAGCTCTACGACCGGATCTTCCCGGCGAACTGGTTCCGGCGGATGGGAGAGCCGGATGTCTGGCAGAAGATCCACGAGTGCGATCCCGGCGAGCTGTGGGAGACCCACTACGCCCTCAAAAACCTCCTCCTCCAGTTCGTCCGCCGTCGGCTCGCGCGGCAGTGCAAGCGGCGCGGCGAAAGCGATGAGGCCGTCGAGGCAGCCCGGTCGGTGCTCGATCCGAACGTCCTCACGATCGGATTCGCGCGGCGCTTCGCCACGTACAAGCGGGCCGATCTCGTCCTCGGCGACCTCGACAAGCTCTCCAAGCTCATCTGCGATGCCGACCGGCCGATCCAGGTGATCTTTGCCGGCAAGGCCCATCCGGCCGACGATCCGGGCAAGGGGCTGATCCGCAAGATCGCCAACCTCCGCCACGACCCGCGCCTCGCCGGCCGGATCGTGTTTGTGGAGGATTACGACATCAACGTCTGCCGGCATCTCATTCAGGGGGTCGACGTGTGGCTCAACAACCCGCGCCGCCCGCTCGAGGCTTCGGGGACGAGCGGCCAAAAGGTGGTGTTGAACGGCGGGCTCAACTGCTCGATCCCCGACGGCTGGTGGGCCGAGGCGTTCGACGGCCGCAACGGCTTCGCCATCGGCCGAGGCGAGATCCATACCAATCCCGAGATCACCGATGCCCGCGACTCGGCAGCGCTCTATGACGTGCTCCAAAACGAGGTCATTCCGCTGTTCTACGAACGCGATGCTGACGGCCTGCCGCAGACGTGGATCAAGATGATGAAGAACTCGATCAGTTCGCTCGCGTGGCGGTTCAGTTCGCACCGCATGGTGATGGACTACGCCCGCAGTTGCTATGTCCCGGCAGCCGGTGGGCTGTCGTGCGACATGCACTCACGCTGACGCGAAGCCACGCTGACGCGGAGCCCATGGCCACCTGCCCCGCCGCCCCGCACCCGCGGGGCGGCGGGGCAGCACTGCCGCATCACGACTGACGCCGAAGGAGCAAGTCATACTCGGCGTGGCTCCCGATCCAGAGCCAAACGATCTCGCCTTCACGCTCGGTGGCAAGCGCCCGATGGTGCAGTCCGACACGCTCAGACCAGACCCGGCCGATGCGCTTGAAGTGGAGCGACGGGTGCCGAGGGTCGTCGACGAGAAGCTCGTAGCCCCGGTCGGCAAGCCGCTGGATCTCTTCCGGGAGATCGCGATAGTGTCGCCAGAATCGTCGAGAGGCCCGGTGTCTCATCGGGAAGGCTCAACGGTCGGTGCAGCGGCCCGCATCGAGATCGTCGAGCCCTTCCTGGATCAGCCAGTCGAGCTTTCCTGCCGCCTCGTCAGCTGCGATCTGACGATCCCACTCAGCAGCGTCGAACTCGGCAAACCAAGCGCGGAAGGCGGCCATGTCCGCCGGTGCGAGTTGCTGGATGGCTGCCTCGATTTCTTCGACAGTGCTCATGGACGGAAGTCTACCGATCGGGATATTTGCAGCCAATCGCCAATTTTCGGCCGATTCGCCGGGGACGATACCTGAAGTTCGCTTCCTGCCCCGCACCCGCGGGGCGGCTGGTGGTCAGGGCATTTCGGTGTTCGTCGGCGCTTCGACCTGCTGAACCGTCGGAGGCTTCGTCAGATCGAGCTCGGTCGACTCAAGCACCTCGGCGAGCGCTTTAGCGACCCGCTCGATCTGCTCGAACTCCTCCTTCATCGCGTCGAGACGCTTGCGATGGGCGGCCAGATCGGCGGGTTTGCGGGCATCGGCCTCCTTCTCGAGCGCCTGCCAGGCCTGCTGCTTCGCACGGAGTTCGGTCTGCAGCTCCTTGAGCTTTTTCTCGAGAAGGTCACGGCGGGCGAGACAGGCGATCTTCTCAGTCTCGACCACGTCAGTGACGAAGGTCTGGGCCACGGCGTCGACGATCTGCTGGAGATCGTCGACCCGCTCTCCACGCAGACCGACACGGATCAGGTCGGTCTTTTCCGGCGCCGTCACGTCGAGCGTTGCGACGAGCCACGCCATCGGGTCGGCTTCCTCGTTCCGAATCGTCTTGAGGTTCACGATGTCGGGCTGCCGCAGCACCGAGACGAGGATGACGGGGCTGTTGAGCCTTTCAATGAGGTTTTGGCGGGCCGAATCGTACCGTTCGTCGTGGCCTTCCTCGGAACCGGCAGGACGGGTAACACGGATCCAGGCGACGGCTTCTTTGGCCCCGTTGACGACGGCTGGGGTGGGCTCCGCCGCAGGCTCGGCGGTGTGCGCAGGTGTCGCCGCGACCGTGGCGAAGAGGGCCACGAGGCAGGCAGCGATCGAAGCTCGACAGACCATGACAGGCTCCTCTAGGAAATTGGACGCGGCGCATCAGGCGGGGGGCCCGAGCCGACCGATCTCCCTACCGATGATACCGAGCCCCGCCAGAGGAGGGGAGAGGCGTCGGCGATGCCGCCGGGCTATTCCCCCAGCGTCCGCCGGCGGCGGAGGAAGTGGTGGTAGTGCTGGGCGAAGCGGTGGGCCTCGTCGCGGACGTATTCAAGGAGGCGGAGGGAGTAGGCGTCGCGCGAGATTTTGAGCGGCTCGCTCTTCCCCGGCACGAACACCTCCTCCTCCCGCTTCGCCAGCGAGATCACGCACGGCGGCTC
>CAMARC010000204.1 GCA_945860405.1 Candidatus Kuenenia stuttgartensis | reverse complement strand
GCGGAGCAGTTCCGGCGGGATCGGGCCTTCGCCATCCCCCTCGTCGTCGTCACCACGACGGATCTCGGGAACGGCATACGCCTCGTCGAGCCAGCGGCCCAGATCGATGACGCGGCAGCGCTCGCTGCAGAAGGGGGGCGTGACGACGGCGTTCAGATCGACGTTAGCGCTACAGACGGGGCAACGTGGCATGGCTGGTCTCCCCGGTGGCCCGGGCCCTCATGGATCGATGGAGGCAGTGGGGCAGCAAAGAGATGGCCCGCAGTTCACGGGCCCGACGAGATCAATCCTTCCCCCCGGAGCCGCCCCCAGACTTCTCCCCCGACGACTTTCCCCCCTCGGAGGATTTCGCCGGGGCATCGGCAGCGGCCCCCTTCTTGTACGACTCGCTGCGGTAGTCGGTCTGGTAGAAGCCGGTCCCCTTGAAGACGATCGCGCCGCCAGCCCCGATGAGGCGGCGGAGCTTCTTCTTCTTGCACTTCGGGCAGGTCTTCTTCGTGGCGTCGGTCATCGACTGAAAGAGTTCGAAGGCATGGGAGCAGCCGTCGCACACGTAGTCATAGGTTGGCATCGGATCACTCCCCCTTCGAGACAATGACCTGTGCGGGGCGCACCACGCGATCGTGGAGCTTGTACCCCTTCGTCGCCGCGCCGACGACCGTCCCCGGAGCGACTCCCTCGACCGATTGCTGGAGGATCGCTTCGTGCACGGCCGGGTCGAACGGCTGCCCCTCGGTCTCGATCGGCTTGCAGCCGTGGATCATGAGAAGCTTCTCGAGCTGCTGCCCCGTCATCCGGAAGCCGGCGATGAGGCTCTCGACGTCGGCCTTCTTCCCGGCCGCATCGAGGGCCCGCTCGACGTTGTCGAGCACCGGGAGGAGGCTACGGAGGAGATCGATCTCCCGATAGCGGTGGGCATCCTCGAGTTCGCGGCGCGAACGCTTGCGGAAGTTCTCGAGCTCAGCCTGCGTGCGGAGGAGCCTGTCCTCGGCGTCACGGAGCTTCTCGTGGAGATCGGCCCCGGCAGACGGAGCCGACGCCGGCTGCTGATCGACCGGGGGGAGATCGTGGGAATCGTCGCTGGTCATGGCTGTTCCTCGCGCTCGGGCACGGAGTCTTTCGGTTGGAAGTATTCACTGAGTCGGCTGAAGAAGCTCGATCGCTTCGGGCTGACGGCCTTCTGCTCCTCGGCCGCCAATTCCCGCAGCAACTGCTCGGCCCTGGGGGAGAGCGTCTTGGGCACTTCGACATGGACATGGACATGGAGATCGCCGATCCCCCGGCCTCGCACCTCCGGCATTCCCAGGCCGCGGACCCGGATCACGTCGCCGGCCTGCGTCCCCTTGGCTACCTGGAGCGGCTTCGGGCCGTCGAGCGTTGGCACCTCGATCGTCGCCCCGAGCGCCGCCTGGCTGAAGGTCACCGGCACCTCGCAGTGAAGGTCGCGGCCGTCGCGATTCAGGAAGGGATGGCCCTCGACCTCGATCACGCAGTAGCAGTCACCGGGGGGGCCGCCGTTCTGCCCCGGTTCCCCCTCGCCCGCCAACCGGACGCGGACGTCGCGGTCGACGCCGGCGGGGATCGTCACCTTCCGTTCGACATGCTCCTCGGTGAGACCGTCGCCGCCGCAGCCGGGGCATTTCTCCCGGATGACATTCCCGGCGCCACGACACGCCGGGCAGGTGGTCTGGAGCCGGAACACTCCGGCCGACTGGAGCACCTGCCCACGACCGCCGCAGTATTCGCAGGCGACCGGCTTCGTCCCCTTCTTGGCACCACTGCCGTCGCAGGTGCCGCAGGGCTCGTGGCGCGTGAACTCGACCGTCTTCGTCGCCCCCCGGGCCGCCTCGAGGAGCGTCATCGAGAGCGTGCAGAAGACGTCGCTCCCCTGCCGTGCCCGGCTCGTCCGCCGCCGGGGATCGCCGCCGAACATCCCCCCGCCGAAGATGTCGCCGAAGGCCTCGAAGATGTCGGTGATGTCGTTGAACTCGTGCGTCCCGCCCCCCTGGAGGCCGGCGTGACCGTAGCGATCGTAGCGGGCGCGGAGCTGGTCGTCGGAGAGCACCTCAAAGGCCCGGGCGGCCTCCTTGAAGCGGTCGGAAGCCTCGTCGTTGCCGGGATTCTTGTCCGGATGGAAGCGGATCGCGAGTTTCCGGTACGACTCCGAGATCTGGGACGTCGTGGCCGTGCGCTCGACGCCCAGAATCTCGTAAAAGTCACGCTGTTGCGCCATGGTGGGGCTGGGCGGCCCACGGGGCGCCGCCCTCCTCCCGGAATCCTCCGGACTTCCTGATCGAACCTTACCGGACGCTTCCCTCGACGCGCTTCCGCTTCGATTCGTCCTTGTCGAGGTTCGTCACGAGCGCCTCGGTGGTGAGGAGCAGCCCGGCGATACTCGCGGCGTTGGTGAGGGCGACGCGAACCACCTTGACCGGATCGATGATCCCGGCCTTGAGCATGTCGACATACTCCCCCTTGTTGGCGTCGTAGCCAACATGGAGCGGTTTGTCGGCAACCTCGTCGGCGACGACCGAGCCGTCGATGCCGCCGTTTTCGGCAATCTGACGGATCGGGGCCTCGAGCGAATGAAGGACGATATCGACGCCAATCTTCTCGTCACCCTTGGCCTGCGAGCGAATCTTCTCGACTGCCTCACGGCAGCGGAGGAGGGCGACGCCGCCACCGGGCACGATCCCTTCCTCGACCGCAGCGCGGGTCGCATGGAGGGCGTCCTCGACGCGAGCCTTCTTCTGCTTCATCTCCGCCTCGGTGCCGGCACCAACCGAGACGATCGCCACGCCGCCAGTGAGCTTGGCAAGCCGCTCTTGGAGCTTCTCGCGGTCGTACTCGCTGTCGGTGGCGTCGATCTGGTTGCGAATCTGCTGGACGCGGGCGGTGACGTCGGCCGTCTTGCCGGACCCCTGGACGATCGTCGTCTCATTCTTGTCGACGGTGATCGTCTTTGCCTTGCCGAGGTGGGAGAGATCGAGGCTCTCGAGAGTGAGTCCAAGATCCTCGCTGATCAGCGTGCCACCGGTGAGCACGGCGATGTCACCGAGCATCGCCTTGCGGCGGTCGCCGAAGCCGGGGGCCTTGGCGGCACAGACATTGAGGACACCGCGAAGCTTGTTAACGACCAGCGCCGTGAGGGCATCGCCATCGACATCCTCGGCGACGATCAGCAGCGGCTTGCCCGACTGCGCAACCTTCTCGAGGAGCGGGAGGAGCTCGCGGAGATTCGAGATCTTCTTCTCGTGGATGAGGATCAGGGCGTCGGAGAGCTCGCAATCCATCTCCGCGGTGCGGTTGATGAAGTAGGGGGAGACGTAGCCCTTGTCGAATTGCATGCCGTCGACGAAGCGGACGGTGGTCTCGGTTGTCTTTCCCTCTTCGACGGTGATCACGCCGTCCTTGCCCACCTTCTGGAGGGCCTCGGCGAGGAGGTCGCCGATCGAACGGTCGTTGTTGGCGGAAATGGCGCCGACCTGAGCGATCTCCTCGGGGCGCTCGACCTTCTTGGCCATCTCGTGGAGCCGGACAGTGGCGGCAGCTACGGCCTTCTCGATGCCGCGGCGGACGGCCATGGGATTGGAGCCGGCAGCCACCATCCGCGTTCCCTCGCGGAAGATCGCGCGGGCGAGGACCGTGGCCGTGGTCGTGCCGTCACCAGCCAGATCGGAGGTCTTCGAGGCCACCTCGTTGACGAGCTTGGCGCCCATGTTCTCGAAGGCGTCTTCGAGATCGACTTCCTTGCTCACCGTGACGCCGTCCTTGGTGACCGTCGGGCCACCGAACGACTTGTCGATGATCACGTTGCGGCCGGTCGGCCCCATCGTCACCGCCACGGCGCCGGCGAGCTTCTCAACGCCTTTCAGGAGCTTGGCACGGGCTTGGTCGTCGAACAGCAGTTGCTTGGGCACGGGACGATCTCCTCGGGAGCCTAGGTGTGTCTGGGAAGGGGTGTTGTGTGGAGGGGGCGGCCGGCCACGGCCCGCCGCCGATGCGGTCGGGCCGGGCGGGCCTCGAAAACGTCAGCCGGAGACCTTCGCGAGGATCTCGCTCTCGCGGAGGATCTTCACGTCGTGGCCGTCGACTTCGATGTCGCTGCCGGAGTACTTGCCGTAGATCACCTCGTCGCCGACGACGAGCGAGAGCGGGGCGCGGGTGCCGTTGTCGAGGAGCTTGCCGGGGCCGAGCGCGACGACATGGCCACGCTGCGGCTTCTCCTTGGCCGAATCGGGGAGGACGATGCCCCCAGCGGTGCGCTCTTCGGCCTCGACGGGCGTCACTACGACACGGTCATCGAGCGGACGGATCTTCAGGTTCTTCGCAGCCATCGTGAATCACTCCGGAAAAAAAAGAGGGAAGAAAAATCTGTTTGGAGGGAGAAGGAGATCAAAGGGACAGAAGCCGGCAGTGGCTCACATCATGCCGCCCATGCCGCCCATGCCACCCATTCCGCCCATGCCTCCGCCCATGCCGCCCATACCACCCATGCCGCCGCCCATACCGTGGTGATCGTGGCCCTCGCCACCATGCTCTTCCTCGGCCTTGGGGATTTCGGTGATCAGCGACTCGGTCGTGAGCAGGAGCGCGGCGACGCTGGCGGCGTTTTGCAGGGCCGTTCGCACCACCTTCGCCGGGTCGATCACCCCGGCCGCGACGAGGTCGCAGTACTCCTCCTTGTCGGCGTCGTAGCCGTCGTTCTTCCCCTTCATGTGGCGAACGCGGTTGACCACCACCGGGCCATCGACGCCGGCGTTGGCTGCGATCGCCTCGAGCGGGTAGCGGAGGGAGTTCTTCACGATCGTTGCGCCGAGCTTCTCGTCCCCTTCGAGGTCGAGCTTCTCGATCGACCTCTCGCTGCGGAGGAGGGCCACGCCGCCGCCAGGAACGATCCCCTCGGCGAGGGCCGCCTGAGTGGCGCTCTTGGCATCCTCGATGAGGGCCTTGCGCTCCTTCATCTCGGTCTCGGTGGCCGCCCCGACGTTGATCTGGGCGACACCGCCGGCGAGTTTCGCGAGTCGCTCCTGGAGTTTCTCGCGGTCGTAATCGCTGTCGGTGACCTCGATCTCGGCACGGATCTGGGCCGCCCGGCCGTCGATCGCCGACTTCGAGCCGGCCCCGCTGACGATCGTCGTGTTCTCGCTCTCGATGATCACCTTTTTCGCCCGGCCGAGATCGGTGAGCTTGACCGCGTCGAGGGCGATGCCGAGATCCTTGAAGATCGCCTGGCCACCGGTAAGCACGGCCAGATCGCCCATGATCGCCTTGCGGCGGTCACCGTAGCCGGGGGCCTTTACGGCCACCGACTGGACGATGCCACGGAGTTTGTTGACGACGAGCGTAGCCAGCGCCTCACCCTCGACATCCTCGGCGATGATCACCAGCGGCTTGCCGGCCTTGCTGATCGCCTCGAGGAGCGGGACGAGATGCTTCGCCTGCGAGATCTTCTCCTCGAACAGAAGGATGTAGGGGTTTTCAAACTCGCAGATTTGCGAGTCTGCATCGGTGACGAAGTGGGGGGAGAGGTAGCCGCGGTCGAATTGCATCCCCTCGACGACGTCGACGCTCGTCTCCGCCTGCTTCCCCTCCTCGACAGTGATCACGCCGTCCTTGCCAACCTTCAGGAAGGCCTCGGAGAGGACGCTGCCGATCGTCGGATCGTTGTTGCCGGCGATCGTCGCGATCTGCATCAGCTCCTTCTTGTTCTTCTCGTTGATCGGCGTCGCCATGGCGAGGATCGCCTTCGAGACCGCCTCGACGGCCTTGTGAATGCCGCGGGAGAGGGCCATCGGGTCGGCCCCGGCGGCAATCATCTTCAGCCCCTCGCGGAAGATCGCCTCGGCGAGGACGGTGGCCGTCGTCGTGCCGTCACCAGCGACGTCGTTGGTCTTGCTGGCAGCTTCCTTGACAAGCTGGGCGCCGAGATTTTCGTACGGATCCTCGAGATCGATGTCCTCGGCGACGGTGACGCCGTCCTTGGTGACCTTGGGGGAGCCCCAACCCTTGTCGAGGACGGCATTCCGGCCGCGCGGACCGAGCGTGCTCTTCACGGCGCGGGCGAGCTTCGAGACGCCGGCGAGCAGCGGCTGGCGGGCTTCGTCGTCGAACACCATTTGCTTGGCCACGGGTCAGATCTCCTCTGGAAAGACTTGAAAACGTTCTGGGTGTACGGCTGGGGTCAGCCAGGGCGCCCCGATTTGGCAGCAGCGCCAGCGGACACCCTCTGGGAAGGCAACCCGCGTGCCGTCACGCGGTGTCTGGAAAAAAAACTGGTCGAAAAGGGCTCTTGCCCGCTGTTTTTCATTCTCCGCTCGATCCCCTTGAGGGGCCCGGGCCCGCCACTGCTGCCGTTTTGGCAGCGGAGCTATGGATCAGCGGCGATGCGGATCACCGGCGATGCGGATCACCGGCGATGCGGATCACCGGCGATGCGGATCGCGGCGATGGGGATCAGCGGGGGCGGGAAGGGCCGGGGCTCCAATCGATCCCTGGCTCGAGGCCGCGAATAAAGCCGGCGAGGAGCTCGGCGGCGTGATCGAGGTCGTCGAGCGACACCGTTTCCACGGCCGAGTGCATGTAGCGATTGGGGATGCTCACCAGCGCCGTCGCCACCCCCGCGCGGGTCGTTTGGAGGACATTGGCGTCGGTCGGGGTCGCCCGGCCGCTCGCCGAAAGCTGGAAGGGAATCGACTGGGCAGCGGCCGTGGCGACAAGCCGCTCGACGACGTGCGGGTTCATGTTTGGCCCCCGGAACACGACCGGCCCCTTGCCGAGGCTGATCTCCCCCTCCGACTTCTTGTCGATCGTCGGGCAGTCGGTGGCGTGGGTGACATCGACGGCGATCGCGACCTGGGGATCGACGCCGAAGGCGCTCGTCTGGGCCCCGCGGAG
>CAMARC010000203.1 GCA_945860405.1 Candidatus Kuenenia stuttgartensis | reverse complement strand
GGCGTTGGTCACCGTGCCGGTCGTCGCAAGCACCGCACCGTAGGCGCCGCCACTCACGGTGCCGGTGTTCAGGACCGTGCCGATGACCGACCCCGCCACGGACTCGAGGCCAGAGTAGCCGCCGCTGATCAAGCCGGAGGTGTTGATCGAGTTCGTCGTGCCGGCGGTGATGTTGACTCCGCGACTGGCGGCGGTGATCGAACCGGCATTGACGAGGCCGGCGAGCGACGAGGCGCCTCCCCGGACGTAGACGCCATCTCCCGTGGTGGCGTTGAACAAGCCCCCGGCGGCGTTGGTCACGGTGCCGCTGGTCGCGACCACCACGGCGTTGCCGCCGCTGATCGTGCCGGAGTTCGTGAGCGAGCCGACCGTCGAGCCAACATCGCCGTTGAAGCCGGTCTGCGGGCCGCTGATCATGCCGGCGTTGTCGACGAGCGTGAGGGCCCCGCCGGACCGAAGATAAACGGCGTCGTAGACGGTGGCGTTAAACAAGCCCCCGGCGGCGTTGGTCACGGTGCCGCTGGTCGCGACCACCACGGCGCTGCCGCCGCTGATCGTGCCGGAGTTTGTCAGCGAGCCGACCGTCGAGCCAACATCGCCGTTGAAGCCGGTCCGCGGGCCGCTGATCGTGCCTGCGTTGTCGAGGAGCGTGAGCGTCTGGCCCCCTTGAAGATAGAGGGCGTCGTAGGCGGTGGCCGTGATCAAGCCTGTGGTGGTGTTGCTGACGGTACCCGTGGTCGCGATCACCACCGAGAAAGAGCCGCTGAAAGTGCCGGAGTTCGTGAGCGTGCCGATCGTCACGCCAGGCTCGACCTCGAGGCCACGTTCGCCGCCCGACACCGAGCCTGAATTGTCAATCGTGGTCGTCGTGCCGACGGAGAGGCTGATCCCTTTCAGGCCCGCGGTGATCGAGCCGGAGTTGGTGAACGTGCCGAGGGTGGCTCCGCTGTCGTACAACACGCCAACCGTGCCGGCGGTCACAGAGCCGTTATTTGTGAATTGCCCGACCGAGCCGCCAGACTGCCAGACGCCCCGGTAGCCGTTGCCCTTGATCAGCCCGCCGGCGTTGTTGGTCACGCTGCCGATCGTCCCGGCACCAGTGAGGCCGTTGTCGCCGGAAATCGTGCCGGAGTTGGCGAGCGTGAGGACCGAAGTCCCGGCAGCGAGGCTGACGCCGGTGGCGCCATTGATGAGGCCGCTATTGGTGAACGTGCCGACCGACCCGGTGCCCTGGAGCCCGAATCCAACCCCACCGCTCGATCCTGCGGTGCCGCTGTTGGAGAAGGCGCCGAGCGTGGCGCTGGCAATGACGACGGCGTTGTAACCGGTGATCGAGCCGGCGTTCTGGATCGAGCCGACGCCGCCGCCGTCCGCCACGAATCCCCAGGCGTCGCCGACCAGCGACCCGCCGGCCTGATTCTCAAACGTGCCGATCGTGCCGCTCGTCGAGAGGCCCCTGTAGCCGGTGATCCTGCCGGAGTTGGTGATCGTGTCGAAAGAACCGGTGGCCTGGTTCAAGACGCCGTAGCTGGAGGACGCGATCGAGCCGGAGTTGATGAGCGTGGTGGTGGTGTTGGTGCCGGTGGAGATCACGCCAGCGCCGGAGGCGTTATCGGTGATGGCACCGGAGCTCGTCAGGGTGATCGAGTTGCCGTTGCCGTAGATCGGCCCGGTGGTCGAGGTGGTGATCGTTGTCTGGGCGGCCGCCGCCGTCGGCAGCAGCGCCAGGGCGAGGAGGAGGGCCGAGCGGAATCGCCCCTGCACAGGCCGGAAAACGGATTTGAAAGACATCGGCAACACTCCATGCTTGATGGATCTGCCCAGACCTTTGCCTGGACCAACCTGGCGACCGCGGGCTGTCCTTACCTGCGGACGGCGCTGCACGATCCCCTGTTGGTAAATAGCCGTCCTCAAGCCAAAACCTGACAGCGACCGATTCGAGAAAAATCGGCAAGCTGGCCGTAAGCCATTGCTTTCCAAGGGCTTGGGGCGATTCTGAGCGCGGAAAAATCTTTTCCCGTCCGGGGGGCATGGACGAGGGCCGCAGTCGATCCACGAAGCGATCCCAGCGGCGAACTCGGGGGCCGAGCCCCTCACCCCCGCCGCGGTCGCGGCGAAACGAGCTCGATGCAGTCGCCGTAGCCAGCAAGCAGGGCGTCGTTGGTGAGGAGGAGCAGCGGCTCCGTTTTCGCCTGGGCGATAAGCATCCGATCGAAGGGATCGTTGTGGATCGGCGGCAATCGGGCCACGGCGGCGGCATGCTCCCCCGTCACCGGCAGGAGCCGGAATCCAGCCGGCTCGATCTCGGCTAGGAGCGCTGCCGGATCGGCGTCGAGCTTGCGAAGCGCCGCCTTGATGCTCACCTCCCAGATCGAGGCGGCACTCACAAACACCTCACAGGCGTCGAGCCGCTTCCGTGTGGCGAGGGAGAGCTTCTGCGGAGCGCTGACGGCCCAGAGGAGGAGATGGGTGTCTAGGAGAAGCCGGCTCACGGCTGCCCCTCGAACGCGGCGATCAGATCCGGCTCGAGCGGGGCGTTGAAGTCGTCCGGCACCGTCATCTTACCTTTCAAGCCACCGAGCTTCTTCGCCTTGGGGAGCCCATCGAGCGGTACGAGCTTCGCCACTCCCCGTCCCGCCTTGGCGATGATCACTTCCCGACCAGCCGCAACCTCTTCGACGATTCGCGACAGGTGCGTCTTCGCCTCATGGATATTGATGATGCTCGCCATGGGACCACCTTACGGGACGGAGTTTGTCGGAAAAAATAGCCCCGAATCAAACTAAGTTTAGTCCACTCCGAGCCCGAGGACCAATCGGGGCCTCGCGGATTGGTAAACCACCCAGATTTGGTGGCTGCCACCTTTTGTCCCTCTTTTGTCCCTCACGGCCCTGCGACGAGGTCGTAGATGAACCGGCCGGCAGCGTTGCGGCTGCGCACAAGCGAGAACGTGCAGCCGAACACTGTCGAGCGGCAGGGCCCGTCGGGGGTGACGTCGGCCACGTAGCCCGACGGTTGCCAGCGGTTGATCGTGAACTCCACGTCGGCCCGCCGGGCATCGATGAGCCAAAATTCCCGCACGCCTGCCGCGTAGTAGGAAGCCGGCAACCGCTGGGTGTCTTTCCTCATCGAGGAGTCACTGACGATCTCGACGATCAGGTCGGGGGCACCTTCGAGTTCGACGAAGCGGTCGGGCTTGCCCCCCGCAGCAGGCACAAGTCGCACCCGGCCCGCTTCAATGGCTTCATCGGATACGGCCACGACGTCGGGCTCGACCGACACATTGCCCGCTTCGGAAGAGACGCGTGTCTCGCCAGCGAAGAGATGGATGCCGCGATCGCTTGCCAGCGGCCACAGCCGGGCGATCAGGGCCGTTTTGAGCGTGCCTTGCGTGAAGATGTCCTCCGGCGACATTTCAACCTCGATGTGGGACGCTACCCAGTCGATCCGGCCAGTCGTCGGAAAATCATCGGAGAGAGCCCAGCGGCGAAAGGCCGCGAGCGAGGCGAGGTCGCCGGGAATGAGGCACTGGTCATCGACGAGCACGGTGGCCATGGATCGATTCCGATGGGCAAGACTCGCCAGGTCAACAAACGACGGCCTTCTGATCTTTTGTACACGCGTCGAAAAGCAAGGTCAAGCCGCGGTTGGGAGAGCAAGCAGGGGGATCTCCCGATGGCTTTCCCAGATTCGGTGGCTGCCAGCTTTTCCGATCGCGCAGGCGACCAGTCTTCAGTCGCACGCGATCTTTCGCCCCAGCCAGTCACCCCGGGCCAGGCACCTGACATACCCGGCCCGGGGACGGACTGTCGGCGAAGACCACACGGCCGCTCATCGGAGCGGTCGAGTGTCAGCCGATCACGCGGCGGCGCTTCCGCTCGGCGAGGCCGAGGGCCCCGAGGACGAGCGAGAGGGCGCTGCCAAAAGAGGCCGGATCGATTTCCGGCACCGCGGCGGCGGTGGCGTCAAACTCGAGGAGGAAGGGGCCCCAATTTGAGAGGCTCCAACTGCCGCCCTGATTCGTGGATTCCGCGACGATGCCCCCAAAGCCCCCGCCGTACGGATAGCTCCACACACCGGTCGCGGCGACATCCTCGGCATAGTTCAAATCGTAATTCGCGGTCCCCGACGACACTCCCATCACCAGCCTATAGCGCGAGGACGGACTGAGACTGATGCCCGATGTGGTGTACGTATAGTCTCCAGTTGGGAATGGTTTGTCGGTGCCGCTCAATTGGCCGAGTAACGTGCCAGGAATGCGGCTGTTGCCGATTCCAGAACTGTCGTAGATGTCCACGAAGAAGTTTCCCGTGTTAAAAAACGCATTCGTCGTGTCTGAGCTGATAGTCACAGCGTTCAACACCCACGCTTGCGCATTCGTATCAAAACTTTGGGCACTCCAATTGCTGTTTTGGAACCACTGCGTTGAGCTGACCGTCGCCGTCAGGTTCGACAACACTGTCTCCGCCCGGGAAGTCATCCCAGCCGCCATCATTCCCACCGCCACCGCCATCGTCGCCAAGCCGCGCAGCCCGGCTCGCATCAAAATCCGTTTCATGCTCGTTTTCCTCGTGAAGGCAAAAACTCAAGGTCGATGGGCCGTCGCACAAAACGACGGCCCCCTCTGGTAGCTAGCCGTCCCCAAGCCAAAACCTGACAGCGACCGATTCGAGAAAAATCGGCAAGCTGGCCGTAAGCCCTGTCTTTCCAAGCTCTTGGGGCGATTCTGAGCGCGGGAAAATAGTTTTCCCGTCCGGGGGCCGAGGGGCCCCTTACCCCACGGCAATCCGCCCAAATTTGGTGGCTGGCACCTTTTTCCCCCACGTTTTCCGGCCGCGCCGAACGCATTCCTTGCCTCGGGTTTGGGACTCAGGGATAACTCCAGGGGGAATCTTTAGGCCCGAGCAAGGAGGCTCTCTTGAACGGCACCTCCACGACGCGGATCTCGCTGCTTAATGTCCTCCGCGATGAGCCGGATGACGACGCCGCTTGGGGGGAGTTTGTCCGCGTCTATGGGCCGGCGGTGGCGGAATGGTGCCGGGAGCGCGGGCTGCAGCACGACGACGCCCTCGATGTCACGCAGGACGTGCTGCTGCGCTTCTGGCGGACGTCGAAGCAATTCGACTACAACCCCCGCGGTCGCTTCCGCAGCTATCTCGAGCAGGTCGCTCGCTCGGCCCTCGTCCGCTGGGCGGAGCAGTCAGGCACCCCGCACGAACCGGCGACGCGGTCGCTCTTGGAAAAGACACCTGAGCGGGAGGATCTCCTCGCCAGGCTCGCCGAGGCCTACGACACGGAGCTCGTCGCCATCGCCATGGCCGAGGTGAAGACCCGCGTTCGCCCCCACACCTGGCAGGCGTTTGAATTGCTCGCCCTCGAGCATCGCAGTGGCGCCGACGTCGCCGCCACCCTCAACATCGAGGTCAACACCGCCTACGTCGCCCGGCGGAAGGTGCAGCGGATGATCCGCGAGATCATCGACCGGCTCGAAGGGCCGCTCGCCCCGCCGCGAGCCCCTGACACTCACGGCGACGAAGACCTAGCGACGATCGACAGCCACCCCAGGTTGCCGAGGTAACGCGGATGCCACCGTCACCAGGCTGCCCTGATCGCGCCGCGATCGAAAACCTCCTCGACGATCTCCTGCCCGCCGCCGATCGCGCCGCGATCCTTACCCACGTCGAAGCCTGTCCGACCTGCGCGGCGATCCGGGAGGAGATCGCCGGCACCTGGAGCTTGGGGGGCCACGTCGGGCGACAGCGGGCCGGCGCCAAGACCCAGGCCGCGCTGGCGGAGATGGGCACCAAGGCTCCCGACATCTCCATCGCCCCCGGACTCGAAAGCACCCCGCCTCCGATTCCCACCATCCCCGGCCTCGATGACCTCAGGCTCGTGGCCCGCGGCGGCATGGGGATCGTCTACCAGGCCCGCGACATCACGCTCGATCGACGCGTGGCCGCGAAGGTGCTGGCCGGTTCCTGGCAGATCTCCGCCGACGACAGGTCTCGAGCCGAACGGGAAGCGCTCCTGCTGGCCCGGCTCGATCATCCCAACATCGTCCGCATCCTCTCGGCCGGCACCGCCGACGGGCTCCCCTATCTCGTCATGGAGTGGGTGGCTGGGGAGACCCTCTGGAGCCGGATCAAGCGGAGCACGCTCCCCTCCAGAGAGGCCGCCCGGATCGGCCGCGATCTCGCCCGGGCGCTCGAAGCCCTCCATCTCCTCGGCATCCTCCACCGCGACATCAAGCCGGAGAATGTCCTCCTCGCGACCGGCCCCACCCCCGCCGATCCCTGCACGCCGAAGCTCATCGACTTCGGCCTCGCCCGCCCCGACGATCCAGCCGGCCATCTCACGCAAGTCTCGGCCGTGATGGGCACACCGAGCTACATGGCGCCGGAGCAGACCGGCCTCGACCCCCTCTTGGGCCCCGTCGGCCCGCTCACCGATCTCCATGCCATCGGCGGCACGCTCTTGGCGATGCTCACAGGGAAGGCGCCCTACGAAGGCAAGACCGCCGCCGATTCCCTGCGGCGCTCGGCGCTCGGCAGCCCGTCGGGCCTCGAGCATGCGCTCCCGGGCATCCCGCTCGACCTCCGCACGATCATCGAAAAATGCCTGGAGCGCGATCCCGCGCGGCGCTACGCCTCCGCTCGCGAGCTCGCCGACGATCTCGACCGCTTCCTCTCCCACCGGCCGATCCGCGCCCGGCGCCCCTCGCTTCCTGAGCGCGTCGCCAAGTGGGCGCGGCGCCGACCGCTCGCCGCCGGCGGGAGCCTCGCCGCCATCGTGGCGTGCTGCGCCGCGATCGCCGCAGCGGCCTACCACGTCGTCGAGGTCAAGCGGGCCAACGTCCGCATCACCGCCAGCCGCGAAGAGGCCCGGAAGTTTCTCACGAGCCTCACCAACGCATCCGCGGAGCGGATCATCTCCAGTCGTCATCCCCCCGATGAGGGCGATCGCGA
>CAMARC010000202.1 GCA_945860405.1 Candidatus Kuenenia stuttgartensis | reverse complement strand
TCGTCTTCGGATTCACCGCGGCCGCCACGCCGCGCTTGTGGAAGATGAGATCCTCGCCGCGGGTCGACGTCGAACGCCTCCCGACCTGGCTGAAGTAGGCGGCGAGGCCGTGGTAGTCGTCCTGGCTCCAGCGCTCGAAGGGATGATGGTGGCACTGGGCGCACCCGATCCGCACTCCGAGAAACAGCTGTGCCACGTCTTCGATCTGGTCCTTCGGCTCCTTGACGCGCTTGTACCAAGCGACGGGAGGATTCTCGACGATCGTGCCAGTGGCGGCGAGGAGCTCGCGGACGAAGCGGTCGTATGGCTTGTTGGCGAGGAGACTGTCGCGCACCCAGGAGTGGAAGGCGAAGTTCGACACCGTGTCGCTCGTGTCGTCGCGCCGGTTTTTCAACAGCGCCGTCCATTTGTTGGCAAACCAGTCGGCATACCCGGGGCTTGCCAGGAGACGGTCGACGAGGCGCTCGCGCTTGTCGAGGGCGGCGTCGGCGAGGAAGGCCTCCGCTTCCGCGGCGGTGGGGATCGAGCCGGTGACGTCGAGCGACACCCGGCGGAGAAACGTGGCGTCGTCGCACTCCGGCGAGAGCGGCACGCCGACGGCCCGGCAGCGCTCGAAGACATGCTCGTCGATGAAGTTCCGCGGTGTCGGCAGATCGGCAAGCGACTCGCCGTGGGGAACCGTGAACGTCGCCACGCTGACCTGCCCCTGAAAGCGGACCATCACCGCCGCGCTGCCGGGGATCGATCCGATGCTGACGACGCCGGCCCCGTCGACCTCGGCCCGCGCCCGGTCGTTCGACTCATAGAGGGCAAGCTCCGTCACGTCGCGGGTGCTGCCGTCGGCGTAGCGGGCGATCGCCCGCAGCGGTTGGCTGGCCCCCGGCGCCAGTGTCATCCCGGCCGGTTCGACGATCAGCTTGTCGAGTGCCGGCAGGTCGCTCGGGCCCAGCCCGGCCCCTTCGCCGATCCAGCGGAGGAGCACCCGATGCGCCTCGGAGTCGGGGGCGATCCGCTGGCCGCCGCCGTGGGGCACGCTCGCGGTCGCCTTGAGGAGGAGCAGGCTCTGATCCGGGGCCGCGGTCGATACCCGCCTCCCCCGCGACTCCTTGAGAAGATGGTCGTAGTCTTCGTCGGGCTGGAAGCCGAGGAGCGAAAGTTGAAAGCCGTTTTGTCCCCCGCCCGCCTTAGCGTGGCAGGCCCCCATGTTGCAGCCGGCCTTGGTGAGGATCGGCACGACGTCGGCGGTGAAGCTCACGGCCCGATCGGCAGGAACGATCGAAGCGGCGCGGGCCGGCGGGAGCAGGGAGAGAAGGAGGGCCGTGGCTAGCGCAGCGAGGCATCGGCTCCGCCGGCGGGCGAGGGCCGGGCAAAGGGGGCCAAGCCAAGCACGCACGATCGGTTCCATCGGTCGGCCTTCCCATCGCTGCGGTTCCATGATCGTGTTCCGTGGCGGGAGCCGGGCCTGTCGGGGCTGGTGAGTACACCCCATCCAATCGATATTCCCCGTGAAAATACTACCTTTTACCCGCCCTTCGGTCCACCTGGGCTGCTTCCCTCCCCTCCCATCGGCTCTCTCGAGCTGAATTGTGGAGTTCGGGGTCCGGAGGGTACGATGTCGCAGGGGGATGTCTTCGTAGAAGACCTTCGTCGAGGCCTCTGATTCCGTAAGCCCTCACCCTGACCAACACCCAGCCACAGACTCGGCAATCAGACGGCAAGGATGCGCCTCGGACTTGATCAGTCTGGGCATGATGCCCACGGTTCGGAACGTTCTTTCCCACTGAAGGGGGTGAACCATGCCGCTCTCCGTGACCTGCACCTGTGGACTTGTCTATTCGGTTTCTTCCACGCGGGCCGGCAGTACGATGGCCTGCCGCTGCGGTCGCACCGTGGCCGTGCCGGCCATCGAACGGCCAACGCCGCCAACGGTCCCTGTGATTGGCCGTGACCAGCCTCACGAGGCCGATCTCGCCGACAACACGATCCAGACAATCAAGCGGATGATCCGCACGCGCGAACTTCCCGCCGCGGGCAAGTGCCCTCATTCGGGAAAGGCTGCCAATGACGTCGTCGTCTTCCGGCTCCACTTCGACCCCGATGCCGAGGAGGCCCTGGCGGCTACCGAGCAGGCCGCGGCGGCTTCCGGCGGATGGAGTCTGTTCGGCTGGCTCGGCAAGGGGGGAACGACGACGACCAAGCGTCCCCCGCACGCCCTCGGCCACGATGTCTGGGTCGACATGCCGATGCGCGTAGCGCACGAGGCCCATGCCGAGATTCTCCTCTCGCGGAGCCAGAAGCACCTCCGCGACATGCTCCGCACCGTGCCGATCTATGCCCGGCTCCTCGCCGAGCACCGCACGGCCCGGATCGAGGCCCTCCCCCGCCACAGTGACGGCCAGCCGAATCACGGCCGCCACTGAAACGCCTCGGCGACTGCGACGACGGGGCTCGGGTGGGGCGCCAAGGATGGCTGTCACCGGCGCGACGGTGGGGCTGCCCGTCGCCGGCATTCGGTGTATCCCCCTGCGCTTCCTCTCCGTACGATCTCCGACCGGATTCCGACCACGGCCGGAAAAGCCTGCGAGGAGATCGCCCCCCCTTGTTCACGTTCTTGCGTCGACCGCCCGTGACTCAGCAGGGGGTCGTGATCTTCGCGCTCCAGCTGCTGTTGATCGTCCTCATTCCCGTCCTCGACGACGGCGGGCGACTCGTCCCGCTGTCCTACGCGGTCGCCGCGCTCGCGGTGGCGACGCTGACGGTGCGCTTCCTCGGCTACCAGCGCACCGCGGGGGTGATCGCGGCGGTCGGTATCGCCACGATCCTCTGGGAGATAGGATTGCCCCGCGTGCCCTCACTGTGGCGGTTTCCGCTCTGGTTGACGATGATCGTCGCCTGCATCATCTCTGCCGGCTTGTGCATCAAGACGGCCTTCGCCCTCCGCGTGCCCCCATCGCAGCGGATCTTCTGCGGGGCCGCGAGCTTTGTGCTGATTGGCTTCGTGTTCGCGAGCATCCATGCGATTGTTGGTCTGGGCGATGGCATTGGCTACGCCCTCGTCGGCGGCATTGAGCACGCCCGCCCACTGCGGTGGGTCGATTTCGTGTGGTTGAGCTTCTCCACACTCACCACTGCTGGCTTCGGGGATGTAGCGCCGGTGAATGCAGCGGCCTGCGCGGTATCGACGCTCGAGTCGCTGTGCGGGATCCTCTTCCCCGCCACGCTCATCGCCCGGATTGCGTCGCTCCCCGCGGTCCCCCGCGAGAACGGTGGCTAGTCGTCGCTCGGTTGCAGCGGCGGCACTTCCCAGGTGTCGACCTCGACGACGGCCACGATGTGCGCCGCGTTGATCGAGCTGTTGGCCCGCTCGTCGGCGGAGAGCTTGACGAGGGGGAAATGCCCCCACGGGAAGCCGTCCTTCTTGAACGGGACGATGATCTCGACGTCGAGCCACACCTGGCCGCCCGGGGCTGCCCGGACGTTACGGACCTGGTCAACGATGAGGACATGCCCGGTGCCCAGGAGCACGCCGAAGCGCGTCCCTTCCTGAGCGAGCCGTTCGGCGAACCAGGCCGGGAGAAGATCGCCTACCTGCCGCCGCCAGTCGGTCGTGGGGGAGCTGTCGCGGCCGTTGGGGTGGTCACCTGTGGCCATTGGAGGGGAGATCCCAGAGCGGTGGCGGGGGTGGGGCCCTGCCGCCGTGGAGGGCCCGATGTGAAGCTTGCCGACGAATCTAGCAGGAAGGCCCTGGCAAGAGCCAAAAAAGCTCCTGTGGGACGCTCTTGCCAAGCGCGGGGGGCTGGCACCACCATTTCCGGCAGGGCTGCTCGGCGTGCGGCGGAAGCGGCGGGTCGGGCGAGGAGTCTCTCTTTCCCGGTCGACGGGGTTAGCGTTAGGCTTGCCGCGGCGCCGCAGCCGGCACGTCGTCGGGCGGCATTCGCGAGGCGTCCGCCAACGTCACCACGAAGGGAGTCGATCGATGGGCAAGGGCAACAACAGCCAGAAGAACGACAAGAAGAACAAGAAGCCGAAGCAGGAAAAGCCCAAGGCCGCGCCGAAGAAGTAATCGCGGCGGCCTCCCGTCCGGCCTCCGGCCGGCAGTGGATCGGGTGGACATGGGCCACGGACGGCCAAGCCCACCGCCAGCCAACGTTACGGCCGGCGTCCCTTCAGAGGGGCGCCGGCCGTCGCCGTCGGTGGGGGGCGCCGGCCGTCAGGGTTGCCGCCAACCACCCGTCGATGGGGCCGGGGTGGCGCTCGACGGCTTCGAGCCACTCCTTCCCTCGCGGCAGGCGGCTTGGTTTCAGGCCCATCTGAAGCGACTGCGTCGCGCGGCCGGCAAAGTTCGCGATCTCGACTCGATCCTCGATGGCCTGCGGTCCGGGGATCAGGGCAGGAAGCGGCCGCAGCGCGGCGCTGATGTGGCACGCGCCATCGAGATCGTGGCGAAGAAGCGTGCCAAGGCGGGCAAGACTCTCAGGCGCGCGGTCGATCGCTTTCCCGGCTCGAGGACATGGCAGGCTCGGGCCCACAAGCTGATCGCTGCGATCGACAGGAGGGATAACGCCCCACGCTTCGACCACCTCGGCGCGGAGAGGCTCGGCGTCATCGTTGGCCGGTTCTTCACGGCCGTCGCCGATGGGGCTGGCAACGCCGACGCCCTCCACGCGATCCGGATCCGGGCCAAGCAAGCCCGCTATGCGATCGAGATCTTCGCTCCCACGCCGTCGCCGCCGCGGCAGCGCTCTCTGGCAACGCTCGAGCATCTCCAGGATCTGGCTGGCCGCTGCATCGATCAGGCCACCGCAGCCGCCCGATTCACGCGTTGGGCGCGGCGGGCGGAGGCTCGCGCTGACCGGAAGACGTTTTCGATGCTTGCGGCTGCCGCGTCCGCGGCTGCCGAGACGGCGCGACAAAAAGCCGTCGCGCGGTTGACGCCCAGACGCGTGAGCGACTTTCGGCGCGACGTCGGCCGGCTGCAGCGGGCCTGAGCGCAGTCATGGCTCGGCGCCGTCGGCCGACGGCGGGCCCTCGCGGCCGTGAAGAAGACGGCGTCAGCGGTCGAGATCAAGCCGCCCGCCGCCGGGCGAGCTTCTTCCGCCGGGCCATCCAGCCGGCCGCGGCGAGGCCGGCAACCGCCATCACCCAGGTCGACGGCTCCGGCACCACCTCGAGCCTTCCGGTGAGCTCGTCGAAGCGGAGATACTGGCCGGTCGTTCCGTACGTCGACACCCACTCGTCGGGCCCGCGGCGATAGAATCCGACCCCCGCGTAGGCGCCGGTACCGGCGGCGACCACCGACGCGAAATGCCCGACGGGATTTCCGCCGTCGAGCGCGAAAAGCTGGAAGCCTTGGCCATTTGAGACAGACGAATTGTCGAAGTCGAGTCGCAGCGTGCCACCGAAGTTGACCCCGCTCGGGTTGGTGATCCGGATCGAGTCGTAGTCGACTCCAGCGGTGCCGGAGAGACCGCCATCGGCAAGGATCCCGAACGACACCTGGCTGCCCGCCTGGAGGACGGCCGAGCCGACGGTGAGGAGCGAGATCGTTCCATCGGTGCCCGGCGACATCGAGCCGCCATTGGCCACCGTCACCGACTGGGCGATCCTCCCCGATCCACCGAGGAACGCGCCCGATTCGACAACCACCGCCGAGCTGGCGAGTGTCCCGCTGACGAGGAGGCTGCCGGCCGCAACGGTCGTCTGGCCGGTGTAACCGAAGCTTCCGGCAGTGGTAAGGGTGAGCGTGCCGCTCCCCGCCTTCGTGAGCGTGCCGTCGCCGGCGAGCGTGCCGCCGTAGCTGGCGGCCCCGGAGCGATCGAAGACAAGCGCGCCGTCGAAGTCGAGATTGGCCTGGAGCTCGCCCCCTGCCCCTCCCGAGCCGATCCGCAGCACACCCCCGGCTTGGAGATCGATGCTGTTGGCCGTCGATTCAGAGAGCGTGCCGCCGACGACGACGATCCCGCCGGTGATCGCAAGCGTTCCACTGTTGCCGAGTGAGAGATTGCCGGTGTTCGTCCAGGTGCCCCCCGACACGGACGCGCCGCCGCTCGACGATCCGGCGCCGATCGCCGTGCTGTTGGTCGTCACCGTGCCGCCGCGGATGTCGAGCGTCCCGGTCGCCGCGGCTCCACTGCCGACGAGGAGCGTTCCGGTCGAGTTGAACGAACCGCTGGTCATGGTGAGCGTACCGGCACTTGAAGCATCGCGGCCGAGCGTCGTGTCGCCCACGCGGACGCTTCCACCGCTGACGACGACCGCGCCAGTGGCGGTCCCGGTGCCGATGGCGAGAGCGGCGCTCGAGTGAGCGATGGCGCCGCCGGCGGTGACGTCGAGCGTCCCTCCGCTGACAGTCGTGCCGCCCGTGTAGCTGCTCGATCCAGAGAGGGTGAGCGTGCCGGCCCCGAGCTTCTCGAGCGTGCTGCCGTCGCCGGCTAGGCCGGTGGCAAACGTCACTGCCTCGTTGTTGGTGTCGATCCGGATCGGCTGGCTGGCGGCGGAGCTGATCTGGCCGGAATAGTCGACCCGGTTTCCGCTCGTGTATTGCAGCGTGCCGCCGCCAAACGAGATCGTCGGCCGGCTCAAGCCGCTGCCGAGCGCCCCGGCACTCGCCACGGCGAGGGTACCGGCGTTGATTCGGGCCACGCCGGCAAACGTGTTGTCGCCGTTGAGAGTGAGCGTACCGGCCCCGAGCTTCGTGACATCTCCGGCGCCGTCGATGTTGCCGGTGTAGGTCACGCTGTCGGAGCGGTTGAAGATGACCGTTCCCGCGTTGCGGATGTCGCCGTTGATCGATCCGGTCGTGCCACCGTCGCCGATGCTGAGTGTGCCGGCGGCAACCGTGGTGGTGCCGAAGCCGTCTTTGTCGCCGGTGAGAAGGAGCGTGCCGGAGCCGAGCTTCGTGACATTGCCATTGCCGGTGATCACGCCGCCGTAGCTCGTCGTGCCCGAGCGGTTGAAGACCAGGTCGGAATCGACG
>CAMARC010000201.1 GCA_945860405.1 Candidatus Kuenenia stuttgartensis | reverse complement strand
GGATTCGAACCTGCGAAGGCAGAGCCACTTGATTTACAGTCAAGCCCCTTTGACCGCTCGGGAAACTTCCCTCATGTGTTGGTGATATCGGTTCGGATCCAAATCTCCCCGAATCAAAACCTGCCGCGGGAGCGCCACCGCTTTTTTCGTACCTGCGCCACCGTTTTCCTTCGATCCGGATCCGCTCCGGATCAGCCATTCCGAAGCGGGCAGAGCCCAAAACGACCATCGAGTCGACGACCAAGACAACGATCAAGACAACGACCGACACATTTCCCGCCTGTTGCGGTCAACGCAACGGGTTTGCAATGTATCCGGACGACGCCTGCCACGAGCGGACGAGCGCTCCCCCCTAGAATATGGAGTGAGCTAGCGGCGGGAGTTGAACCCGCAACCACCTGATTACAAATCAGGGACTCTGCCAATTGAGCTACGCTAGCCAGACCGTCCCGGGACGGGAAACACTTGAGTGTACGGATTCGGGAATCGCATGCAAGACGGCCCCTCGACACATCGGCCAGAGCGGAGACCGCGTGCTGGCAGGAGGGCGGAAAGGGGCTGAAATACGGCCTTTTCGCCGGTTTTCATCCGAACGTGACCGCCAGAATCGAGAGATCGTCGGCGAGGTCGCCCCCCCCGGCGAGGGTCCTGATCTGTTCCACAACGCTGTCGAGTGCCGTTTCCTCCCCTCCTGGTCGGGAGGCGAGTAGCTCTTGGAACCGGTCGAGCGTCCCCATCGAGCCGTCTGGCCGGTTGATCTCGAACGCTCCGTCGCTGAAGAGGTAGAGCGTTGATTCGGGAGGAACATCGACTTCCCGGGAGGAGAAGTCGAGTCCTTCGATGGCCCCCAGGAGGGGATTGTCGGAGTCGAGCGGGGCCGGATTTCGGTTCACGGCCGCCCCCGGTTGGAAAAGGAGGGCGGGGGGGTGCCCGCCGCCGGCCCAACGGAGCGATCGGCGTTGGCGGCCATACACGCCGTACCACATCGTGAAGAACATGTCGTTGTGCCGTTCCATGGGGAACGCCCGGTTGAGCGCCGTGAGGACGGCCCCCGGATCGCGGAAGTCGGTGTTCGGCAGCGACTCGCCACGCACGGCGTTGAGGGCCGAAACGCTGAGGAGGGCCGCGCCGACTCCGTGGCCGCAGACATCGAGGAGGTAAATCGCGACATGGTCGTCGTCGAGGCGATGGTAGCCGAAGGCATCGCCCCCCAGGTCGGCCGAGGGGATGAAGCGCCAGTCGGCGCGGATTCCGGCCAGGTCGCCCGGGGGGGGGAGGAGCGAGCGCACGTAGCGGGCGGCGCTGGCGAGGTCCTCGGCGAGCACCGCGCGACTGATCCGCAGTTCTTCGAAGGCCAGATTCCTTTCGAGCAGGGCGATATAGCCGCGGGAATGATGGCGGATGCGGGCGACGAGTTCGACCCGGTCGGGGAGCTTCACGAGATAGTCGTTGGCCCCGAGTGCGAACGCTTCGGCCTTCACAGCCGCTTCCTCTTTCGTCGACAGGACGATGATCGGCAACTCCCGGAAGCGTTCATCGGCCCGCAGCTGGCGAAGGACCTCAAGCCCGTTGATCTCGGGCATCACCAGATCGAGGAGGACAACGGTCGGGGCCGTATCGGCAGCCACGGTCAGGGCCGAGCCCGGATCGCGGCAGTAATGGAAATCGAGGGCGTCCTCTCCGGACAGCATGCGTCTGATCGCCTCGCCGATGATCGGCTGGTCATCGACGAGGAGAACCACGCCGCGACGCGGAGTGGTCGCGGAGAGCGGGACGGGGGGGCGAAGTGGGGGCTGAGGGACGTCCACGGCGTCGACTCGCTGAGCACGGACTCGGGGTGGCGGGCAGCGCCCGTTCGGCCCGGATGATCCTACCAAAAAAGACGCTCGTCCTTGGCTCCACTCCGGGGCGGCATGGGATTCGGCATCCCGTCGGCTGAATCGTGGCATACTACGAAAATCGGTGTTGGCGAGCCTCGCCGGAAAGACTTTTGGACGGCGGAGCATCAACGGGAGCCAGGGCACATGACGTTTTCCGGGGCGGCCGTACCGGTCGCCCAGCTGTTGGGGGCGCTCGAGGCCCAGGCCGCCTCGACCCATGCCTTCGTTTCCCTGCTAGTCGTCCTCCAACTCGCTGCCCCGGCCCTGACCCTCGTCCTCGTCGGTCTGCCGGCGCTGCTCGATCGACCCCTCGCGGAACGGACCACCACCAGGCTCGTCGGTGGCGCGTTCACGCTCGCCTTCCTCGCGGGGCTTGTCACCCTGGCGGTGCTCGCGATGCGCGGCTTCGCTCCCGAGCAGGTCCACCTCGGCACCTGGTTTTCGGTGGGGCACCACGACGCCACGGTCGATCTCGTGGCCGACGGGCTGTCGGTGCCCTATGTCTGTTTCTCGACCGGGCTGTGCGCACTGGTCAACGCCTTTGCCGGGAAGTACCTCCACCGCGAGCCGGGATTCACCCGGTTCTTCGTCCTCCTCACGCTGTTCGGCACCGGGATGAACCTCATGGTGCTCGCCGGGAGCATCGATGTCCTGTTCGCGGGATGGGAGTTTCTCGGCATCTCCTCGACGATGCTGATCGGCTTTTTCCACGAGCGCACCAACGCCCTCAAGGCGGCGCTGCGGGCCTTTACCACCTACCGGATCTGTGACGTCGGCCTGCTCACCGCCGGCGTGATGATTCATCGGGCCGTCGGCTCGGGGGATTTCGAGCGGCTCTTCAACGGCGTCTGGCCCAACGCCCACTGCCTCGTCTCCCCCGGCACCGCCACGCTCGTCTCGCTCCTCCTGGTGTTTGCGGCGATGGGAAAAAGTGCGCAGGTGCCGTTCTCGAACTGGCTGCCGCGGGCGATGGAGGGGCCGACACCGTCGAGCGCCATCTTCTACGGGGCCCTGTCGATCCATGCCGGCGCCTATCTCCTCCTCCGCTGCGAGGCCCTCCTCGACGCGGCGCCGCTGGCCCGGATCGTCCTTGTCGTCATCGGGGCCTTCACGGCGATCCATGCGGCCCTCGTCGGTCGCGTCCAGACCGACCTCAAGAGCATGCTCGCCTACGCCTCAATGACGCAGGCGGGGATCATCTTCGTCGAGATCGGCCTCGGATTCCGGGTCGTGGCCCTCGTCCACATTGTCAGCCATGCGATCCTCCGCAGCCTCCAGATCCTCCGCTCCCCCTCAGCGCTCCACGATCGGCACGAGCTCGAGGCGGCCCTTGGCGGCCATCCCGGCGCGGTGTCGTGGTCGGTCGTCCGACTCCTCCCCGACGGGATGCAGTCCCGGCTCTACCGGGTGGCGCTCGACCGTGGCTTCGAGGAGATGGTGTTGTCGCGGTTTGTCATCGGGCCCATCTGGAGGCTCCTCGAGCGGCTCGGGGGGGCCGAGCTGGCGTGGATCGACTGGCTCGGAACGCGCCGGGAGGACCGGAGACGGGATGTCGCCGGCCGGCGGATGCAGGGGGGCCGGCGGTGAATCTCGACGGCCATGACATTCCGCTGGTGGCGGCGCTGACCGCGGCGATTCTCGCCCCCCTGGCAGCGGCGGTCTGGATCCACCGCGGTAGGAGCCCTGCGGCCCCGCGCACCCCGGCGATGATCGCCCTGCTGGTCTCGTTGATCGCCGGCCTGACGATCACTCGATTCTGGATGAGCGGTCCCGAGGTCACCCTCGAGCTCGGCCAGCGGCTCGGCGGCGGCTACCTGATCCATGTCGACGGCCTCACCGCCGTCCTCCTGCCGTTTGTGGCGCTCGTTGAACTGGCGATCGTGATGGTCGCGCCGAAGCGCTTCCTTGACGGCCCGGCGACGGTGCGAATCCTCCTCGGCGCGGCTACGACCCTCGCGCTCTTCTCCACCGCCCACCCGCTGGTCCTCATCGTTGCCTGGGTGGTGACGGCCTTGCCCACCTGGTGGAGCACTCGGGCGACGCCCGGCGGTCAGACCGCCGCGCGGGTCTACGCGATCATGATGACGCTGTCGGTGGCCTGCATGGCCAGCGGCACGCTGATGATGATCGCCGACCCGCCGTGGGAGGCCGGGGGGGGAGTCCTGGGGGCCTCTGGCGGCTGGCTGGTGGCTTTGGGCGTACTCGTGCGGAAGGGAATAGTCCCCTTCCATTCCTGGTATCCGGCGCTGTTCCGCGGCGCGCCGATGTCGACGGCGCTGGCTGCCACCATGCCACAGATCGCCTCTTACACGGCGGTGCGGCTATTCTTCGGCCATGCCGACCACGGCGACGGCGTGGCGGCGGAGCTCGTCGTCCTCTCGCAATTGGCCCTGCTGACGGCGACGTACGGGGCGGCGTTGGCGCTGGTGCAGCGCGATCTCCGTGGGCTCATCGGCACGCTGGCGATGAGCCAGTCGGCGCTCGTCCTGGCCGGGCTGGCCGGCAAACTGCCGATGGAGCTCAACGGCGCTTTCTGCACGTGGATCTCGAGCGGGCTTGCGCTGACGGGGCTGGGGCTCGTCGGGTGGGCCCTCGAGAGCCGGGCCGGGCCGCTGTCGCTCGAGACCCCGCAGGGGCGGTTTGCCGACGCGCCGCTCTTGGCGGCCTTCTTTCTTCTCTTCGGGCTCTCGAGCATCGGCTTGCCGGGAACGCTCTCTTTCGTCGCCGACGATCTCCTCGTGTCGGGGAGCCTCGACGAGCAGCTTCACGCCGGGCTGCTCGTAATCGCGGCGACGGTCCTCTCGGCGATTGCCGTGATGCGGGGCTGGTTGATGGTTTTCGGCGGCCCCTCGAGCGTTGACGGGCCGAGGCACCACCTCCTCTCCCGCGAACGGATCGCGCTGACGGCGCTGTTCGGCACGATCGTCCTCCTCGGGCTCTGGCCCGCGCCGCTGGTGCGCGAGCTGGAGCGGGCCGGGAGCGAGTTGCTCGGCGTGCCGGTCGAGTCGCACGGCCATGGCGCCGAGGCGACCGGGCCTGCGGACGATACGGCCGGCAGCGGTTCGTGACTCGGCGACTGAGCCAATGCGTGGCCGAGACTCGCCGAGTGTTGATTTCGGCATCGAAAGAATTGCGGGGGTGGGAGGGGCCCTCCGAATGAGCTAACGTCCTAGGTTGGCGATGAGTCGACGGATTCGGGCCCGAGATTTCCTTCCACCGAGGTGATGATGTCTTGGATCCGTAAGTGTCGGGCGTCGGTCGGCGTTCGCTTTGTGACCGCGGCCCTGGTGTTCGGGGCGACGATGCCCGTTCAGGCCGAGCCGTTGCCAAGCAACACCTCATGGACCGGAGATCAGGGGAGTGGCGGCGTCGGCTCGTGGGGCGTGGCCGGCAACTGGCTGACCGACGTCACCACGAACCTCGTCCCCGATGCGACGCTCGACGCCGTCCTGCCAGGCGGCCCGACGAATCAGACGATCAACCTCGGCTCCGGCGCTCAGGCCAAGTCGCTCTTTCCCCAGGCCGGCGGCTACACGATCCAGAACGGCGATCTGACCCTTGCCGACCAACTCTGGCTCAACGAGACCTCCGGAACGACGTCGTTGTGGCTTTCCAGCAACGGCTCCAACGGCACCGTCTCGGTGAGCGCGTTGCGCGTGACGATCGGCGCCGACGCCGCGAGCGTGAGCAACGACGTGACACTCCAGACAATGACGGGCGGGACGGCGAGCCTTATCGCCACCGACAAGATCAACGTCGGCTACGACGGCAACTTCAACTCGCTGACGATCAACTACAGTGGCACCAGCGCCTCTGTTAGCGGCGTCGGCACCGCGTCGATCAGTGCTCCCGCGATCGACATCAGCGCGGCCGCGACGGCCGGGTCGGCCACCGATGGCTGGAACTGGCTCGGCACCTATTCCGACGGGGCAACGGTTTCCGTTTCCAACCTCGTCGTCGGCGTGAATGGCTCGCTGGGGGGAGCGGAGAACTACGGCGGCACGTGGAACGTCGCCAACACTACCCTCGGTGAGCAGGCCACGTCGGCCTACAACTATCTCACCGTGGCCGGCAACGGCACCTACACCAACTCCGGCGCCTTCACCGTCGGCTTGAGCGGCAACAACAATAGCGTCTATGTCGGTGACGCAGACTTGGTGAGTGCCCGAAACGGAACGCTGACGCTGACGGGCACATCCGATGTCGTCATCGGGGCCAACGCCGGGGCCCACGACAACAAGATCTTCGTCGATGCCGGCAGTACGTTCTCGTCGCCGAAGAACATCGTTGTCGGGCAGTCTGGCTCCTGGAACTATTTCGAAGTCGCAGATGGGAGCACGGCGACCTCCGGCGGGGCACGGATCGGCGTCGACGCCGGTGCCATGTTTAACGCCGCCGCGGTGGCCGGGGGCTCTTGGACCTTGAACGGTTCGGTCCGCGTCGGTGACGCCGGCAGCGACAACGGCTTCTACATCTTCGGTGGCACGACCACGCTCACCGAGCCGGGGAAAAACTTCTACGTCGGCTACAACAAGAGCGCGAGCCGGAACATCCTCGTCCTCGACGGCCCAACGGCGAAGCTCGAGGTCAAGGCGACCGGGGCTGACGTCGTCATCTCCGGAAACGCCGCCGGGTCGGGGGCGAATGCCACTGGCAATGTCGCCGCCGTGTTCGGGGCCACGATCGATGCCACGCGGGTCTTGGTGGGCGACGGCGGTTCGCTCGTCGGCATGGCCGGCACGATCACCGGCAATGTCCTCGTCGGCAGCGGCGGTGTCATCGCCCCAGGCTTCCTGGATTATGCGGCGATCGGGTCGCTCGCGATCGGAGGCAATCTCGATCTTTCCCAGCAGGGTGGGGGGCGCGTCGACATCGATTTCGTCGGAAACGAAGCCGACATGATCACCGTCGGCGGAATCCTGGATGCGACCAACGCCACGTTGCATTTCGACGTTGGAGCCGGGGTCCTCAACGGCAACTATGTGATTGCCAGCTACGGGAGTCTCGTTGGTTCGTTTGCGACGATCGAAGGGCTTCCGGCGGATTGGAGCATCGATTTCAACTATCTGGGCCTCAATCAAATCGTCGTCACGGCCGT
>CAMARC010000200.1:0-6965 GCA_945860405.1 Candidatus Kuenenia stuttgartensis | reverse complement strand
TGAGAAGATCGGCGTCATGTTCGGCAGCCCCGAGACGACCCCCGGTGGTCGGGCTCTCAAGTTCTACTCGTCGTGCCGGGTCGACGTTCGCCGCATCGGCACCCTCAAAGATGGCGAGGATGTCGTCGGCCAGCGGGTGCGGGTGAAGATTGTGAAGAACAAGGTGGCCCCGCCGTTCCGGGTTGCCGAGTTCGACATGATGCATGCCAACGGAATCAGCGTGGAGGGGGACATCCTCGACCTCGCCGTCGTCGCCAAGCTCATCGACAAGACCGGCACTTGGCTCCGCTTCGGCGAGGTCCACCTCGGCCAGGGTCGCGAGAAGGCCCGGCAATTCCTCAAGGACAACCCGGAAGTTGCCGCCGAGATCCGCCAGCGGGTCCTCGACAGCAAGGATGCCGTGATTGCCGTCGAGGGAGGGGAGTCGGCCTCATCGGACGACGACGAAGAAGGCGATGGCGACGAGTGATTTCCCCGCGGCGAACGGTCGACGGGCCAGAGCTTTGAGGCCCCTCCGCTGACCTCCACACTCCGCGTCCGCCCAGCCGCCTCCGACCGGGGCGGCGGGCCGATGCGATCCGATCCACCCACGAGTTGCCGACCCAAGCGGCGACTCGTGGGTGGTGTCGTTTCCGCTCGGCCGACTTTCGGCTGATTCGCGTGGGCAAACCGGCGTGGGCTGCAGGGCGGAGGCGTGTATCATGGGCCCTTTCCCGGGGCGACCGAGCGGTCTGCCGAAGGCCCTGCCACTGCCCCGGCGAGCCAACCTCTGCTTTCTTCCGTGACCTCACCCTCGTCCGTGGAGCCGATGCCGACATGAAGGCCGATGAACTGCGGGAAGCCTATCTGGCGTTCTTCGAATCGAAGGGCTGCGTCCGCCGCCCCAGCGACGTCCTCGTGCCTCGCTGGGATCCCTCGGTGTTGTTCACGCCGGCCGGCATGAACCAGTTCAAGGATCATTTCCTCGGTAAGTGCAAGCTCGACTTCACGAAGGCGACCACCTGCCAGAAGTGCCTCCGTACCGGCGACATCGACAACGTGGGGCGGACCGCCCGCCACCACACGTTCTTCGAAATGCTCGGCAACTTCAGCTTCGGCGACTACTTCAAGCGCGAGGCGATCCACTGGGCGTGGGAATTCCTCACGGCCAAGAGCTGGCTCAACATCGCCCCCGAGAAGCTCTCGATCACCGTCTACCAAGACGACGACGAAGCCTTCCGGATCTGGGCCGACGAGATCGGCGTGCCCCACGGCAGGATCAGCCGCTTGGGCGAAGACGACAACTTCTGGCCGGCCAGCGCCCCCAGCCAGGGCCCCGATGGCGTCTGCGGCCCGTGCAGCGAGATCTTCTACCGGATGCCCGACGGCAGCGATGTCGAGATCTGGAACCTCGTCTTCACGCAGTTCAATCGCAAGGGTTCCCCCCCCGACAACCTCTCCCCGCTCCCCAGCCGCAACATCGACACCGGCATGGGGCTCGAGCGGACCTGCGCCATGCTCCAGGGGGTCGACAGCAACTTCCACATCGACATCCTCCGGCCGCTCGTCGAGGCGGTGGGGGATGTCTGCTCGAAACGGTACGTGCCGGCCGACGACGATGGCCGACGGATGCGCCGGATCGCCGACCATGTCCGCGCCTGCACGTTCGCGATCCACGAGAACGTTCTCCCCGGCAACAACGAGGAGAAGTATGTCGTCAAGCGGCTCCTCCGCCGCGCCGTCCTCGACGGCCGGCAGATGGGGATGAAAGAGCCGTTCCTCCACAAGCTGCCGGGCATGGTGGCGAGCCTCATGGCCCGCCCCTACCCAGAGCTCGCCGAGAGCGTCGAACGCGTCGCCACGGTGATCAAGCGCGAGGAAGAGTCGTTCATGACGACGATCGACGACGGCCTCCAGCGGATCAAGACGCTGTTTGCGGGCCTTGGCTCCTCCGGCATGCCGACGGTGGGAGGTGCCGATGCAGCCGACCTCTACACCACCTACGGCTTCCCCCCGGAGCTTCTCGAGACGCTGGCCGCCGAGCGGAACATCGGCTTCGACTGGGACGGCTTCCGCGCCGCGATGGACGAGCATGGGAAGGTGTCGGGCGCCGGCAACCGGGTGGAGGTGTTCACCTCCGGCCCGCTCGATGCGCTCAAGAAAACGATGCACGGCTCCGAGTTTCTCGGCTACGACACGCTTTCCGCCGCAGGAAAGGTGCTCGGGATCATCGCCCGCGGTCAGCTCTGCGACGCCCTCTCCGCCGACGATTCCCCAGCGCCTGTGACCATCGTCCTCGACCGGACCCCGTTCTACGGCGAATCGGGGGGGCAGGTCGGCGACATCGGCTGGCTCGAGTGGCAGGGGACCGGCGCGGGGCGCTTTGAGGTCCTCGACACGCAGCGTGAGGGGGGCTTCATGCTCCATGTCGGCCACCTCCGCAGCGGCACGCTCGACCTCGGCGCCATCGTCTCGGCAAACGTCGATGAAGATCGCCGGGCGGCGATCCGCCGGGCCCACTCCGCCACGCATCTGATTCACGCCGCCCTCCAGCACCACCTCGGCCGCCACGCCGTCCAGCAGGGCTCGAAGGTCGATGCCGACATGCTTCGCTTCGACTTCTCTCACGGAAGCGCCGTCGGCCGCGAGACGCTCGACTTGATCGAGTCGATGGTCAACCGCAACGTCCTCGCCGCGGTGCCCGTGGGCGCCCGGCTCCTGCCGCTCGCCGACGCCCGCCATGAGGGGGCGATGATGCTCTTCGGGGAGAAATACCCCGACGTCGTCCGGATGGTATCGCTTGGTGAGGTGAGCCGTGAACTCTGCGGCGGCACGCACGTCAGCAACAGCGGCCAGATCGGCCAGGTGCGAATCACCGGCGAGGAGAGCGTCTCCGCCGGCACCCGCCGCGTCAGCGCGATCACCGGGCTCAAGGCCCTCGAACGCTTCCGCAACGCCGAAGCGACGCTCGCCGAGGCCGCCGGCACCCTCCGCGTCCCGGCGGCGGAGCTCCCGACGCGGCTGGCGGCCCTCGCCAAGGAGATCAAGGATCTCAAGAAGGCAAAGCCTGTCGCCGCCGCGGCCACGCTCGCCGTCGACGATCTCATCGCCGCGGCCACGACCGTCGGCGACACCCGGATCGTCATCGTCAACGCCGGCGGCGCCGACGTCGCGGCGATGCGGCAGTGCATCGACCAACTCCGCCGCAAGGCAAGCCCGGTGGCGGTCTTCCTCGGCTCTGCCGACGGGGAGAAGGTGACCCTCGTCGCCGGCATCAGCCGCGAACTCGAAGAACGGGGCCTGTCGGCAGGCACCTGGATCCGAGAGCCCGCGGGAATCGTCGGCGGGAAGGGGGGAGGCAAGCCCGACCTCGCCCAGGCCGGCGGCAAGCTCGTCGACAAACTCGCCGATGCGCTCGCCGCGGCGAAGACCGCGATCGAGGGGCTGCTCTCGAAGTGATGCCGGGCGGTTGGTGACTGGGCCACTTGACGCTGTCGGCCGGTCGGCGTTGACCGTGTCCTGTCGCCGGACGTTGGCTTTGGCCCTCCAGGCCAAAGCTGCACTCGGGTGCCGGCTGCGCTGCGCCATCCATGGCTGCGCTTGCCTGCAACGCCGGCTCCCAGGACACGGCCAACCCCGACCTGGGTCGTTCCGTAGAGTGCGCGGGTGCCGGCTCCCAGGACACGGCCAACCCCGACCTGGGTCGTTCCGGGGGATGACTCGGGGGCGCCCGTTCTCGTCATGCAAGAACGAAAAAACGGCCGGCCGAATCGTTCGGCCGGCCGTTCTCGTTGCGAAAGAACTGATCTCGGTCAGACGAGCTTCTCGAGCGCTGCCATGGCGGCTTCGTAGTTCGGCTCGCTGGCCACTTCCTTGACGAGCTCGCCGTAGACGACATGCCCCTTGGCGTCGAGGATGTAGACGGCGCGGGCGAGGATCTTGAGCTCGTCGATGAGGAGGCCGTAGGCCTTGCCGAACTCGCGGTCCTTGTAGTCGCTCCCGACCTTCATCGCCGTGATCGACTCGGCGCCGCAGAAGCGCTTCATCGCGAAGGGGAGATCGAGGCTGACGGTGAGGGCGTTGATCTTGTCGCCCAGCTGGGTGAGGCTCTCGTTGAACTTCTTCGTCTGCACCTGGCAGACGGGCGTATCGAGCGAGGGGACGACGCTGATGATCGTCGGCTTGCCGAGGAGATCCGCCTTGCGGATGTCCTGCATCGCGTCACCGGTGAGGGTGAACTCGGGCGCCGCAGCCCCCACCTTGACCTCTTCGCCCACGAGCGTGAGCGGATTGCCCTTGAACGTCACTGCGCCGTGCCGACCCATGCGTGTCCTCCAAAAAAAACGGGAAAACGGGAAAACGGGAAACAAAAAACGGAAAAACCTGTCGGAAGTATGGCCAGCGGCGGGGTTTCGGCAAGGTGCGGGGGCATGGACCGCAATCCGGGCCGGAAGGCCTTGCCTCCCCCCGTAGTATTTCCCGTCCAGGCGTGGGCCACGGCCCGGACGGGTTAGCAGGCTGTGGATAAAGTGCTGGCCCGACCGCACGAGGCGGTCGCGAGTGCGTAGCACTCGAGAAAACCGGAGGTTTTCCAAGTGGAAAAAGGTCATGGATGACTTTTTCCACGGGCAGTTAGGGGGATCACTACGGCCACACTACGGAAGGCTCTTTCCATGAACCAACTCATCGATCGCTACGACGTCGGCGTCGAACGGGGCCCGGACTGGCTGTTCGTGAAGCTCTTCCCCCCCGCGACAAATGCCCCGCGACGGGGCGGCGACCTCGGCCACGCGCTGTGGAACGTCGCCCGGGAGCATGGCACGAACCGGATGGTCGTGGAGCTCGACGGGGTCGAGCAGGTCGACGACCGACTCCTCGAAGGGCTCGAACTGCTCGCCGGGCTGATGCTGCGGGAAGGGGGGCTGATCCGCCTCTGCGGCCTCACCGGAGACAACCTCGACCGCTACGAGTCTTGTCGGGCGGCCGAGCACCTGCCACATTTCTCCTGCCGCTGCGAAGCGGTCGGGGCAGGCTCGTGGGAGTTTGCCCGGCCGGCCCAGCCGCGGTGAGCCCCTCCGGTGGTGGCCGACAGCCTTGTCGGTGGTCGCCCCCCGGTGCCCTCTGCTGCCGATCCACTCATGGCTGACCTGATCCGCACGTGCGGCCGTCTCGGCCAGTTCGCCGGGCTTTCGCTCCCGGCACTGGCGATCGTCCTCGAACTCCAACACGCCATCTCCCTCGGGCAGATGCTCGTCATGCTCTTGGCGAGCGTCTGCTGTTTCTGGATCGGACGGCTCCTCGAGGCCTACGCCCCTTCCTGATCGTGCCGCGGCATCGCCGCCCCCTGTCCAAGTCTTCAGGCCAAGGAACGCCCCCCGCCGTGTTGCCCCCGCTCCTCTTCACCCCGATCTATCGCCGCTACCTCTGGGGTGGTCGCCGCTTCGCGTCGCTCCTCGGTCGTGACCTTCCTGCAGGTGAAGACTTCGCCGAGTCGTGGGAAGTGGTCGACCGGCGGGATGACCAGAGTGTTGTCGCCACCGGGCCGCTTGCCGGCCGCTCCCTCGGCGATCTCGTGACGCACCACGGGCGGGCCCTCCTCGGCAGGCATGCCGGGCTGACGTCGTTTCCGCTCCTCTTCAAGTTTCTCGACGCCTGCCGCGATCTCTCCGTGCAAGTCCACCCCGACGACGACCGTGCCGCGCGGCTCGCCCCGCCCGACAAGGGCAAGACCGAAGCCTGGTATGTGATCGATGCCGCCCCTGGAAGCCGACTCTGGGCTGGGCTGAAGGCTGGGGTCGATCGCGAGTCGCTCGCCGCCGCCCTCCGTGAAGGCCGCTGCGAGGAGGTCCTCCATGTCGTCGAGCCGAAGGCCGGGGACTGCATCTTCATCCCGGCCGGGACGGTGCATGCCATCGGCGCGGGGCTTGTCGTCGCCGAGATCCAGCAGTCGAGTGACGTCACCTACCGGCTCCACGACTGGAACCGCACCGGGCCCGACGGCAAGCCGCGGCCGCTCCATCTCGAGGCGGGCCTCGAGGCCGTCTCTCGCTTCGGGCCGGTCGATCCAACATCCCTCGCACCCCTCGCCTCGACCTCCTCTCCCGGGGTGCGTCGGCTGGCGGCCTGCGATTACTTCGTCTTCGACGAGGTCACTCCCGGCGCCGACTGGAGTGTGGGGGGGGATGACGCCTGCCATCTCCTCGCCATCGTGGGGGGCCGGGTGGCGCTCGACGAGGCGTGGGGGCTTCCGGAATTGGGGCCGGGACAAACCGTCCTCCTCCCGGCCGAGATCGGCCCGCAGACGGTGCGGTGCGTCGGCAACGCCGGGGGGGCGAAGCTCCTCCATGTCGCCCTCGGATGACCTCCGGAATTGGCGACGGCGGCTTCGATCCGCGTCTTTTCCGCTGGTTTCCGCCGATGATTCCCCCTGGAAATAGCCCTAGGCCGTTTTCGTGGGACGGCCCTACACTCCCGCCCCCGACCGGACCGCCGGTCGATCCCCCGAGGGCGCCCACCATGCGAGGCCTGTCGAACACCGCCGCGCTGCTGGCCCTGGTCAGCGTGATGCCGTGGGCCGGGGGCTGCGCTTCGCTGGCAAAACCGTCCTTGCAGACGACCTCCAACGCCCGGACACAGCAACGTCGCGCCGTCCGCTTCGATCCCTACCCGCAGCCCGACATCGGCTCCACCCTCTTCCGTGAGGCCCTCATGGATGGGAGTCGTCCACGCGACTACAACGAGCCGGTGACCGAAGTCCGTCGCTCCCGCTGGTGGTCGCCGATGCAGTGAGGGAGGAGGGCTCGCTTCCCGGCAATCGGCCCCAACCCCCACCAGTCCGGCGAATCCCGCAGCCCTCCGACGTCCGGTGTATGATCCCGCGGTGGGTCCGCCGTGCGAGTGGCCCCTTTCCCCCCGCGCGCCGGAGTTTCCCTTGCCCGCCGATCCCTCCCCCTCCCAGCCCCACGAACCGCGTCGTTCAGGGGAGC
>CAMARC010000199.1 GCA_945860405.1 Candidatus Kuenenia stuttgartensis | reverse complement strand
CTCGATCGCCTGCTAACTGCTGTCGTGCGCGAGATGGACAGCCCCCGGACCGATCCCGCGCCAGACCGTTGAATGGTGTGGCGGCGGACTGCTGCCGCCGTCGGCTTGTTCCTCCCGGAGGACCGCCCGCATGTCCCTTCCCGCCGCCGCTGTGGGTCTGTCAGGCCGACAGGCCGAGACCCTGCTCCTCGCCGACGTGGGGAACAGCCGGATCAAGCTCGCTGTGGTAGCCGACCGCGGCCTCGATGCCGGTGGGAGCCGGGTGGGCCTGCCGACGGTCCGCCAGCGACTCGAGATCGACAACCGCGGCCTGCGCACGAACCTCCTCCGCCAATGGCTCGCCGTCGCGGCCCCCGGGCCGGCGGTGATCCTCGTCGCCAGCGTTCACGACGCCGCGGCGGGGGTTCTCGAGATGGCGCTGGCCGAGGAGTCGGCCACCGGTCGGCGCCCGCTCCGGCAGCGGAGGATCGGGTTTGCCGATCTGCCCTGCCTGCCGGCGGTTGCCGAACCTCACCGGGTGGGGATCGATCGTCTGGCGGCGGGCGCGGCAGCCGCCGCGGTGAAGCCGCAAGACTCGGGGGTGATCGTCGTCGATTGCGGGACTGCGGCGACGGTCGACCTGATCGCCGTTGACGGACGGTTTTTGGGGGGGGCGATCCTTCCCGGTCCGACGCTCATGGCCCGGGCGTTGGCCCAGGGAACGAGCAAGCTGCCTGAGGTCCTGGCCCTTGAACAGGCCGATCCTCCGGCGATGCCCGGCGGAAACACCCGCGAGGCGATCGCTGCCGGCATCGGCTGGGGAATGCGCGGGGCGATCGCCGAACTCGTGGCCAGATCGAGATTGGCACTCGGGCCGTCGACCCCGGTGCTCGTCACCGGGGGGTGGAGCGGTGCCATCCTGCCGGCTCTCCCCGGGGCGATCGAGATGCCCGATCTCGTTCTCGTGGGGATCGCGCTGGCGGCCGAGCGGGCCCTGACGCGGTGACGGCGCGACAAAACCTCACCGCTGTGGTGGGATCATGATGCGATTGCAGGTAGACTTCCGCTCCCCCTTCCTTGTCCAGTCCCCGATCCTGCGGCGCTCCATGGCGAAGACTTCCGGTGATCCCTCTGTTGCCCCTCCGCTGGCGCCGGCGCTCGAGCGTGCCTTGGCCGCCGCGCGGATCGCCGAGGAGACCCGCGGCACTGACATCCGCATCCTCGACTTGCGGGGGGTGACGCCGATGTTCGATTACTTCGTCGTCGCCACCGGCACGAGCCGTCGGCAGATCCACGCCATGGCCGACGAGATCGAGAAGGTGATGAAGCGGGAGTGGAACGACCTCAAGCGTGGCGGCGAGGGGTATGAGGAGGGGCGGTGGATCGTCCTCGATTACGGCGACGTCGTGATCCAACTGTTCGACGCCGAGGCCCGCGACTATTGGGATCTCGAGCACCTCTGGAGCGAAGCCCGTCGCGTCCCCTTGCCGTCGGCGGGAGCCGCGACGTGATGGTGGACGACGCTCCACGGGCCCCCGCACCCGCGTCTGTCGGGACGTTCCGTGACCGGCTGAGGGGCTGCTTCGCCGCGGCCTTCCAGAGCCTCGCCGCCGACGGGATCGTGGCGATTGACGCCGCTGAGATCCCCGCGCTGCTCGAGCAGGTGCGGGAAACGGCTGACGCCAAGTTCGGCGACTATTCCGGCACGATGGCAATGGGGCTGGCGAAGAAGGCTGGGAAAAAACCACGCGAACTGGCCGTCGAAATCGCCCGTCGCTTGGCGGAGGCGCCTGGGTTTACGGAAGCCTTTGCCCCCCCTGGTGATCCCGTTGGGCCCGGATTCATCAATGTTCGGATCCGGGATGAGGCTCTCGGCGCCGCCGTTTCGGCTGCCTTCCGCGACGCTCGCCTCGGCGTGCCAGGCGTGGCCGAGCCCGACACGATCGTCATCGATTTCAGCTCGCCGAACGTCGCCAAGCCGATGCATGTCGGCCATATCCGCTCGACGGTGATTGGCGACGCGATCGCCCGGATCCTCGGCTTCCGCGGCCATCACACGATCACCGACAACCATCTCGGTGACTGGGGCACGCAATTCGGGATGATCCTCTGGGGCTGGAAGCGATTCGGAGACGAGGCCGCTTTCGCCGCCGATCCGACCGGCGAACTGGGACGGATCTATCGCACCGTCCGGAAACTCGCCGACGGCAAGCCCGAGGAGATCGCAGCCGACCCGTTGATCGCCGACCTGGCCGCGAAATACCCCGATGCCGGTCGCGAGGTCCTTCTCGAAACGGCTCGACTCCATGAGGGGGATGCCGACAACCGGGCCCTCTGGGAGCGGTTCATGCCAGCCTGCCTCGGCGACATCGAGCGGCTCTACGAGCGTCTTGAGGTCCGCTTCGATCACACCCTTGGAGAGAGCTTCTTCCAGCCGTTCTTGGCCGGAGTCGTCGACGATCTGGAGGCGAAGGGGCTGGCCCGCGAGAGCCGCGGCGCCATCGGGGTCTTTCTCGACGGCGATGACAAACCACCCTTCCTCGTCCGCAAGGCCGACGGTGCCTTCCTCTACGCGACGACCGATCTGGCGACGATCCGCTGGCGCCTCGAGCACTGGAAGCCCGACCGGATCCTCTACGTGGTCGACCACCGTCAGGGACAGCACTTCGATCAATTGTTCGAGACGGCGAAACGCTGGGGCGTCGACCGGGTCGACCTCGTCCATGTCGCCTTCGGCACCGTGCTCGGGGATGACGGCAAGCCGTTCAAGACCCGGGCCGGCGACACGGTGGGGCTCGAGTCGCTCCTCAATGAGGGGGTGGAGCGGGCCGCGGCCCTCACCGCTGGAGACGAGGGGCTGTCGCTCGAGGAACGCCGCCGCGTGGCCGAGACGGTCGGCATCGGCGCCATCAAGTATGCCGATCTCTGCCAGAACCGGACGACCGACTACGTCTTCAGCTACGACAAGATGCTCCAACTGAACGGCAACACCGCGGCCTACATGCAGTATGCGGTCGCCCGGGTGGAGGGGGTGCTGGAGAAGGGGGGGATCGATCGCGGGGCACTGCGGAGCACGGAGACGCCGATCGTGCTTGCCGATCCGAAGGAACGCGCCCTGGCCCTCGAGATCGCCCGTTTTGGCGAGGTCCTCGAGGATGTCGAGGCCGATTACCGCCCCAACGTCCTCACCGCCTGGCTGTTCGACGTGGCTGGCTGTTATTCGGCCTTCTATGACGCCCTTCCGATCCTGAAAGCTCCCGAACCGGAGCGCTCGAGCCGGCTGGCCCTGTGCGACCTCACCGGCCGGGTCCTGCGGACGGGGCTGGAACTGCTCGGCATCGGCACCGTCCGCAAGATGTGACCGCCGCCGGTCACCGAGGAATCGTGAGATCATGAGCCGGCAACTGGCCAGCATCCGCAACATCGGCATCGTCGCCCACATCGACGCCGGCAAGACCACGCTCACCGAGCGGATGCTCTTCTACACCAAGTCGAGCCACCGTCTCGGCGACGTCGACAAGGGAACGACCGTCACCGATTTCGATCCCGAAGAGCAGGAACGCGGGATCACGATCTACTCCGCGGCGGTGAGCTTTCGCTGGCGCGACGTGACGGTGAACCTCATCGACACTCCCGGCCACGTCGATTTCACCGCCGAGGTGGAGCGATCCCTACGCGTCCTCGACGGGGCGGTGGTCGTCTTCTCCGCCCGCGAGGGGGTGGAGGCGCAGAGCGAGACGGTCTGGCGTCAGGCCGACAAATACCACGTGCCGCGGGTGGCACTGGTCAACAAGCTCGACCGCGAGGGGGCCGATTTTTTCGGCACCGTCAACCAGATCGAGAAGCGGCTCGGCGCCAAGCCGTTGGTGCTCCACGTGCCCCTCGGCATGGGGCCGCCGCACGTCAAGGATCCCTTCCGCGGGATCGTCGATCTCGTCGAGATGAAGCTCCTCACCTATCCGCCGCGGGACGAGGTCCTCGAGGGCGATGCCCCGGCCGAGGCCTTCACGGTGGGCTCGATCCCCGATGAGGTCGCCGACCTGGCCGCCGAGTGGCGCGAGCAGCTCGTTTCCACCCTCTTCGACTTCTCTGATGAGCTCGCCGAACTGGCGATGAACGAGGCGCCGATCCCCACTGAGGTGATCCGCAAGGCGATCCGCGAAGCGACCCTCGCCCGCCGCGTCGTGCCGGTGCTCGCCGGCTCCGCCCTCGACTGCATCGGAGTCCAGCCGGTGCTCGACGCGGTCGCCTCCTATCTCCCCAGCCCCCTCGATGTGCCCCCCGTCGAAGGCCTCGACCCGACGAAGAAGACGCCCGTCACGGTCAAGCGTGCGGCCGATCCGGCGGCGCCGTTCTGCGGGCTCGTCTTCAAGATCCTCGCCGAGAAGCATGGCGACCTGTACTTCGTCCGCGTCTACTCAGGCACCCTCAAGGCGGGGAGCCGGATGTGGAATCCGCTCCGGCAGAAGAAGGAGAACATCGCCCAGCTGTGGCGCGTGCAGGCCGACCGCCGCGAGCAGATCGAGAAGTGCGAGGCGGGGGACATCGTCGGGGTCATTGGCCCCCGCAACAGCATCACCGGCGACACGCTCTGCGACGCCGATGCCCAGGTGATCCTCGAGTCGATCGAGTTCCCGGAGACGGTGATCTCGATGGCGATCGAGCCGGAGACGAGCCTCGAGCGGAAGAAGCTCTCCGATGTCCTCGAAATGATGAAGCGTCAGGATCCGACGTTTCGTGCCAGCGAGAGCGAGGAGACGGGGCAGACGCTCATCTCCGGCATGGGCGAGCTCCATCTCGAGGTCATCCGTCACAGGCTTCAGCGAGACTTCAACCTCAAGTGCCGCGTCCACAAGCCGCGGGTGAGCTACAAGGAGACGCTCCGCAGCACGGCCACGGTCGTCGGCCAGTCAAACCGTCAGGTGGCCGGGCAGACGCTCGTTGCCACCGTCACGATCCGCGCTGAGCCGACCGACGACCAAGCAAGCGTCACGGTCGAGCAGGGGTGGTTTCCCGAGAACGACGCCCTCGCCGACATCGCCGCGGCGATGACCCTGGCGGTGCGGGAGAGCGCGGAGCGAGGCGGCCTCAAGGGCTGTCCGCTGTGGGGCGTGCGGATCGTTGTCCTCGAGAGCCCGATCCCCGAGCCGCCGCCGGGGGAGGTCGCGATCCGGATTGCTGCCGCCGACGCCGTCGACAAGCTCCTCACCGCTGCCGGGTCGGTGCTTCTCGAGCCGGTGATGCGGGTCGAGGTGAGTGTGCCAGAGGAGCACCTCGGCGACGTCATCAATGATCTCCAGCAGCGGCGGGCGATGATCACGGCAACCGAGATCCGCGCCGGCGTGACGGTGCTCACGGCGGAGGCTCCACTGGCGAGCATGTTCGGCTATTCGGCCGCGGTCCGGAGCGTGAGCCAGGGGCGGGCGAGCTTCACGATGGCCCCGCTCAAGTACGGCCCGGCCCCGGCAGAAACGGCCGAAGCGTTCATGTGAGCGGCTGGCGGGAACGCATTGATCGTGCCCCCCGGCACGCCATCAAGATCCGGCGACGCTCCCGGACGCCGCCCGGAGAAGGATGCGGACGTAGTGAATCGCGGCGTGGTCGGCCAGATCGCGGAAGACCACCCTGCCGATCGCGTCGCTGCGGGAGAGTTCTGCAAACAGCCGCTCCCGTGCGGAGCGGGCCAAGTCTGTCTCGCCTTGCAGCAACGCCGCGGACAGCCCGGCAAGCGCCTCGAGCAGCGCCGCGGCGTTCATGTCCGACACGGTGATGCCGAGAGCCTCTCGGTAGTCGCTCCGGGCCTGCCGCTGATCGGCGGCGACGATCTCGGCGCTCGGATCGCGATGAATGCTCCCCTGCCGGTCGAGGTAGAAAAGCGGTCCGGGGTGGGCAAAGGAGTGGTCCCAGCCACGTGCTGCCGCGATTCGTGCCGCGGCCCCGGCCGCCAGCCTTGCCGATTGCCGCAGTGCCGTCTGCGACGCGGCGGCGAGCCACCCCGCCGGGCTCCCGAGGTTGTCGAGGAGGCCGTCGGCAAGGCCTTCGATGTCGGCTTCGTGGAAGTGGGCCGGGGGCACGCGCGGGACGAGGTCACAGCAGTGCACGTAGCGTCGCACCGGCTGACGCGGTCGGAGGCCGAGCGTGTCGGTGCCGACGCGCGGCGCACCGAACGTGACAAGCTCCGCCTCCGGGAAGTCGTAGGCGCAGAGCGTGGCCAAGGCGCCACCGAGGCTGTGGCCAGTCGCGATCGTGCGGCCGGGCGGCTCGAGCAGCCAAGGCTCGAGGGGGCCGCGCAGCTCGTCGAACGTCCGGCCGTAGCCGCGCTGGACGATCGTCCCTGGCCGCCACTCGATCGGATCGACGAGCAGATTGGCGAGGAGATCGTCGAGGTTCCCCGTCTCGGTGCCACGGAAAACGGCGAACAGGGTGCCAGACCGCGGATCGCGGCAGAGGAATCCGTCGGCGGCGGCACGCGCGGAGAAAAGCCGCCGGCTCTCGAGGGTCTCGAGGAAGTCGTAGCCGATCCGTCGCAGTTCCGTTTTGATCCGCGGAAGCGGCGCGTAGGCCAGCCGCGACAGTTCGGCACTCACCAGTTCGGCGTTGTCGCTTCCGGAATTGGTCCGGTGCCAATCGAAAAACGGACCGTCGGCGGCGGGAAAGAAAAGCTCGCCGTTGCGGGTGGTGGGGGGGGCCGCCATGGTTGACAACAGCCTCAAACGGGCTTTTTCAGCGGCAGGGCCCGCGTCGAGCCGGTCGTGATGCCGCCGTCGACGAGGAGCGTCTGTCCGGTCACGTAGGCGCTTGCATCGGAGGCGAGGAAAACGACCGCCCCGTCGAGATCTTCTGCCTTCCCCGGACGCTTGAGCGGGATTCTCTCGGTGAGGTAGGCGACCCACTCCTCGTCGCGGTACATGACGTCGTTCTGGGCGGTGCGAAACCACCCCGGGGCCAGACAGTTGACCGTGATTCCATGCGGCCCGAGGTCGTCGGCGAGGCTCATCGTCATCTGCTTCACGCCGCCACGGCTGGCCGAGTAGGGGGTCAGTCCGGCGTAGCCGAAGACGCTCGTCACGCTCCCGATA
>CAMARC010000198.1 GCA_945860405.1 Candidatus Kuenenia stuttgartensis | reverse complement strand
AACCGTTGATCTCGGCGCCCGGCTGGTAGGCTTTGGAGGCCTCGACTCCTGAGACCCTCCATGGCCGACACCGATCCTGCCCCGACCTCGCAGCCACTCCCCGAACTCCACACGCTCGTCGTGGGGCGCGAGGCGATGGCCTGTCGGTTTGAGGTGGTGTTCAACGCCGGCGAGGTGCCTGACGCGACCGAGCTCGGCCTGGCGGCGCTCGATCTCGTCGACTCGATCGAAGATGGGATCACCGTCTACCGGGAATCGAGCGAATTGGCCCGTCTCAACGCCACCGCGGCGGAGGGGTGGCAACCGGTCGCCGAGGATGTCTTAACGCTGCTCGCTCAGGCGAGGCGTCTCCATGAACAGACCGGGGGAGCGTTTGACCCGGCCGCCGGCAGCCTCGTCCGGGCCTGGGGCTTTCTCCGTCGTCAGGGCCGGACTCCCGACGCGGCGATGTTGGCCTCGGCCCGCGAGCAGTCGGGGATGGCGCATGTCGAGATCGACGAACGTGCCGGGAGGTTGCGTTTCACTCGGCCCGGCATCGAGCTCAACCTTGGAGCGATCGGCAAGGGATGGGCGCTCGATGCCGTGATCGGGATGCTCACGGCCGCCGGGGTGGGGAGCGTGCTTGTCCATGGGGGATCGAGCAGCGTCCGCGCGGTGGGCGTGCAGGGCCCCACGCTCCCCGGACGGCGTGGCTGGCGGGTCGGCGTGCGCCATCCGCTCCGGCCGGGCCGGCGGCTGGCTACCTTCACGCTTGTCGACGCGGCGCTCGGCACGAGTGGCTCGGGGACGCAGTTCTTCGTCGATCGCGGTCGGCGGCTCGGGCACATCCTCGACCCGCGGAGCGGAGTGCCGGCCGAAGGCGTGCTTTCAGCGACGGTGATCACGCCGCAGGCCGCCGACGCCGATGCCCTTTCCACCGCGCTGTACGTGCTCGGCCCGGCCGGGCTCGAACAGATCGCGCCGGCCGGCGGCGACACCGCCGCAATCCTCGTCGTCCCCGCGCGCAATCCCGCGAGCGTCCGCGTTCTCACGGCAAACCTCGATCCTGAACTCGTCGAATGGGATCCGGGGGAGGGGCTGGAGGTGGTGCGCGTGGTGTGAGGCGCGTGGTGAGGGGCTCGGGGTGCGGTGAGTCCGGCGGCCCCGACGAGGGGGCCATCGAGCCCCCAAAGCCGGCTGGCCCCGCGGATTCCCGACGGGGGGCGAAGTTCCCCTGCCCCGGTGGCCTTCCTGGGGTACACTGACTGGGCGTTGCACGACACGGGCCGATCCCCTGGAATCCCAACCGAACTGAACATGATCGAGTGGTTCGAGCAGGGTTCTTACCTCGGCATCGTGCTCTTTTTGACCCTCACGGGGATCGGGCTCCCGGTGCCGGAGGAGGTGCCGATCGTCGCCGCTGGCGTGGCCAGCCGGGCGGGGGCGCTGCAGTGGTATTACGCCCTCCCTGCCTGTCTCCTCGGCGCGGTGCTCGGCGACAGCCTGATGTACGCCGTGGGCCGGTTTTTTGGCGCCAGGATCCTCCGTGATCACCCCTGGTGGTCGGGGTTTCTCACCCCCGAGCGCGAGAAGACGATCGAGGATCTCATCAACCGGCATGGCATCAAGGCCTTTTTTGTCGCCCGATTCCTCGTCGGCCTGCGGAGCCCCTTCTACCTCACTGCCGGCATGCTCAAGGTGAAGTACCGCTGGTTTCTCCTCGCCGATCTCCTCTGCGCTTCGGTGGTTATCGGCGGCTTCTTCGGCCTCTCCTACTACTTCGGCGAAAGCATCAGCGGCCTGATCCGCTCCGCCGAACGGGGGCTGACGCTCGCGGCAATCTCGCTGGCGTTCCTGGCGGTGGTGGCGTTCTTCTGGTTTCGCAAACGGCGGATGCAGATGCTCGACCGCGACCCCGAGGCGCTGTTCGAAAACAAGGAGCTGATCTTCGGCCCCGCCGCCGACCGGATCGTCGATGCGGTCGGGATCGGTGACGGCCACGGCACGCACGCCGAGTCGGCCCCCGGCGACCACGACTGACGGTGGAACGGATAGCGCCGATTCTGCCGGGTTGCGGTGGAAAAATGTGCCTTTTTGGCAAGCTTGTCGACCTCGGGCGACTTTGACGTCGCCAAACGGCGACCTAGGTACCTGTGGAGCTATTTCCGTCCACGGGGTTCACCATGCGCGCCGACCTTTTTCCCGCCTCTCCTGCCGCGTTCATTCCGTTGACCGCTGACGGCCCGGCCGTGCGGACGACGCGCGGGGGGGAGCGGAGCGGGCATCGGGGGCGGATCGTGGTCATCGATGCCGACCGCCGGGCAGCATCGGGAACGGCTGCCTGGCTCTGCACCCAGGGATGGCACGCCAGTGCCGCCGGGAGCGTCGAAGAGGCCCGGGGCCTCGTGGCCCGCGGGCGGTGTGACGCCTGGGTTGTCGTCGGCATGGCGGCCGCCCGGGGTGCTTTGGCGGTTCGTCAGGGGCTCCCCCCACGCCACGCCGGTACGGCGTTGGTCGCAATTCTCCCCCCGCGGGCGGACGCCTCCGGTTGGGATGTCACCCTCGGCTTTCCGGCAGCAGACGACCTGCTCCTTGAGGCCCTTGCCCGGGCCTGTCGGGCCCCGGGGCCTGAGGCCGTGGCGGCGCCGGCACTGCCCCCGACTCCGGCCCCGGGCGCGGCCCCGGTCGCGATTCTCGGTGCCGACGAGTCGATCCGTCGGGTGCTCGACGTCGCCCGCCGGGTTGCCGATACGGGGGTCACGATCCTCATCACCGGAGAAAGCGGGACGGGGAAGTCGCTCCTCGCCCGCGAGATCCATGCCATCAGCCAGCGCCGCACCGGGCGCTTCGTCGAGGTCGCCTGCGGCAGCCTCCCGGAATCGCTCCTCGAGAGCGAACTCTTCGGCCATGTTGCCGGGGCGTTTACGGGGGCGACGGTCGATCGTGAGGGACGCTTCGCCCAGGCCGACGGAGGCACGATCTTCCTCGACGAGATCGCGACGGCCACGCCAGGTTTGCAGGTGAAGCTCCTGCGTGTCCTGCAGAACCTCGAGTTCGAGCCGGTGGGAGGAGGAACGACGCGGAAGGTCGACACCCGCCTCGTCCTGGCCACCCACGAAGACCTCTCGGCGCTGGTGGCGGCGGGGCGGTTTCGCGCCGACCTGTTCTGGCGGATCAACGTCGTGACGATCGAGATGCCGGCGCTCCGTGACCGGCGCTCCGACATTCCCCTCCTCGCCGGCCACTTTCTTGCCCGCGCCGCCGCGCGCGCCGGCAGGCCCGTCGACGGCTTCACCCCCGCGGCGCTCGCGGCTCTGGTCGCCCACGCCTGGCCGGGCAACGTCCGCGAACTCGAGCACGCGGTCGAGCGCGGGGTGTATCTCGGCACGTCGAGCGCCGTCGATGTCGGCGACCTGCCCCCGGCCGTGGTGGCGGCGGGCGCGATCCCCCCGGAGCCGCGCGGCGAAGGAGCGCTGCGGCAGTCGCTGGCGCAGCCTGAGCGGCAGCTGATCCTCGAGGCCCTCGAACGCCACGCCTGGCGACGCGACGTGGCGGCGCGGGCGCTGGGCATCAACCGCACGACGCTCTACAAGAAGGCGAAGCGACTCGGCCTCGACCTCTCCTCACTCCCAGCGGGCGGATGACCTCAGCCGACGGCGGGCACCCATCCCGAGGCGAGCGACCAGGCGAGGAGGGCCGCAAGGACGAGCCGGTAGGCGATGAATGGCCAGAGGGTGCGGCGGCCGAGCATCACCAGCAGCCAGCGGATCGCCACATAACCGACGATGGCTGCGGACACTGTGCCGGCAGCGGCCATCGTGATCGCCTCGGGAGAGCCGAAGATCTCGGCCCGTTCCTGCCAGGCTTCGAGGAGGCCGGCGGCGGCTACCGCGGGGAGGGAGAGGAGGAAGGAAAACCGGGCGGCAGTCTGCCGGTCGAGCCCGCCGAGCATGCCGGACGAGATCGTCACCCCGCTCCGCGACGTGCCCGGCACGAGCGCCAGCACCTGCGCGAGCCCCATCCCCAGCCCATTGGAAAGCCCGATGCCGTCGAGCCCCTGTCGGCCCGTCGAGCCCCGCCGGCTCCGCCACCGCACGACCAATTCCGCCACGGCCATGAGGACGGTTGCCGCCAAAAGGGCACCGATCACCACCTCCAGCCGCCGCGCTTCCCCCTTGATGAGCTTCCGGAGGGCAAAGCCGACCACGACGATCGGAAGTGTGCCGAGAAGAATGAGGCATGAAACCCTCGATTCCGCGCTCCCCCAAGGGCGTCGGCTGGCGATCCCGATGACGAATCCCCGCAGGAGGGCCGCGATGTCGCGCCACATCGCCACGCACACGGCCAAAAGCGTGCCGCACTGGATGACGGCCGAGTAGGCCGCGCCGGGGTCGTCCCAACCGAGGAGCGCCGGGACGATGCGGAGGTGGGCCGTGCTCGACACCGGGAGAAACTCGGTGAGCCCTTGGACGATGCCGAGGGTGATCGCTTCGATGAGGGTCATGAAACGGGTGTTCCGGCGGGGGAAAGCAGGACGGGGCGGGGATCGGGACGGGCTTGGAACAGGGCCACGGAGGGCTTTTTCCAACGGGATGATGGTTCCCGCTTCAAAATAGCAGCCCTGTCGGGCATAATCGCCCCCTTCGCCCGTTGTGGGCGTGACAGCCCCGATGGAAAAGTCGGGGGCTCGCGCCGCCCGCTCCGCCCCGAACACCCGTTTCAAACACCCGGTCTATCGCCGCGCACCGGCGCGGTGAGCCAGAGCACAGGAGACTCCCCCGCGATGTTCCGTAACCTCAGCACCGTCGGCCTGCCCCTTTCCGGACGGCCCAGCGAGCTCATCGAACTGGCGCTCTCGTTCGGCTTCGATGCGATGGACATCGACATCGTCGATTTTCAGCAGCAGGCCGAGGCGTTCGGGGTCGAGCATGCCCGCCGGCTGATGGTGAGCGCCCGTCTCCAGTGTGGGTCTTTCCATCTGCCGATCTCGCTGATCGGTGACGACGCGGCGTTCAACGCCGACCTCGCCGAACTGCCGACGCGGCTCGAGTTCGCCCAAGCGACCGAGGCAAAGCGTGCCATCGTCACGATCGCCCCGGCGAGCGATGACCATGCCTTCAAAGACTTCTTCGAGCTTTACCGTCAGCGGCTCGACGCGCTCGGCGGCCTGCTTGCCAAGTACGGCATCAGCCTCGGGCTGGCGCTCGCTCCGGAGGCCGAGGCCCGGGCCGAGAAGGCTCATCAGTTCATCCACACCTACGAAGGCCTGATCGGCCTGGTGAGCGTCTGCCATCCGAGCGTCGGCGTCGTGGTCGACGCTTGGGCCCTCCACCTCACCGGCGAGCCGCTGTCGGTGATCGGGTCGATCCCGGCCGGCCGGATCGTCGAGGTGCGTCTGTCGGATGCGCCCCGCGACGTCGTCTCGGCCGAGCTCAGCCATGCCCAGCGGTTGATGCCTGCCGAGACCGGCGTCATCCCCGCCGCCCAGATCCTCGTCGAGGCCGAGAAGGCCGGTTTCGACGGCCCCGTCACGCCGTGGGCCGATCGCTCGACCCTCGCTGGCCGCGGTCGAGAGAAGATCGTGCGCCTTGCCGGCGATCGCCTCGAGGCGGTCTGGAAGGAATCGGGGCTGCCGATCGTCCCGCGTTGGTTCGCCCCTTCGGCTCGTGAGAACGCGCCGCGGTTTGGCGAAGATCCCGCCCTGTTGGCAGCCGCCGGCGCGCTCGACGGAAAGCCGGGCCCGGTCGCCTGACCGGTTCGGCAACGGCTGTCGTCACGAGCTCCCCGGTCGTCACCAGTTCCCCGGTCGTCAAGTTACCACTGGCGCCGTCAGGCTCCTCCGCGGATCCAATCGACCTGCGGTGAGCCTCCGCCCGTCAGGGCGGCGCCACGGCAAAACTCCGACACATAGCGAAGCGGCTGGCCGGGGCGATCGGGGTCGCGGAACGAATCCCCCTTCTGCAGGATCGGGAGTTGGTCCGGCATGCCGCCGAAGGCCCGCGCTCCGGCGGCCTGGCAGGGAAACCACGAGCCGTTCCCGTCGGCGTCGACGAGGTGAAACTCCGGATAGCAGTGCCCCTCCACCCACACCGTTCGGGCCGGAATGCCGTTGATCCTGGTGCAGGCGATGAACAGGCAGGTGAGTTCTTCGCAGTCTCCCCAGCCATCGGCGAGGGCCCGCGCGGCCCCCTTGAGGGTGCCGTTGCGGTATTCGACTTTTTCGCGGACGGCGTCGTAGATCGCTTCGACCTTCGCCCAGCCCTCGAGCCCTTCCCCGAGGGCTTTGGCGAACTTCGTCACCTTCGGATGCCGTGTCTCGATATACGGGCTCGAGGCGAGATACGGCTTGAGGGCCTTGGCGGGCTTCTCGGGAATCGAGAGCCTGGATGGATCGATCGGCGGAAGGATCGCCGCCCTCCCCAGCGAGAAGGTGACGACCGCCTTCGCTTCCTGTCCGGAAGGAAGATCGGGGATCTCGACGAGCATCTGCTTCACGCCGCCGGGCAGCGTCCGATAGCGGACCTGACGGACATCGGCCGAGACATCCTCACCGACGATCTCCACCGCCTGCTCCGGCCATTCCGCCGGCACCGGAAGCGTCGCGTAGATCCCCCGGCAGGGCCCCCCCGTGGCGACGACCGACAGACCGACACGATAGGGCTGGCGACGGATGTCCCCCAGCGACGGCCCGCTGGCCGCCAGCGGCTCATCGGCGAATTGAGCGCTGGCAGAAGTGGCCGACAGGAATCCCCGTAGACCGATCGCCAAGCAGGCGGTGCCGATCAGACCGCGTCGAGTCATCGCCAGGGGCGGAGCGGCGGGCCGGGCGACGGAGGGGGGGCGGTGAGGGCTCATGAATGGGGCATCGGATTGGAAGGGGGGCCGACTGTGGTCCGGACGGCGACGATCCGATGGGGAAACTGGGGAGGAACGGGCAAAACAACGAATTGTTCAGGTCTGCCCCGGCTGCTACACTCCAGGGTTTCCGCTTTGTGGCCCGCGTTCCCCCCTTCCTCCAACCCGTTTTCCCGAAACCCCCACACGATGGTCAACCGCAACCTCATCCGCGAACTGGAACTTG
>CAMARC010000197.1 GCA_945860405.1 Candidatus Kuenenia stuttgartensis | reverse complement strand
TGTCACGGCGGACCTGATCGCCCCCTTCGTCGTCGCCCCCGCCGAGGACGGCGATCCCCACGCGGTATTCCCCCGCCGGGGCCCCGTCGTTGGCCTCGTAGGTGAAGACGGTGAAACGGCCCTCCGCGTCACTCTTCGCCTGCGGTTGCTCGCGCCACTTGAACTTCGTCGCATCGACCGGCTTGAAGACGATCGTCGCGTTTGCCACCGGCTTGCCGTCGAGCGTCACCTGCCCTTGGACGGGATGGGTCGGCTGGCGCATGTTCTGAAACTCCTGCTTGGCACAGCCCGCCAGGGCAGGGCCAAAGGCAACGAGGAGCACCAAGGACAAAACGCCGCAGCAGCGGCGGGGCGCGGAAGAGAGCATCGGTCGCTCCAGGGGGGCGGGAGAACCGGGGCAGGACGTGACCGGGGATGTCACGCGGGAGGCTTGAACCTCGCCAAGAGTAGCCCTGGTACATTTAGAAGCCGTGTGCCCACGAAAAACTCACATCGTGAGCCTTCCGCGAGCGCTGCGGCCACCCGGTCTGCCCCTGCGGCCGCCATGGCGGTCACCCGCTCGCGCGTGCCTCTGGCCGCCGATGCGGCGGCAACTCGCTACCGCATCTCCGCCGTCAGCGCCATCACCACTGGCGCCGTCGGATCGTCTCCCTTGATGAGGTCGATCCGTTCGATGACCGCGTCCTTGCCGGGATGGATGACGAGCTTTCGCATCTGCCGGCCGGCGAGATCGAAGGCATATTCGCTTTCCGGAACGTCGACGCGGCGGATGTAGTCGGCGAAGTGCCGGCCGTTGACGAGCGGATGATCCTCGGTGGTGCCGTCGGCATACACGAGGCGGACGATCATCGAGGTCGATTCCTCGCGGGTCGCCGGCCAGCCCCAGCCGGAGATCCCGCCGAGGATGTGGATCGCCGCCGCCGGGCTCCCCAAGGGAAGCGACACGGCTTTCGGCATCTGCGGGGCGATCTTCCCCAGCGGCCCGTGGAGCATGACGGCATTGCGGATCGTGTCTCCCTGCGGATCGATGAGCACGAACGGGACGGCTCCCACCATCTTCGGCTTCCAGTCGGGGAAGACGAGGCGCTCGACCTCGCCATCCGGCTCGAAGAACATCCCCTTCGTGGTCACGACCGTGGCCGCCTTGTCGAGCGGCAGCGGGACATACTTCCCCTTGGCGGTGAGGAAGGCGAGGAGATCGGCAAATCCCTTCGGCTGGATCTGCTTCTCGAAGCCGACCGGCATGAGCGAATTGGGGGAGGGCTGGAATTCGTCGATCTCGTCGCGCTGGATCGGATGCCGCTTCCCCTCGGCGTCGACCAGCTCCACGGCTGTCCGGCTCTCGGCGGCGAGGAGCCCCGTGACGACGCGACCGTCGTCGGTGGTCACCGTCCAGGAGCGGTAATTGCCCTCGACGGAGCGGTTGGGATCGAGGATGTGGATGAGGAGCTCCTGCGGCGGATGAACCGCCATCCCGGTCAGCTCCGGCCCGACTTTTCCCCCTTCGCCGGAATGGGTGTGGCACTTGCCGCACTGCTCCTTGAAGAGCGCCTTGCCGCGCGGCACGTCGCCTCCGGCAAGGACAACGGGAAGGACTTCGTCGATCACCTTCTGGCGGTCGGCGCTCGGCAGCCCACCCCCCTTGGCGATCACCTTCCGGGCGCGGTCGCGGACCGCGCGGTCGGGATGCTCGGTGAGCTTGCCGCGTTCCACGAGCGGCACATCGGTGACGGCGACCGAGCCCGCCTCGAGCCGGTCCACGAGCTCGGCGGCCCACTCCCGGTTGGCAAGCACCGCACGGAGCGCGGCATCGCGGACGGCCGGCGTGAGCGACGCGAGCTTGTCGAGAATGAGCCCTGCGGCCTCAGGTGCCGTCGAGCGGCCGATCGCGGCAACGATCCCAGCGGAAAGCTGCGGGCTCGATCGGCCGCCAACCCGCCCGAGGAGATCACCGACAAGGTCCGCATCGGCAGGGCGTAGCGCCACGAGCCGTTCGGCGGCCTCGATCCTGTTCGGATCCTCGGCCTCGGCCCGATCGAGATCGGCCAACAGCGCCTCGCTGATCTTCCCGACATGGGCGTCGAGCGCCCGGCTCCCGGTATGCTGAACGAGGGTCACCAGTTGCCCCTGCGACGAGGCGGGGAGCCGGTCGACAAGCGCCACGATCGCCTCCTCGGTCGCCGCGTCGAACGTGGCAGCCTTCCCCTTCGGCCAGCCGCGCGAGAGCCCTTCGAGGGCCGCCGTCGCCGTGGCAGCATCGGCCTCGGCAAGCTTCACGAGCGTCCTGCCGACAGCCTCGGCATCGCCTCCCCGGGCCACATGCTCAGCGACCCGGCCCACGATCGCCAAAAGCTGCGGCGACGGCAAAGCGGCATCGGCCACGAGGAGGGCAGGGATCAGCGCGGCCGGAGCCAACCCGGCGGCCTTCGCCGGCTCCCGGTCGAGAAGCGCCGGGAGAACGCCGGCAGCCTGGACCGCCGCGGCGCTCGTGGCGGCGTCGGCGAGGATCGGGTCGGAAAGCGTCCGCGGATCTTGAAGCGCGCGGACGACAAGCTCCGCCGCGAGGTCGAGCTGCGGGCACTCCGAGAGCGCCTCGAGAACGGCCAAGCGGACGATCGCCGAGGGGTCGTCGAGGAGCTTGGCCCGGTCGATGGCGGCGACCGTCGCCGCATCGCGCGGCAGCACCTTGATCGCATTCATGCGGACCCCGGCCGACGGGTGCTTGAGGGCGCCGCGGACGGCGTCGAGGACGGCGATGTCGGTCTCACCGAGCAGCCCCATGCCAGAGAGCGTCCAGAGGGCGTGGATCGCGCCGGGATCGAGGCCGATGGAATCGACCGTGCGGTTTTTCACGAGGGCCAGAAGCGCCGCGACAACGTCGAGATCGGGCCCGAGTTGTTGCGACGAGCGATCGACGAGCGTCCGCTGGGCACGCATCCGCCAGAAGAGGTTGTCGTCGGCGAGCATCGCCACGAGCTCTTGCGACGTGGCGGCAGCGAGGTCGCGCGTCGGGGAGGCTGCGGGAGTGGCCGCAGCGCTTTCATGGACGACCCGGAGGATTCGGCCGTGACTCTTGTCGCGGAGCGGCGTCTCGTAGGCGTTCCCCTTGCCGTTCTCGAAGCCGGCTGGCGTGGGGTTGTGCTGGACGATGTAGTTGTACCAATCGACCACCCACACCTGGCCGTCTGGGCCCACCTCGGCGGCGATCGGCGCGGTCCACTCGTCGTCGCTCGCAAGGAGATCCCAGGCCATTCGGCTCGAGAAGCCGGCGCCGCGGGGGGTGAGCTCGAAGGTGGAGACGATGTGGCCGGTCGGCTCGCAGACGAAGGCGGTGCGATTCCAGTATTCGCGCGGGTACGCCCGGGCCGTGTAGAGCCGGTGGCCGGCGGCGGCGGTGAACTTCCCGAAATGGTCGACCTGCCGAACCGGGGCATCGCTGCCGTCGCGGCGCTTGGCAATCTCCATCAGCGGGCTGCCGGCGATCCCGCCGAGGGTCGTGGCGCTCCAGCCGCGGACGCGCTCGTAAACCCGATTGGCAAGCGCCATGTGCTCGCTGGGATTGCCGTTGGCCGTCGAGCCAAAGACGAGGCCCTCTTCCGAGAAACCAAAGCCCCAGGAATTGTTATTCGTGCTGCGGAGGAACTCGAGCTTCGAGCCATCGGGGAGGAAGCGAAAGAAGCCGGCCCCGAAGCGGACCGGCTCACCGCCGACCGCGCCGTTGAAGCCCGAATAGCCGACCATCCCGTACACCCAGCCGTCAAAACCCCAGGCGAGGTTGCTGGGGCCGGAGTGAGTGTCACTCGTCCCCCAGCCGGAGAAGAGGACCTCGCGCTGCTCACACACCCCGTCGCCGTCGGCGTCGGAAAGGAAGAGCATCGAGGGGGCCTGGGCCACAATCCAGCCGTTGCCGTGGTGGAGGAGGCTCGTGGGAATGGAAAGCCCCTCGGCCACGATCGTTCGTGCGTCGTAGACGCCATCGGCGTCGCTGTCGTCCAAGCGGACGATCCGGTCGTGCCCCTCGCCGTCACCGGGGAGGACGATCTCGTTGGGATAGTCGAGGCTCTCGGCGATGAACAGCCGGCCTTGGGCATCGAAGGCCATCGCCAGCGGCTTGGCTTCGATGACCGGCTCGGCGGCCGCAAGCTCGACCTGAAAACCGACCGGCACGAGGGCATGCTTGCGCGACTCCTCGGGCGACAGGGGCGCTTGCATCTGGGAGATCGGCTCGAGCTGTACCCCCCACTGCTTGCCGCCGGGGTCGTAGGCGGGAACCTTCGCCGGGACAAACTCAAACGCCGCGAGCCCCTCGGGGAGCACGTTCATCTTCGGGTGATCGATAGAGGGGCCAGCCTCGGCCGGGTCGCGGCCGGCCGCCCAGCGGATGCCGCGCTCGACGAGATTCTGGAAGCCGGGATGGCCCCAGGTGCGCTGATCGTGCCCCCAGGCGGTGTAGAAGACTCGCCCCTTCCCCTCGTTGCGGACCCACGTCCACGGCTCGTGGAGATCCCCCTCGACGCGTTCCTCGAGAACGGTCCGGCCGCGGGTGTTGTGGCGGGTGTGGACGTAGGTCTCGTCCCAGCTTTGAAAGCCCTGGAAATCGTTCATGATCGGATGGTCGGGGGCGAGGTTCGTCGTCCGAAACTCGCCGCCGTCGTGGCGCTGGAACTGGGCGCCGACCATGTCGACCCAGACGGGGGAATTGCGAAAACAAAAGCTCGCGCAGTGGAGCGGCACGAGGCCCTTGCCAGCGCGGACGAAGTCGACGATCGCCGCTTCGCGCTCGGCCGGAAGCTCGTCGATGTTGGCGTAGACGGCCAGGGCGTCATACCTGCCGAGGACCGCCCGATCGAGGTCTTCGAGGCGCTCCGTATAGACAAGCTCGATGCCGCGGCCGGCAAGCACCGGCTGGAGCTGGGCGAAGCGGTCGGCGGGGCGATGGTGGCCCTGGTCGCCGAGGAAGAGGACGCGGAGCGGCTCTTCGGCCGGGGCGGCCGCCGCAACCGTTCGGGGAGCAATCAGCAGCCCGAGGGCGACCAGGCCGAGCACCCAAAAACCGCTTGCGCGAACTGATACGGGACGCATGCAGAAATCTCCTCAGCGGCCTGCGGAATCATCTCAGGAAACACTACAGTATAGCGGTCCTTCGACCCGGGTACTCCCGCGAGAAGGCCCGGTGGAGCGACCGCCACACCGAGGATAACCACGATGAGTGCCACCACCTCCCGCCTCCTCGCCGACGCCGTCCTCGCCCTCCACGTGGCCTTCGTGGCCTTCGTTGTCCTGGGCCTGGTGGCGATCCTCGTCGGCGGGGCGCTGCGGTGGCGATCGGTCCGCAACCCCACCTTCCGGGCGCTCCATCTGGCGGCGATCGGCTTGGTGGTCGCGGAGGCGTGGGCGGGCGTTCCCTGCCCGCTGACCTCGCTCGAGGACTCCCTCCGCGCGGCCGCCGGCGAGGCCACCTACTCAGGCGCCTTTGTCGCCCACTGGCTCGGCCGTCTCCTCTATTGGCAGGCGCCCCCATGGGTGTTCGTGACGGCCTACACGATCTTCGGAGCGGCCGTGGCAGCGAGCTGGTGGCTCGTCCGCCCGCGGGCGTTCCGAGCGTCGCCTTGAGGCCCCCGCTCTCCCCGGAAACGACACGGCCCGCCCGGCGCGGACGCCGGACGGGCCGTGAGGGTTTTTACTCAGAGCTCGGTATTCAGGAGCTCATCGACCATTCGGGGAGCTTCTTGATCACGCCCCCTTCGAGCGCCGACTCGTGGGCCAACAGCCCCGTGCAGGTCCAGTTGGCACTCTGCCGGGCGTTGGGATAGGGATCGCGTCCCTCGACGAGCGCCGAGGCAAACTCGTGGACGAGGTGGGGGTGGCTGCCGCCGTGGCCGCCCCCTTGCGTGAAGGAGAGGTGCTGGTGATCGTCGGCGTCGTACACGCCCCCGGTCGTGAACCGCTGGATCGGCTCCGGGAGGAGGTGGGCGAAGTCGGGCACCGGCACGCGCTTGGGAATCTCCGGCTCGGGCACCTTGGCGGTGTGGAGGACCGGCTCCTCCCCCTCGACGAGCTGCCATTCGAAGCTCTTCTTCGTGCCGTAGACATCGAAGCTCTCGCGATACTGCCGGGCGGTGTCGAACAGCGAGCGGATCACCCGGGCCACGACATCGCTGTCGCGAAGCTTGACATGCGCGCTTTCGATGGCGAACGGCGAGCCGTATTTGCTGATCAGCTCCTCGCGGATCCGCCCGGAGCCGAAGCAGCTCACCTCCGTGGCATCCTTCCGCTCGAGCGCCAGGCAGGGCCCGACGCAGTGCGTGGCATAGTGCATCGGCGGGAGGCCGGGCCAGTAATTGGGCCAGCCGTCCATGTCCTGCTGATGGCTCGCCTGAACGAACTGGATCTTGCCGAGCTCGCCCCGGTCGTGCATCTGCTTGATAAAGAGGAACTCGCGGGCGTAGACGACGGTCTCGGCCATCATGTACTTGAGGCCAGTCTTGGCGGCGAGCTCGACGATCTTCCGGCAGTCGTCGACGCTCGTCGCCATCGGCACGGTGCACATCACATGCTTGCCAGCCTCGAGGGCGGCAAGCGTCATCGGGGCATGATCGGGGATCGGCGAATTGATGTGGACGGCATCGACGTCCTTGTCCTTGAGGAGATCGGCGTAGCTCGTGTAGCGGCGCTCGACGCCGTACTGCTTCCCGACCTGATCGAGCTTGTCGTGCGACCGCTGGCAGATCGCCACGAGCTCGACGTGCGGATGGCGCTGGTGGATGGGGATGAACTCCGCCCCGAACCCGAGCCCCACGACCGCGATCCGGACCTTCCGGCCCGATGTCCCTGTCCCGCCTGCCATGCGATCCCTCCCGGTTGGTGTCGGCCCGGAACCCGGCAGCCTCACGGCCGGCCGCCCCGTGACCGCCGCTGATTCTCCGCGCCAAAGCCTGGGAATCAATCCATGGCGCCCACGGGGCGACGGCGCGGAAGGCGGGGGCTACCCCTCGACAAGGCCTGGCCGGCCGTTCTCGACGACGAATCGGGCAGCCGTCGACACCTTCCCGCCGGGGCGATCGACGACATCGACGACCCGATAGGC
>CAMARC010000196.1 GCA_945860405.1 Candidatus Kuenenia stuttgartensis | reverse complement strand
TCCGGCCGCAGGGGAAGTGTTCATGGAAGTGGTGGAGCCTGCCGGCCTGGCCGGGAAGGAAGCGGGCAGCGAAGCCCAGGCCGGGCCCCTGCCCCGGGCCACGTCAGGGGGCTTTCTCCCGCTGAAAAGCCTCCCGTCGATCGTCGCGTTCACCCGTCCTCTGCCGCAGCCCGCGGCCGATCTCCTCCGCCTCGTGGCGGTTCCCTTCAACCCGGCGGCCGGACTGAGCCAGATGCTCGGGGCGCTGGCCCGGATTGGCTGGTTTGTCGCCGTGTGGTCGATCTTCGGCACCGCCATCGCCCGCCATGTCGCCCTCAGGCTCGCCGGCGAGGAGGTGCCCGGATTCACCGCTTCGCTCTGGTACGGAAGTCAGAAATGGCTCTCGGCCTTCAATTCTGTGGCGTTCGTGCTCCTCGGGATCGTCGCCCTCAGCATCCCTGGGGCCCTCCTCGGGCTGCTGATGCGCACCGACATCGGGTTGGCGATCGCCGGCGTCGTCTGGCCGCTGGTCCTCCTCGGCGCGATCGTGCTGGCGATCCTCGCCGTCGGCGTCGTTGCCGGATGGCCCCTTATGGTGGGGGGGGTCGGAGTGGAGCGGGGCGACAGCTTTCAGGCGATTTCGACCGCCTTTTCCTACCTCTATCAGCGCCCACTTCACTACATCTTCTACCTCCTCGTGGCCCTCGTCGTGGCCCTGCCGACGCTGGCGGCCGCGGAGCTGTTTGCCACCGCCACCACCAATCTGGCCCTGTGGGCGACGAGCCTCGGCATGGGGCATGCCCGGACGGCCGAGGTCCTCGCGGGCCTGGAAACGGCCGGGAGCGGGGGGGGCGGGCCGGTGGGGATCGCGGCCCTCGGATTCTGGTCGCGGGTGGTCGGGGCGATCGTCGGATCGTTCGGATGGGGCTATTTCTGGGCGATTGCCACCGCCGCCTACCTCCTCCTCCGGAGGGATGTCGATGGCACCGAGCTCGACGAAGTCGTTGTCGAGCAGCTTCCGGGCGAGTCTGGGTGAATCGACCGGCCTTGAAGTATGATGAGAAAGTCGGGGGGAGAGGTGGTGTGTGGTACTGCGCCCCCCTCCCCCGTTTTGGGAGTCATCATGATCATGTCGAGCCGTCCGGTCCGCACGCTTCGTCGCCTCGTTTGGGCCTGTCTGCCCGGGCTCCTCGTCCTTCTCCAGGGCGGTGGAGCCACGGCCGCGGAGGCCCCCGTCGACGGGCCCGTCAGCTACCACAAACAGATCCGGCCCCTCTTCCAGGCCACGTGCCAGGGCTGTCACCAGCCGGCCAAGGCCAACGGGGCTTTTGTGATGACGGACGTGGCCCGGATGTTCGCCCCGGGCGATTCCGGGATGGCGGGGATCGTCCCTTCCAAGCCGGAGGAGAGCCGGCTGCTCGAGGTGATCACGGCCGGGCCCGACGGCGTCGCCGAGATGCCGAAGCAGGGAAAGCCGCTGTCGGCGGCTGAAGTAGCGCTCGTGCGCCGCTGGATCAGCGAAGGAGCCCAAGACGACACGCCCCCCTCCGCCGCCCAACGCGTTGATGCCGAGCATCCCCCCGTCTACTCCCGCCAGCCGGTGATCACCTCGCTCGATGTCTCGCCCGACGGCCGGCTCCTCGCCGTCTCTGGCTTCCATGAGGTGCTCCTGTTTGACGTGGCCGGGACCGAGGTTCCCGCAGCGCCGCTCCGCCGCCTCGTTGGCCTCTCCGAGCGGATCCAGCGCGTCCGCTTCTCCCCGGACGGCAGCCACCTGGCGGTCACTGGCGGCAATTCCGGCCGGATGGGGGAAGTGCAGGTCTGGAACGTGGCTGACGGGAGTCTCGTCCGCTCCCATTCGGTCACCTTCGACACCGTCTTCGGTGGCTCCTGGTCGCCCGATGGGAAGCTGATCGCCTTCGGCTGCACCGACAACACCGTCCGCGCCATCGACGTCGCCAGCGGCGAACAGGTGCTCTATCAGGGCGCCCACGAAGACTGGGCCCTCGACACCGTCTTCGCGCCAAAGGGGGATCATGTCATCTCCGTCGGCCGCGACATGTCGACGAAGCTCACGGAACTCGCGACGCAGCGGTTCATCGACAACATCACCTCGATCACCCCCGGCGCCCTCCGCGGCGGGCTCTCCGCCCTCGACAGCCATCCGAAGCTCGACCAGATCGTCGTTGCCGGCGCCGACGGCACGCCGCGCGTCTACCGCATCCACCGCCACGCCACGCGCGTCATCGGCGACGATGCCAATCTCATCTTCCCCCTCTTTCCCCTCCCGGGGCGCGTGTTCGGCGTCCGCTTCTCCGCCGACGGGAAACGGGTGGCCGCCGTCTCGAGCCTCGATGGCCATGGCGAACTGGTGATCGCCAGCTACGACTACGATGCCGACGTGCCGAAGCCGGTCCTCGATGTGATGGCGAAGGTGCCTGGGGATGCCAACCGCCAGGGGAGCCAGCGCTCGGCCGAGGAATGGAAGACCCTCGACGACTTCCGGGCCACCGGCACCCGTGAGGTGGCGCGCGTGGCCCTGCCGGAGGCGGCGGCCTATGCCGTCGCCTTTCAGCCCGGAGCCAATGGACAAGCAGCGGCTGTCGTCGTCGGCGGTGCCGATGGGCTGATCCGCTTCTTCGATGCCTCGAGTGGCGCTCCACTTCGCAGCTTTCCGGTGGCGAAGATCGACCAAGCGGCCGCCGCCCGCGCTTCCCTTCCTCTGCCGTGGCCGATCGAGGCCTCGCTCGAGCCGGAGCTTCCCCCGCCGAGCGTCACCGGGATCACCGTCGAACCGGGCACGATCAGCCTCGACGGCCCGTTTGCCGTCAGTCAGGTGGTCGTCACCGGTCAGGTCGCCGGCGGAGCCTCGATCGACCTGACGCGGAGCGTGCGCTTTGAAGGGGCGGGCGAGGCGATCCCGGCCACGGGCCTCGTGACGGTGGGCCCCGGCGGGCTTGTCCGTCCGCTAGCTGATGGCACGGCCACCCTGCGGATCGTTCATGGCGAGCCTGGCAGCCCGGGGCTGTTGATCAAGGAGATCCCGGTCGCGGTTGCGGGCTCAAAAAACATCCCCGACGTCGACTTCGTCCGCGACGTCAATCCACTCCTGGCCAAGATGGGCTGCAACCAGGGCACATGCCACGGGGCGGCGAAGGGGAAGAACGGCTTCAAGCTTTCCTTGCGCGGCTACGATCCGATCTATGACGTTCGCGCCCTCACCGATGATCACGGCGCCCGGCGCGTCAATCTCGCCAGCCCCGACGACAGCCTCATGCTGCTGAAAGCGTCTGCGGCGGTCCCCCACGCCGGTGGCCAACTCACCCGCCCCGATGATCCCGCCTATCAGGTCGTCCGCCGTTGGATCGAGCAGGGGGCGAAGCTCGACACCACCACGCCGCGGGTGACCGGGATCGCCGTCTTCCCGACCTCCGCGGTGATCGAGACGCCGGGCCGCCGGCAGCAGTTCCGCGTCGTCGCCAGCTACGCCGACGGCCGGACGCGCGACGTCACTCGCGAGGCGTTCCTCGACAGCGGCAATGGCGAGGTCGCCACCGCCGATCGGCAGGGGCTCGTCACCGCCCTCCGGCGTGGCGAAGCGCCGATCCTCGTCCGCTATGAAGGCTCCTATGCCGCCGTCACGCTCACCGTGATGGGGGATCGCTCCGGATTTGCGTGGGCGCAGCCCGAGGCCTGGGGACCGATCGACACTCTTGTCGCCGGCAAGTGGGAGGCGATGAAGATCGAGCCGTCGCAGATGTGCAGCGACGACGAGTTCCTCCGGCGCGTCGCCCTCGACCTCACCGGCATGCCCCCCTCGGCAACCGAGGTGAAGCGCTTTCTCGCCGATTCGCGCGACACGCGGATCAAGCGGGCAGAGGTCGTGGCCCGGCTCGTCGGCAGCGAGGCCTTCGTGGAGCACTGGACCAACAAGTGGTCTGACCTCCTTCAGGTGAACCCGAAGTTCCTCGGGGATGAGGGGGCCAAGGGCTTGAGAAACTGGATCCGCGGGAAGGTGGCCGCCAACACTCCCTACGACACGTTCGCCCGCGAGGTCCTCACCGCCACCGGCTCCAACCGGGAAAACCCGGCCGCGGCGTATTACAAGACGCTCCGCGATCCCCTGGCGACGATGGAGAACACGACGCACCTGTTCCTCGGCGTGCGCTTCAACTGCAACAAGTGCCACGACCATCCGTTCGAGCGTTGGACGCAGGATCAGTACTACGAGACCGCCGCGTTCTTCGCGCAGGTCGGGCTCGACCGTGATCCCGAGAGTGGCGATCGCAACATCGGTGGCACGGCCGTCGAGGGGGCCAAGCCGCTCTATGAGATCGTCGTTGATCGGGGAGCGGGCGAGGTGACGCACGAGCGAACCGGCAAGCCGGTGGCGCCGAAGTTCCCCTTCGACTGCGCCCACGCCGAGGCTGAGGGGATGAGCCGCCGTCAGCAGCTCGCCGCCTGGATGACCTCCGCCGACAATCCCTACTTCGCCAAGAGCTACGTCAACCGGCTGTGGGGCTATCTGTTCGGCGCCGGGATCATCGATCCGATCGACGACATCCGGGCCGGCAACCCGGCCACCAACCCGGCCCTCCTCGACCACCTCACCAAGTCGTTCATCGACAGCGGCTTTGACATGCGGCGACTGCTGACGGAGATCTGCACCTCGCGGACGTATGGCCTCTCCGTGAGCGCCAACCGCTGGAACGACGACGACAAGATCAACTACTCGCATGCCCTTCCCCGCCGACTCCCGGCGGAAACGCTCTACGACACGCTCCACGCCGTCGTCGGCTCACCGACCCGGTTCCCCGGATACCCGGAGGGAACGCGGGCGGCGGCGCTGCCCGACGTCTCGGCGGCCCTCGGGGCGGGCTTCCTCCAGACGTTCGGTAAGCCGACGCGCGAGAGCGCCTGCGAATGCGAGCGGGCCGGCGGCGTGGCCCTCGGGCCGGTGATGGCGCTGGTCAGCGGCCCGGCCGTTGGCGATGTCCTCGCCGATCCGGGGAGCGAACTGACCAAGCTCGTCGCCAGCCAAGCCGACGACGACCGGCTCGTGAATGAAGTCTTTCTCCGCATCCTCAATCGGCCGAGCCGGCCGGAGGAGGTGGCCGCGGTGAAGCGGGCCGGCGAGGAGATCACGGCCGATCATGCGGCAATCTCCGCCGAACTTGCCGCCGCCGAGGCGACGTGGAAGGCCCGCAAGGACGTCCTCGAGGCCGAGCGGCAGGCGCGCATCGATGCGGCGAAGCAGGCGCTCGTCGACGGCACCGCCGCCCACGAACCGCGTCGCCTCGAGCTCGAGCGGCAGCGGGCCGACCGGCTCGCGGCGGCGCTTGCGGCGATCGAAGGCTATCGCTCCAATCCCTGGGCCGCGCTCGAGCGGACGGAGCGCGAGGCTGCCGAGGGGGCAGCGTGGCAGGTGCTCGTTCCCACCGCCTTGGCCTCGCGGGCCGGGGCGACGCTCACGGCGCAGCCTGACGGCTCGATCCTCGTCAGCGGTACCCTTGCCGACGACACGACGACGCTCACGATCCCCCTCCCCGCCGGCACCTACACCGGCCTGCGGCTCGAGGTGCTTCCTGACGCGAGCCTCCCCGGCGCCGGTTCGGGCCGGGCCGACGATGGCAACTTCGTTCTCACCGAGGTCCTCGGCGACATCGCGCCGGTGGCCCGTCCTGCGGAGAAGGCGCCGCTCGACTTCAGTCGGGCCGTGGCCGATTTCGCGCAGGCGAACCTCGGCGTCGAACTGGCGATCGACAAGAATCCGACCAATCCCGGCCAGGGCTGGGCGGTCCATCCGCGGATGCAAGAGCCGCATTGGGCGGTGCTGGAGTTCCGCGAGCCCCGCGTGCTCTCGGAGCCGGCGCTCCTGACGATCGTCCTCGAGCAGCGCTTCCAGGGGGCGAAGTGGAATCTCGGCCGCTTCCGCCTCTCGGCGACCGGGGCGAAGGGGCCGCTCCCGCTCGGGCCCCTGGCCCGGGTGGCCGAAATCGCCGGCAAGCCGCGAGACCAGCGCAGCCCCGAGGAGCATGCCGAGTTGGCCGCGATCATCGATCGCACCGACTCGGTCGGCCAGAAACTGCGGGCCGAACTTGTCGAGGCCCAGAAGCCGCTCCCCGCCGACCCGGGGCTCGTTGCCCTCGCGTCGGCCATCGGCGTCGCACAGACCCCCGTTCCCGAAGATCCGGCGATCCTCCGCCTCCGGGCCGATGCCGGGGCGAGTGCCAACCAGATCGCCAACCGGCGGCTGACCACGATCCAGGACCTTGCCTGGGCCCTCATCAACAGCCCGGCGTTCTTCTTCAACCACTGATTGAACCACGGCCTCATTTTCGGCCGATCCCTGGAGGGACCGGCTTCCCACGACACCGACCGCGTTCAGGGCCCGATCTTCGGGTCTGCCGCCCGCAGGAGTAATTGAAAATGCTCGTCATCCCCGGCCGTTCCGGCAAGGATCTGTGCGATTCGTCCCTCGGCGTTAGCCGCCGGGCCATCCTCCGGGCGGGGGCCAGCAGCCTGTTCGGGCTGTCGCTGCCGAACCTCCTCCGCCTCCAAGCCCGCGCTAACGAATCGACCGCGGCTGCCGCCCGGACGACGGCCCCGGGCTGGGGGAAGGCGAAGAGCGTGGTGATGGTGTACCTCCAGGGCGGCCCGAGCCATCTCGACCTCTGGGATCCCAAGGAGAATGTTCCTGACAACGTCCGCAGCGTCTTCAAGAACATCCCCACAAAGCTCCCCGGCATTCAGTACACCGAAAATCTGCCGCTCCTGGCCGACTGCAACGACCGCTTCACGATGATCCGCTCGATGGGCTACACCCCCAACGGGCTCTTCAATCACACCGCCGCCATCTACCAGATGATGACCGGCTACACGACCGACAAGGTGAGCCCGTCGGGGCAGCTCGAGCCGCCGAACGCCAAGGACTTCCCCAACTTCGGCTCCAACATCGTTCGCCTCAATCCCCCGACCGAGCCGATGCTGCCGTTCGTGATGCTGCCGCGGCCGCTCCAGGAGAGCAACGTCGTCGGCAAGGGGGGAACGGCCGGCTTCCTTGGCCGCGACTTCGACCCCTACACGCTGTTCCCCGACGGCGACGACATGGACATGGAGAAGATGAGTCGGATCCGCATCGACGATCTCCAGCTCCGCGCCGACGTGTTTGCCAAGCGGCTCGAGCGCCGGGCCCGGCTGCGGAC
>CAMARC010000195.1 GCA_945860405.1 Candidatus Kuenenia stuttgartensis | reverse complement strand
CGGTGGGGAGTGTCCATCTCGGCATCGTCCACGTGATCGATCTCGAGCGTCCCGAGGTGTCGTCACGCGAGGCCGATCTTCTCGACTGCGGGTTTGCCACGCTCGCGGAGTTGCTCGCCGACCGCGAACGCTTTGAGACCTGGTCGCAGATCACCCTCGACGCCCTCCAGGCCGGCCGGCTCGCCTGACCGCGCGACGGATGAAAGCAGCGTGCCTGTATGCCGACCTACCTCGACAACCACGCCACCACCCGCCTCGACCCCCGCGTCCTGGACGCGATGCTCCCGTGGCTCACGGAACGCTACGGCAATGCCGGCAGCGCCACCCATGCCATGGGCCGGGAAGCGCGGGACGCTGTCGATGCCTCGCGCGCCCGGATGGCGGCAGCGGTGGGGGCCGATCCGCGCGAGATCGTGTTTACTTCCGGTGCGACCGAGGCGATTAATCTCGCCCTCCAGGGGGCGGCGTCGCGGCACGGAATCCGGGAGGGGCGGCCGGGGAGGATTCTGACGCTTGTCACCGAGCATCCCGCAGTGCTCGACACGCTCGATCATCTCGCCCGCCGGGGCTTTTCTGTCGAGCGGCTGCCGGTCGTGCCGCAGTCGCGGCCGGGGCTCGCCGGAAGGATCGATCCGGCCACGATCGACGCCGCGTGGGACGACGACACGTTTCTCGTTTCGGTGCTCCTGGCCAACAACGAGATCGGGGTTGTCCAGGATGCGCGCGCGATTGCGGCAATGGTGCGGGATCGCGGTGGCCTCCTCCATCTCGACTGCAGCCAGGCGCTCGGCCGGATGCCGGTCGACGTCGACGCCCTCGGGGCTGACCTGGCAAGTTTCTCCGCGCACAAGTTTCATGGCCCCAAGGGGGTGGGGGCATTGTGGCTGCGCCGCCGGGGGAGACCGGTGCGGATCGATCCGCTCGTCTTCGGGGGAGGTCAGGAGCGCGGCCTGCGGAGCGGCACGCACGATGTCGCGGGCATCGTCGGCATGGCGACGGCGGCGGAACTGGCGGTGGCCGAATTGGCGGCCGACGTGCCGCGGATGCGCCGGCTCCGCGATCGACTCATGGCGGGGCTGGCGGCGGGGATCGACGGGCTCGTCCTCAACGGCCCGCCACTCGATGGGATTCTCGCCGACGGCACGCCCTTGCGCCTCGTGAACAATCTCAATGTCCGCGTCCCCGGCGTCGACGGCCAGACGCTCCTGGCGACGCTCGACGCCGACGGGCTGGCGGTCAGCTCGGGGAGCGCCTGCTCCTCGGAGCAGCCCCGGCCCAGCCATGTCCTCCTCGCCCTCGGACTCGACGACGACCAGGCCCGCTCGAGCCTCCGCTTTGGCCTTTCCCGGTTCACCACCGAGGATGAAATCGACACGGCCATCCGCCTCGTCGTCGCCGGGGTGGCCCGGCTGCGGTCGCTGGGGAGGTGATTCCGGGCTAGGGAACCGCCGGGGGAGAACCCCAGGCTTTGCCTGCCGTGGAGGTGCGGATATAATTTCCACAAGCTGGGATGCTGAAACTCCCGGTCGATCGATCGACGGTTCCCCGGCGGTCGATCCGGTTCGAGCCTCGCTCAGGCAGTCTGAATCCCTGGTCTTTCCTGTATTCCCGTTCCGCTCGGAGACAACGCACCATGTCGGTCATGCTCACAGAGAAGGCAGCCATCGAAGTCAAGAAGATCATGGCTGACCAGAAATACGAAGAGAACACGGTTCTTCGCGTCGGGGTTGCCGGTGGTGGGTGCAGTGGCTTCCAGTACTCGCTCGGCTTCGACACGGCCTTCGATCCCAAGGCCGACACCCGCACCGAGCAGCACGGCGTCGGGATCGTGGTCGACAAGAAGAGCGACCTGTTCCTCGATGGCACGACGCTCGACTTCCACGAGGGGATCGACAAGCGCGGCTTCACGTTCATCAATCCCAACGCCAAGAAGAGCTGCGGCTGCGGCAGCTCGTTCCAGGCCTGATCAGCCAATTGGGCCAGATCGGCCAATCGGTCTCTTTCTAACGTCGGTCGGGGCCGGAGCGACCGGCTCCGACCGATGTTTTTTTGGTGACGGTCGTCAGGGTGTGCCCAGAGGAGGTGGTGTGGCGACGCGACACGAGAAGGTCCAGATCGTCGGCATCGGTGACGACGGCGTCGACGGCATGACGGCGCAGGCGCGGCGTCTTCTCGAGGCAGCGGAGGTGCTCCTCGGGCCGGAGTCCTGCGCGGCACTTCTTCCCCCCGCGATCGCCGGCCGACTGGAAGTTTCCACCGGGCTCGACGATCTCGTCGAGCGGATCGAACGCCATGCGGGGAGCCGGGTGGTCGTCCTCGCCTCGGGCGATCCCCTCTTCTACGGCACCGCCCGGTATGTCTGCGGCAAGCTCGGCAAGGAGCGGTTTGAGGTCGTGCCGCACGTCAGCAGCATGCAACTGGCGTTTGCCCGGGTGAAAGAGAGCTGGGAAGAGGCGTTTCTCGCCAACCTCTCGGGGCAGTCGATCGAGCGGGTCATCGATCGCGTCCGCACCAGCGACACCGTCGGCCTGTTCACGAGCGAGCAGTGGCCGCCGGCGGCGGTGGCCCGGGCTCTCCTCGACGAAGGGATCGATTCGTTCCAGGCCTATGTCTGCGAAAACCTCGGCTCCCCCGACGAGCGCGTCACGCAAGGGAGCCTCGCCGATATTGCCAGGGAGACGTTTGGCCCGCTCAACGTCCTGATCCTCGTGCGGAAGTCGCTGGCCATCGACAAGCCGGGGCAGGCCGGCACGCGTCTGTTCGGCAATCCCGATGATTCCTTCCTCCAGTCGCGTCCCAAGCGTGGGCTGCTGACGCCGGCCGAGGTGCGGAGCCTGGCGCTGGCGGAGCTCGGCCTCGCGTCCACCAGCGTCGTCTGGGACGTCGGTGCGGGGAGTGGATCGGTGGGGCTCGAAGCGGCACGGATCGCCCGTGACGGGCAGGTGTATGCCATCGAGATGGATCCCGACGACCATCGCCTCATCCTCGCCAATGCCGAGCGCTTTGGCGTCTCAAACCTCCACGCCGTGCTCGGGCGGGCCCCCGACGCGTGGGCCGGGCTCCCCGATCCCGACGCGATTTATGTCGGCGGCAGCGGCCGCGACGTGGCGATGCTCGTCGAGGAAGCCTGGAAGCGGCTCAAGTCCGGCGGACGGCTCGTGACCGCCTGCAACAGCATCGAGAATCTCGCTGCGGTCCACTCCCTCCTCCGAGCCCGATCTGCCGACACGGCCCATTGGCTCGTGACGATCGCCCGTGGAATCGAGCAACTCGACCGGATCCGGTTCGAGTCGCTCAGCCCCGCCTTCCTCATCGCTGCCACGAAGCCCTGAACGATAGCCGGTGTGACCCGTGCCCCATTCCGATCACTCCCAGCGCCCCGCCGTCCCGGTGCTTCCGCAGGGAACGTCGATTCTTGCGGCGTCGGGGGTGAATCTCGGCACGCTCGACGTGATCGCCGTCGGGGCCCATCCGGATGATGTCGAGATCGGGTGCGGCGGGACGCTTTCGCTCCTGGCGGCCCGCGGGGCGCGGATCGGGATCGTCGATCTCACCGACGGCGAGCCGACGCCCCGCTCGAGCGGGCCGGAGGAGCGCATGGCCGAGGCCCTCGCCGCGGCCCACGCCCTCGGCGTGGTCCACCGCGAGCATCTCGGCTTCCCCAACCGCCGCCTCTTCGATGGCTTCGAGATTCGCGTGGCGCTTGCCAGGGTCTTCCGCCGCTACCGCCCCCGGCTCGTTCTCGGCCTGGGTGACCGCACGCCGCTGGCCTCCCCCGATCACGCCCAGGCGCTGGCGATCACCGAGGCTGCCGTCTTCTACTCGCGGCTGTGCAAGTGGGACGACGTCTTCGACGGCCTGCCGGTCCACACCGTGCCGCAGCTCCTCACCTACTTTCTCACCCCCAGCATTCCGCAGATCCCCACCGGCCACTTCCCCCTCGTCATCGATATCGACGGCCATCTCGACCGCAAGCTCGAGTCGATCGCCTGCTACCGCTCGCAGTTCCCCCCCGAGAAGGCCCACGTCCAGGCCCGCGTGCGGGCCTCGGCGGAGGTGATCGGGGCGATGGCCGGCTGCGGCGCCGGCGAGCTCCTCGCCTCGAGCAGAGTCCCGTGCACCAGCGACCTCCTCGGGCTGCTCTTTCCCCAACCCGCCCCGGCCCCGGCGGTGACACGATGAGCATCGCCACCGCCGACCAAGTCGATGCGATCGTGATCGGCGCCGGTATCAGCGGCCTTGCCGCCGCCACGGAGCTTACCAAGGCAGGCTGCCGAACGATCGTCCTGGAGAAGTCGCGCGGGATCGGCGGCCGGATGGCGACGCGGCGCGTCGGCGCGGCCGTCTGCGACCATGGAGCCCAGTTCTTCACCGTCCGCACCCGTGCCTTCGGGGCGATGGTGGAGGAAGCCCACGCCGCCGGTGCGGTGCGCACGTGGTGCGATGGCTTCTCGCGCCAGGCCGACGCGGCAGCGGCGCTCGAGCCGGCAGGGGACGGCCACGCCCGCTGGTGTGGCACGCGGGGCATGACCGATCTCCCCAAGCGGCTCGCCGCAGGCCTCCCGGGGGATCTCATCGAGATTCGCAGCGGCGTGCGGGCTGCGGCGGTAGGAATCGTCGATGGCGGCCTCCGCGTGACGCTCGAGACGAAGGAAGGGGAGGCTCCTCGGGTCCTCGGCTCCCGCGGCCTCGTCCTCTCCTGCCCGGTGCCCCAAAGCCTCGATCTGTTTGCTGCCGGTGATGCGTTCGGCGCGCTCGAGAACGCTGCGGTCGAGACGCTCCGCGGGGTCGACTACGACCCCTGCTTCGCCCTCATGCTCGTCCTCGATCGGCCGTCACAGGTGCCGCCGCCGGGGGGCATCCAGCTCGCCTCGGGGCCTCTTGCCTGGGTGGGCGACAACTTCCAAAAAGGGATCTCGACCGTACCGGCGCTCACGATCCACGCCTCCGGCGACTTCAGCCGCGATGCCTTCGACGCCGATCCGGCGAAAGTCACCGCCGAACTCGAGGCGCTCGCTGCCGAGTGGATCGGCGGGGCGACGGTTCTCGAGCGATCGCTGCAGCGGTGGAAGTTCGCCCAGCCGCGCGTGATCGTGCCGGCCCCTTTCGTGTCACCGTCGGCCGCGCCACCGATCGGCTGCTGCGGCGACGCCTTCAAGGGGCCACGCGTCGAGGGGGCCGCCTGCAGTGGCCAGGCGACCGGGCGGTGGATGGGCCGGCTGCTCACGGCCCCTCGCTGACCCTCGATCCTCACGCGGCAGGGCTTGAGAGGCTCGAGCGAAGGGGCCGGCTTGGATCCCCCGGCTTGCATCCCGATGGGGTCGCGCCCGAAGATGGGGGATCGTTTGGGGGTGATCGATCGATCCGTTGCCCCTGCCTTCCTGTCCGATCCCCGGAGATTCCATCCATGGCCGTGTCCAAGCTCCTTCCCGAAGTTGAAAAGTTCCTCTCGTCGGCACCGCTCAAGGGGATCGTGGGAGGCAAGGACGTCGCCGGCTCCGCTGGCGAGACGATGAAGACGATCGATCCGGGCAATGGCAAGACGCTCGCCGAGTTCTGCTGCCTCTCTCCCGAAGATGTCGACCGGGCGGTTGGCGCTGCGGCCCACGCCTTCAAGAAGAGCGGCTGGGCGACGATGCCCGCCAACGAGCGCGGCGCCCTCCTCCACCGCCTCGCCGACGCCGTCGCGAAGCACAAGCCGATCATCGGCCAGATCGAGGCCCTCGACGCCGGCAAGATCCACGCCCACGCCCTCGGTGACGTGCAGAACTTCATCGACACCCTCCGCTACTTCACCGACATGGCCCTCCATGTCGAGCACCGCACGACGCTGGCCGTCTCCGGCCACGACGCCCGCACCGTCCGCCATGCCTGGGGCCCGTGCGGCTTCATCTTCCCTTGGAACTTCCCCTTCCTCCTCATCGGCTGGGGCGTGTCGCCGGCCCTCGCCGCCGGCAACACCGTCGTCATCAAGCCGGCCGAGGATACGCCCCTGTCGGCGATCTATCTCGGGCAGCTCGCCCGCGAGATCGGCATCCCCGACGGTGTCATCAATGTCATCCCCGGCACGGGAAGCGGCGCTGGTGCCGCCCTCACGAAGCACCCCGGGCTCAAGCACATGAGCTTCACCGGATCGCCCGAAGTGGGGCGGCTGGTCGGTCAGGCCTGTGGCCACAACCTCGTGCCGGTCAAGCTCGAGCTTGGCGGCAAGGGGGCAGCGGTCGTGTTCGAGGATGTCGACGTCGCCGGCACGGCCCAGAGCCTCGTCAACGCGATCACGTTCCACTCGGGGCAGGTCTGCTGTGACGCCACCCGCTGGATCGTCCACAAAAACATCTACAAGGACTTCATCGACGAGTGCAAGTCGCGGCTGCGAAGCGTCCATGTCGGCTATCAGATGGACGACGCCTCCGGCATGGGGCCGGTCGTCAACGCCAAGCAGCGGCAGCGCGTCCTCGGCTACCTCGAGAAGGGGCAGGCCCAGGGCGCCGAAGCAGTGCTCGCCGGTGGCGCTGCGGAGGTTGCCGGCCACGACGGCTTTTATGTGAAGCCCGCGCTCATGGCCGGCACGCTCGACAACGTCGCCGCCCGTGAGGAGATCTTCGGACCGGTCGCTTACGTCGCCCAGTTCGGCAGTGAAGACGAGGCGGTCTCGATGGCCAACGACACCGACTACGGCCTCGCCAACAGCGTCTGGACGACCGACCTGTCGCGGGCCAACCGGGTCGCCGAGTCGATGGTGGCGGGCAACAGCTGGATCAATGCCCACACCGTCTTCCCGCGCGGCGTCCCCTACGGCGGCGTGAACAAGAGCGGCGTGGGTGGCGGGGTGCTCTCGATCGAGACGCTCCTCGACTACTACCGGACGCAGTCGGTCGTTCGCCCGCTCTGAGCCGGTCTTTTGTGATTCCAGAACCGGCGGCCGCTCTCTCTCGGGGGCGGCCGCCGTGTTTTTTGCGCCGAGACGAGGCGTTTTCGGGTGGCGCCGAAGTCCTGCGTGGGTCGGGGTCGCCCCTGCCGTCACGCCGGACGTTCGCTCCGGCCCTCCAGGCCTCCGCTTACTCGGACCCGCCTGCGCTTCGCCATCCATGGCTCCGCTTGTCGGCTACGCCGGCTCGACGGCAGGGGCGACCCCTCCTTCGGAGACTTGGGGGACGCGGGGGGGCGGTCCGCGTAAGCTGGAAACGTATTGTTTTTCTTCCCGCTTCTCTCTGAAGTCACCATG
>CAMARC010000194.1 GCA_945860405.1 Candidatus Kuenenia stuttgartensis | reverse complement strand
ACGATCACCGCCCCCCTCGAAGGCACCATCGTCCAGGTGTTCCCGCATCAGGGGGAGTGGATGCAGCCTGGCGATCCCCTCGCCCGCGTCGTGCAGACCGACAGGCTCCGCGTCGAGGGCTATGTCGACTCCTCCCGTTGGAATCCGGAGACGGTGAGGGATCGGCCGGTGACGGTCGATGTCGTGTTTGCTGACAACCGGACGGAGTCGTTCCCGGGGCGGATCGTGTTCACCAGTCCGCTCGTTGATTCCGGCGGTGATTACCGTGTCTGGGCGGAGGTGGAGAACCGGCGCATCGGTGACTCGACGCAGTGGCTTCTCCGGGCCGGCCAGTCGGCCACGATGACGATCCATTCCAGTCAGGCGCCCCTGGCGCCGGTGACGCGATAGCCTTTCGCGGAAAGCTCCTCCCCCCATGTCCACCGCCGCGGACGCCTTCCGATCGAGTACCACGCGCCCTGTCGGCCTGCGCCGACGCGGCGACCTCGTGGCCACGAGGCAGTCCTACCAAGGGCAGATCTGGTGGGTCGTGAAAGACCCGATCTCGCTGGGCTATTTCCGCTTCCGCCCCGAGGAGTATGCCCTCCTCGACATGCTTGACGGCCAGGCGAGCTTGGAGCGGCTCAAGGAGCATTTCGAGGCCCGCTTCCCCCCCCGGCGCATCACCGTGGAGGAATTGGCCCGCTTCGTCGCCACGCTCCACCGCAGTGGGCTGGTCATCGGCGATCGGCCGGGCCAGGGGCCGCAGCTCTTCGAGCGCCGCCGTCAGCGAATCTGGCGGCAATGGATGGCTTGGCTGGCCAACATCATGTCGATGCGATTCCGGGGGATCGATCCCGATCGGATTCTCGACCGGATCGACCCCGCGTTCGGCTGGCTGTTTTCGGTTCCGGCGTTGGTGGGAGTCTCCGTGCTGGTGTCGAGTGCGTTGCTGCTGGTGCTCGTGAACTTCGACGTGTTCCGGTCCAAGCTCCCCGAATTCCAGCAGTTCTTTGCCTCCGGCAACTGGATCTGGCTGGCCGTGGCCCTCGGATTCACGAAGGTCCTCCACGAGTTCGGCCATGGCCTGTCGTGCAAGCACTTCGGGGGAGAATGCCATGAGATGGGGGTGATGCTCCTCGTCTTCACTCCCTGTCTCTACTGCGACGTCTCCGACAGTTGGATGCTGCCGAGCAAGTGGCAGCGGGCCGCGATCGGCGCGGCGGGAATGTATGTCGAGCTGATCCTCGCCTCGATCGCCACTTTCCTGTGGTGGAACTCCCATCCCGGGGTCTTCAATCAGCTCTGCCTCGACGTGATGTTCGTTTCCAGCGTCTCGACGCTGATGTTCAACGCCAACCCGCTGATGCGCTACGACGGCTACTACATTCTCTCCGACCTCCTCGAGATCCCCAATCTCCGCCAGAAGGCGACGACGATCCTCGGCCGGATCGCCTCGAAGTGGTGCCTGGGCATCGAGCAACCGGAGGATCCATTCCTCCCCACCCGCAACCGGGGACTGTTCGCTCTCTTCGCCATCGCCTCGAGCCTCTATGGCTGGATGGTGACGGCGTCGATCTTCCTGTTCGTGTGGAGCGTCTTCAAACCCTACCGCCTCGAGGTGCTGGGCCAAATGCTCGCCATGGGAGCCCTGTGGGGGCTCGTCGTCCGGCCGATTCAGAACATCGTCAAGTTTCTCAATGTTCCTGGGAGGCGCGAGGAAGTGAAGGTCCGTAACCTTGTCACCACGGGAGTCGTTGCCACTGCCCTCGCGGCGGCCGTGGCGCTCATTCCGCTCCCCCAGCGGGTGTGGTGTGCCGCTGAACTGCGTCCCCGGGCGGAGGAGACGGTGTACGTCTCCGTCGCCGGCGTCCTCGAGAGCATCGCGGTCAAGCCGGGGACGGTGGTCGAGGCCGGCACCGAGATCGCCCGGCTGTCGAGCATCGACCTCGACCTGGCGATTGCCGACCTCGACGGGAAGGCCACCCAGGCGAAGGCGAGACTGGCGAGCCTGGAACGAGAACGTTTCACCGATCCCGCCGCCAGCCTCGAGATCGGCACCGTCGAGGAATCGCTCAAAAGTGTCGAGGAACAGCTCGGCCGCAAGCGGAAGGACCGGGCGGATCTCGTGCTCACCGCCCCGCGTGCCGGAGTCGTGCTCCCGTCCCCGGCCGTCAAGCAACCTCCGGACGGCACCGGCCGGCTCCCCGGATGGAGTGGTCATGTCCTCGGCGAGCGGAACATCGGCGCCACCCTCGCCGAGGGCACGGTGCTGTGCCTCGTCGGCGACCCGAAAGCCTTCGAGGCGGTGATGGTCGTGGATCAGTCGGAGATGGAGTTCGTGTCGCGCGGGCAGCCAGTCGATCTGAAGCTCGACGCGATGCCATGGCAAACGTTCCGGGGCACCATCGACGAAATCGCCGAGACGAATCTGGAGTCAGGATCGGAGCGACTGAGCGTCAAGGCCGGCGGCCAGGTCCCCACGCGCACCGACGAATCGGGGCGGGAGTTGCCGATCTCCACCAGCTACGAGGCCCTGATGGCGGTCGACGACGCCGACGGCTCCTTCACCGCCGGGATGCGTGGCTCGGCGAGAATCCGCGTCGGTCAGCGCACTGTCGGCAGCTGGTTGCTGCGTCTCGTCTGGCAGACGTTCAACTTCCGGATGTGATTTCCTCCCCCTGCGGGGGCCCCCTCCAGTCCCCCGCCACCCATGCCGCAGCTCGAGCGGATCACCCTCTACCCGGTCAAGAGTCTCGACGGCCTCGACGTCGATCGGGCCTGCGTGCTCCCGTGTGGGGCCTTGGCCCGCGACCGACGCTGGCGTCTGGTCGACCTCGACGGGGGTGTGGTCAATGCCAAACGGTCGCCGCTGATCCACAGGATCCGCGCCGAGTTCGAACTCTCTGCCACCCCGACCGTGAGGCTCTCGGCGGGTGAGACGGCACACGGAAGCAGAGCCCCGGTGCCTCCTGCCCCGGACATTTTCCCCCTCCTTCCGGGGCCGACCGGCCCCGGCCGATGGTTGTCGGCGGCGCTCGGCGTGGAGGTTCTCCTCCAGGAACGCTCCGACGGCGGATTCCCCGATGATCGCGACGCCCCGGGCCTGACGCTCGTGTCGAGTGCGTCCCTGGCCGAGGTGGCCCGCTGGTTCTCGCTGCCGATCGTCGAAGTCCGTCGCCGCTTCCGCGCCAATCTCGAAGTCGGCGACTGCGATCCCTTCTGGGAGGATGCGCTCGCCAGCCCGGCGCTCCCACCCCAGCCGACTCCCTTCGAGGCAACCGGGCCGACCGCGTCCGACGAACTCCGCCAGGAGATAGCCCCTCTGCTGCCGCTGCCATTTCGGGTTGGCGGGGCCGGATTCACCGCCGTCAACGTCTGTCGACGATGTCCAGTACCGACCCGTGACTCCATCAACGGCACGATCACGGAGCACTTCCGTGAGGTGTTCGAGGCGTGGCGGCGGCGGCGAATCCCCCGCGATGTCGATACGGCCGGGTGGGGAAGCTTCTACCGCTTGGCGATCAACACCGTCGGCGATGGGCGGGGCGGAAACGTGCAGGTGGGCGACCGGATCGAACCGGTCGCCCACCCTGGCGTTTTGTGAGGGACTTTGGCCGCCGGTCAGTTGGGCGGCAGCGGCACATAGATGCCCGGATCGTAGAACGGCGGCGGCGGAACGATGATGTTACCGTCGCCATCGACGACATCCGCGGGGAGATCCTGGACCGACGTGCTGTAGTTGAGCCCTTGGAGATTTGCCGTGTTGGCAGCCCGGATGTTGAGGATGCCCTGACCGGGGGTCACGACCGGCGGGTCGGGAGTGAGATTGACCGTCCAGCCCACCGAGTCGAGAAGGATGTTGCCGTTGACGGTGGTGACGGTGCCCGACACGATGGTCGCAGCGCCGCTGACCCGGTTGCCCACCACGCTGGCATTCACGACAGCTCCCGGCGCGTCGGCCACGGACATGACGATTCCGTTGCCACCCGTCGTGACGATCCGGTTGCCGTTGATCGTGACATTCATGACACCGTTCTCGGTCGCCTGGGCCCGGACACCGACCGGCACGAGCGTGAAGGTCGAATCGACCACTTGGACGGTCGCCTCGTTGCCGAACACCCCCGGCGCGGTCCCGGCGGTCGCATCGACGCCCGCTGTCCCGATCCGCTCGAACTTGGTGTTGGCGATGTAGGCCTGGCCGTTTGTCACCTGGACGCCGGCAGCGGTCGTCCCTTCGATGACGGAGTTGGTGACCCGGACGCGTCCTTCGTTGTAGACGTCCTTGACGACCACGGCCGATCCCCCGGTGTTCACGAACGTCGATTGGTCGATGTTCACCTTCGGATCGCCGGCCCCGGCATTGCCGCCATCGACGACGAAGCCGTCCGCTGTCAGGCCCGAGAGGGCCATGTTCGAGAAATTGAGCGTCGAGTTCGAATCGTTGGCATCGTTTATCAAGACGCCGGTCTGCTGCGGCCCGCTCCCGACGATCCGCACGTCGTTGACGATCACGAAACTCGCCGGGTTGGTGATGTCAGTGTCGGTGATGCCGACCCTCGATCCGGTGATCTGGAGGTGATCGACGACAGCTCCATTGCGGAGCGTAATCGCGGGCGAAGCACCGGAGGCGATGACGGGATAGTCGGTGCTCTTCACGCCGCTCCACACCGGCACCAGCCCCATGTTCGCCGTCGGGAGCAGCATCGCGGATCCCTGTCCGGCGAGAAACTGGTGATCGGCCGAGAAGCGGAATCCACCCGCATAGGGCTGGTTCGAGCTGATCCCCTGGTGGACGAGGATGATGTCGTACTCTTTCGTCGCGACGAGTTGGGCGTCGGCGAGCGTGGCGACCGGGGACTCGGCCGTGCCAAGCCCCGTCGCCGCCATCGCGCGGAACGGCGGTGCCGCCGCCGTCCCCGGTGCCGCGGCGCTGTCGACGTGGACCACGTTCCAGGGGGTGTTGGTGAAGGGGTTGAGAGCCTGCACCGGCGCCTGATGGGCGCGAACGATGTGCTCGTTGCGCATCATCGGTTGTTCGAGCTGGTCGGAGACGGTCCGCCGCCGCGAGCCACCCATCCGGTAGGTCAGTCGCGCGAAGCCAGTCCAGTCGAAATAGCTGTCGTTGTTAGCCTGGAGGGAGAAGTCCCAGTTGTTGAGAAACGTCATGTCGAGGCGGGTGTACACACCGCCGAAGTACGGGACGACGTCGGCACCGCTAGGGAGGTTGTAGCGGGCATTGCCGAAGCTGTACCCGCCGACGCTCACCATGCCCGCCCAGTCAGACAAGCCAGGGACGTAGGCACCGACTTCGAGATCGGCTCCGGCGAGGCCCGCATTGACTCCGAGCACGCCGAGGAGCGAATTACCGACGTACGGCCCCATCGTTGACGCCGTCGTACCGACGGGGATGTAGCCGTTGCTCCGCAGGTTGCCGTAGTCCGTGAGCCACTCGGCCGACACGCCCACCTGGTTGTACGTCGAGCCACCGGCAAACACGTAGCTGCCGCTGGCGTCGTTGATCCAGGTGTCGCTGTACTGGTTTTGATCGCCGTCGTAATCCCAGTAGACGCCGATGCCGCCGATGGTGCCGCCCAAGAACTGCTTGCGGACGATACCGACGTTGGAGAAGAACCCGCCGTAGTTGGAGAGGTGACTGCGGAGATCGGCAGACCAAAACCCGCCCAGATCGTCCTCGGCGTAGGGAATAAACCCGCCGAGCGTCATGTAGCTGCCTCGATAGCCAAGGCCACGATCGGCGGCGTTGAGGCCGAAATACATCCACCCCGGGCCGTTGTTGTTGAGGTTGGCAAACCCGGCTGCCGCCCGGTTCACGACGCCTCCGGCCGGTGCCATGCCCATCTGCCCGGTCTGGGCGAGGGCCGTCCCGGAATGCCCCGCCGCCGCGGCTGCGACGAGCATGTAGGCGGTCATCTCGCGGACGCGGCGCCGCCAAATGGCCAAGCGGCCACGACTGGCCTTGGGGCGGAAGCGACCGCTGCCGGCGGGACGATGCGCTGTGTTCTTCATTGGATTCGGATTCCGGTCGGTGGCCGGTTCGCACAGTGGATTTCCACCGAGCGCCTCATAACCGGCATGATCGTCAGCAGTGATCGACCCGCTCTGCCCCGCACCATGAGCATTTCCGGAACAGTCTCCGGGCGCGGAGCGGTCACGGCGATCGGCCCAGATTGCCTCCCCTTCCTCGGCTCGCGCCGGCTGGGTCTCCAGACGGGCCAAAAGCCCCCCAGAACCGCCCAGATTCGCGGTTGGGAACGAGTTTGGTGCCTCGTGCTGGCGGTGAGAATATGAAGAGGGGGGCAGGCGCGCGGATGCCGCCCGAAGGCCTTCACCCATCGAGGTCGTCGAGGCGGAAGCGGCTCACCGATTCGTTGAGGCCGTCGACAGCCCGCGCCATGTGGCTGGACGCTTCCTGAAACTCACCGAGCGCCTCGGCCGCCGCCCGCGACCCGTCGGTGAGCGTGACCAGCGCCTCGGCAATTTGCTGGGCGCCGGTGGCCTGGGCCCGCATCCCCTCGTTCACCTGATCGAATCGCGTCGACAACCCCTGCACCTTGCCGATCACGTCGGCGAACTGGCCGCTGATCCCGGTGACGCGTTCCACGCCTGCTTTGACCTCGGTGGCGAACGTCTCCATTTGCGAGACACCGGCGCTGACCGCCTGCTGCATCTGTTCCACGAGACGTTCGATGTCGAGGGTCGCCACGGCCGTCTGGTCTGCGAGCCGGCGGATCTCCCTGGCCACGACGATGAATCCCTGCCCGTAGTCGCCCGCCTTTTCGGCCTCGATCGAAGCATTGATGGAGAGGAGATTGGTCTGGTCGGCGACCTTCGTGATCGTCGTAATGACCATGTTGATGTCCTCCGCACGCTCACGAATCAGGGCCAGACGCTCACTGAATTGGTTCGTCGACTCCTCGAGGTGGTGCATCGTCTCCCCCACCTCTCCCAGATTCTCACGCCCCGCATCAGCCACCGCCGCCGTGTCGTTGGCGACCGCAGCCACGTCGTTCATTGTGGCGAGGAGTTCGCGGCCGGTGACAGAAATCTCACGGCTGGCCGCCGCCGCCTCGGTGGTGCTGGCGCCGAGTGAATTGATCGCCTCCTCCTGGTGCGATCCCGCCGTGGCGAGGTCGCGGGACGTGGCCCCGAGTTCACGGCTGGCATCCTTCACCTGCTCGACGATGCTCCGCAGGCTTTGCGTCATGTGACTGACATCCCGGAGCAGTTGCCCAGTCTCGTCGCCGCCCCGTTGATC
>CAMARC010000193.1 GCA_945860405.1 Candidatus Kuenenia stuttgartensis | reverse complement strand
CTGCTCCCGCAGTTCGCTGTCGCTCGCGGCCGGCTTGGCACAGGCTGCGAGCACCTCCCCGGCGAGGGCTCGGGCGGCCGGGTCGTCGGCGGTGGTCGCCAGGGCCGTGCCGCGCACCCGTCGCGCGGCGGTGCGGACGGCGGGGAGCGGGTCGCTCGAGAGGCTCATAGCGATCCTGGAGGCGTCGGCAGGAACGCTCGCGGCGAGGGCTAAAAGCGCCGCGGCCCGGGTGTCCGCCGGGCGCGAGGGATCGGTGGCGGCAGCGACGAGTAGCGCTCCGATCCCGGGAACATCGAGCGCGGCTGCCATTTTCAGGGCTTCAGCCTGCACCGCTTCGCCGGAGCTTGAGGCGAGGATCGAAGGGAGTGCCCGTTCGAGCGCCGTCCGGGCTGGGGCCGGGTCGCGCGGGGCGATCGGCCGCCACGCCCCCCACACCCGGTCGCGCGGCGGCGGGGCGGCCCAGTTGCCGAGCACCGCGAGGGCCTGGAGGCGGAGCGCCATCGGGGCATCGGCCCTCGTCACGAACGCCGCCAACCGGTCGGCGTCAGCCTCCGAGCCGAGTCGCTCGCAGGCGGCGATGGCTCGGCGGGCAAAGGCGTCGCCGTCGGGGCCGGTCACGGGGCCTTCGAGGAGCCGGCCCGCCAGTTCGCTTCGGGCCCGCTCGATGGGAACGTCGTAGGCGGCCCGGGCTGCTTCGAGGACGATCCGCGGATCGGTGTCGTCGAGGCAGGTGGCGATGGATGTGTCGCGGGTTCGGCGCATCCCCAGGCACGCCGCGAGCCGGACGGCGGGATCGGGATCGGTGACGAGCCGGGCGAGGTCATCCGGGAGAGTGTTTGCCACCAGCGCCATCACGAGCGGATGCCGGGCGTGGGGATCGCCAAGCGGCGTGCGGGCCCCCTCGGCCCGGATCGCGGCGACGATCGCCGGGAGGACGGCCGCTTCCACGTGGCCATTCCCGACAGCTCCACCGAGTCGACTCAGGGCGATCCCGGCAGCCGCGCGGACGTGGGGATGGGGATCGGTAAGGACCCCGAGCAGGGGCGTGGCTGCGCGGTCATAACGCGTTTCCCCGAGGGTTCGCGTCGCCACCATCCGCACTTCAAAGGCCCCGTCGGTGAGGCACTTCTCCAAGGTGCCGAGGATCGTTCGATCGAGGAAATACGGCGGTGACGGCTGGCGGGATCGCATCGAGCGGGCCACCTGTTCGAGCCCCTGGATCGCGTGGACGCGGGCGAGCACCGGCCGGCTGGTGTCGCCGGCCACCGCCGCGAGCGTGGCGATGTCGCGGCGCCGGGCAAGTTCAAACTGCGCCTCGCGGCGGAGTCGGCGGTCGGGATGATCGAGGAGGCGATTCATCCGGTCGCCGTCGAGCGCAGTCCAGTCCCCGGCGAGGAGCGAGCGGACCTCCTCGACGATCCGCCGGCGTTCTTCTGCCTCGTCGGCCGATAGCCCGGTGGGAAAGAATCGCCACAGCCGCCCCTTCCCGTCCCCTTCCCAGCCCTGTACCCAGTCACTCACCCACAGCGCCCCATCCGGCCCCATCTCCACATCGGTGGCGAGGATGTGCCGGAACGTCTCGTCGGCATCGATCAGCTCGAAGCTCGCCCCGAGCGGTCTGACCCGGAAGGTGTGGACGAGGCTCGTCGCCGCCGCGCCGCGGAAGTCGGCAAGGAAAAATCGCCCGTCGAACCAGGGCGTGAGCCCCGTGCCCGGATAGGCGGCAAACCCGGCCGGCCCCGCGCCGACATGCCCCACCGGCGGGAGGATCCAGGCCGGCTGGCCGTCGAACGCCGTTCGCCACAGTTGCTCGCGGTTGAACGGGCCGCGATCGGGGAGATATTGCACCGGCCCACGCCACCCCGAGTCTCCCCCCGGCACGACATGCACCAAGCGCGTCCGGTCGCCACCGTCGGTGTTGTTGTCACACGTGAAGCAATGCCCGAGATCGTCGAAGGCGAGCTCCTGGGGATTTCTCAGGCCCGTCGCCACGACCTCGAGGTTGGAGCCGTCGGGCTCGCAGCGGAACACGGCGCCGCTCTCGGGATCGCTGGCCACGCCCCCCTCGTGCTCGACGTGGTAGCCGCGGTCGCCGATCGAGAACCACAGCCGCCCGTCGGGGCCGAGCGTGAGGCCGTGGAGATCGTGCCCTTGGATCGCGGTGCGGACACCGTAGCCGACATGGAGGGGGAGCTTCTCGTCAGCCACGCCATCGCCATCGGCGTCGCGAAAGCGCCACAGGTGGGGAATGCAGGCGTAGAAGACGTCGCCGCGGTGAGCGAGGACCCCGGCGCCGTGCCCGTCAATGAGCCGGTTGAAGCCGGTGGCAAACACCGTCGCGGTATCTCCTCGGCCGTCGCCGTCGGCATCGACGATGCGGCGCAGTCTGTCGGTCTCGACGACCCAATCCTTTGCCTTCTCGCCAAGGATGCGGACCATCGAATCAAACCGCTCGTCGACGGTGTCGTTGGCGAGATCGGCGTCGAGCCAGCGGTCGTCGTTGATGCGGACGTTGTCCCCCACCCCTTTGTGCGCCCGGAAGGCCTCACAGACATACGCTCGACCCTGCTCGTCGAGCGAAAAGGCCACCGGATTGGCAAGCAAGGGCTCGGCGGCCCACGCCTCGGCAGCGAAGCCCTCTGGCAGGCCGAAGGAGGTCTTGGCAGCTTCGGGCTCGGCTGAGGCAGCCGCCACGCGCGGCTCACGCGGAGGAAGCGGCGGCTCGATGCCGGGAACCGCCGGCGGCGCGGCGGCGGCGACTGCGGCAAGGAAGGCGGGGCTGCTGATCACAAGCAGCAGCCGTGCCACGACGATCGTGGCCCGGAGGGGGCGGAAAAACGGCATCGGAGAACCTGCGCGCGGGACCGGCGAGCTTGCAACGAGGCGGTGCTTGCGGCTCTCCGCTCACCGGTTCAGACGGAGCCGTCGGCGCTGCCTTTGGGAAGTGATCGTACCCGGTCGACGACCGCTGGCAGGGCGCCGAGCAATTCCCCCCGGCTGACGACGAGGTCGGCCCCCGCTTCGGCGGCTTCCGTGAGGCGATCGACGGCGACGTGGGGGCCGAAGGCGATGATCGCCGCACGCTCGGCGCCGGCGGCTATCTGGGTGTCGCGGAAGCCCTTGGCCCGGTCAACCAGCGCCGTCGCGGTGCGGCCATTCACCTGGAGATCGACGACGATCACCGCGAACGGCCCGCCCCGGGGGGCGGCCGCGGCGGGCCCGAGCGCCTCGACCGTCGCCGGGATCGCCGCGGCGACTCCGGCGATCCGGCTCGACACCATCAGGTCGGGGGAAAGGAGGAGGATGCTGATCGAGTCGGGCATTGGATTTCCCACGGTGTGGTGCTGATCGGCTCCGTCGGGGAGATCGGTCACAGCCGCGGGAGCGTCACGCTGGCGTCGAGCACCTTCTTGATCCGGGCCTGGGTCTCGACGAGGTGGGCCCGGGAGTAGTCGTCGAGCTTCACATCCCCCTTCGCCAGGAGGGCCCCGATCCGGCTGTCGAGGCTGCGGAGCTGGGCCGCTGCGATCACCTGGGCGTCGGGGGTGCCGCCGCTGCCGACGGCAAGCGCCGACAGCCGTGACAGATACGAGCGCTGCAGCGAGCGCCTCAGGCTTCCGATCGCCGGCTTCCGGACGGTGTAGTCGCCCGGCTGGATGGAGTCGACTTCGGAGAGGATCGCCTTGGTGAGCCGGTCGAGAAGTTCGGCGGTGGTGAAGGCGTCCTGATCAGCCGGGACCTTGAGCTCACTGTCGCGGATCCGGGTGAGCGTGAGCGGATCCATGAGCCGGCCGAGGATCCGGTCCTGCCACATGAGGATCACCTCATGGATGGGATAGTCTTCCCGGTCGGATTCACTCGACCCCCAATGCATCCAGCGCGTCGAGACGAGCTGGTTGTAGAGTTCCGGCGGGAACGTGAACGGCTGGGCCGAGAACATCTGCTGCTCGAGAAGCGTCAGGGCGTCGCGCTGCTTTTGGGCCTCGATGACGCGGAACGGAGCCGGGGCATTGGGATCCCCCTTGTGGGCCCGCGAGGTGTGGAGGCCGCCGACGAGACGGGCGGCGAAGTTCATCGCGTTGCCGTGCGACGTCAGCAACACGCCGAACGCCTGACGGACACGCTCGTAGCCGGGCGTCTTGCCGCTCGGGTCCTTGGCGGTCATTCGTTCCACGAGCGTCGGCATCACCTGGGCGACGAGTTCGGCCCGGTTGCGGGCGAACTCGACCGGGTCGCTGCCCAAGTCGAAGCGGTTCGACATCGGATCGGGGTCGCCCGGCTGGGTGTCCTCGTCGGTCGAGTAGGCCAGCTGTGGCTCGCCGGCACGGCCGGCGATCTTCTCGAGTTCCGGCAGCTCCGCTTCGGGGCTCCCGCCACCGACCGGCTTGTAGCCGTACTCGATCGCCCACAAATCGTAGGGGCCGAGCTTGGCGGTGTAGTAATCCCCCTGCGGCTTCCCCTTCGGGCTGATGTTGGCGGGGATGTAATCCATGACGCTCGTGCTGGCGCCGGTCTGCGCCACCTTGGCCGGATCGTTGATCTCGGCAAGGGTCAAGAGCGAGCTTCCCTTGAAGTTGTGCCGGAGGCCGAGGGTGTGGCCGAGTTCGTGGCTCGTGACGAGCTTGAGTCCCTGGACGACGAGCTTCTCCTTGTCGGCCTCGGTAAGGCCGTTGCCGGCGACGGCCAGCGCCGTGGCAGCGAGCGCCGTCTCGCGGGCATGGCCGTCAAACAGCATGCAGGCGCTGCAGGCGTGGCCGGACCCGTGGCCGTGTGTGCCGGCGACCCGCGTCGAGCCGGAGGGGAGGATGCCCGCCGCGGCCGTGGGGCCATCGGTAAGGATCGCCACCGCCTGCGGCGTGAAGTTTTCGTATTCGCGGCGCCAGAATTGAAGGAAGTCGCCGTCGAAGATGATGTCGGCGTCGAGGATCTGCCCGGTGCGGGGGTTCACTCGGCTGGGGCCCATCGCGAAGCCGGCTCCGGCGGTGATCCAGCGGAAGGTGTTGTAATTCACATCCTCCGGGTCCCAGTCGGTCTGATCGGGCTGCTGGCGGACCTCGATGGCGCTGGCGAAGCCGGCCTTTTGGAAGGCTTCATTCCAGGCCTCGATCCCCTCGCGGATCGGCTGCCGATACCGGAACGGCACCGTCTTTTCGATCCAGAAGACGATCGGCTTCTTCGGCGGCGAGATCGGCGCCGAGGGATCGGCCTTCTCGAGCTGCCAGCGATTGATGTAGCGGACGAAGCGATCCTCGTCGACGTTTTGAGAGAAGTCCTTGAGAGCGGTAACGAAGTAGCCGACCCGGTTGTCGGCCAGCCGCGGCCGGTAGCCGTTCTGCGGCAGCATGCTCACCGAATAGTGGACGTTGACGGTGACGCCGCGGCTATCGGCGACGGTGTCGAGCTCTGCCTGGCCGCCGGAGCCGTAGGTGGCGGCGACTTCGAGCTCGGTGTTGTCGGGGAAGTTTTTTACGCGCGACCAGGTGGAGCGATCGCGAGCGAAGGAGAAGCCGGGGAGCGAGCGGCTGATCTGAGGGAGATCGGTCATGAAGATTGCCGAGAGGTCGATGACCGGCGCGCCGTTGGCGGCATAGGTGGCGATCGGCACGCTGAACAACACGCTGTCGGTGTAGGCCAGGTCGACGGCCTTCTCCTCGGGGCTCCCCTTGTCGGCGAAGAAGCGGACGTTGCGGCGGACGACGTGGATGTTGTCGTCGACTTTGCGGAACTGCCAGATCCAGTCGTCACCGAATCCCCAGCTCATGCCGCCGAGGAGTTGGCCGTCACCGATTCCCTTGGCGATCGAGATCAAGACGAACAACTCCCGGCCGAGGATCGAGTCGGGGAGTTCGGCCCACACCTTGTCGTCTTTGCGATGGAGCGTGATCAGCCCGGGGATCCGGGTGGCATCCTTGACGACGGTGGCAAACGGCGGCTTGCCGCCCTTCGCTTCAGGGGCCGGGGGCGCCGGCGGGGCTGCTGGGGGCGCCGCCGGGGCGTCGACCTTGATCGTGTCGGCAGCCGGAGCCGCGGCCGGCTCCTCGGCGCGGGCCGAGGTGACATCGGCGGCGCCGATCGCGAGGGCAGCCATCGCCGCAGCAGTTAGAAAACAAAGGCGAAGGGGGCGGAAGCAACGGCCGAAGCTGGTGAGCATGCGTCAGATTCCCTCAAATGGGGCGGTCGGTCGGTACCGAAGGAGCAACGTGTGGCTTCAGCGCCAAGCGAAGCGGCAGGGACGTCGGGGCACTGGCTCGACGAATCTGCCGATCGGAAGCGACGAGGCGGCGGGGAAAGGATCGATCCTTGGCCCGACCTCGCAGATTAGCATCGTATATCCGAGGGGGCCAATTTCTCGTTCAAAACCGTCTGGAGGAGCCCGATCAGGTCGGATCAGGGCTGCCAGTCAGGGGGCGAAACCGGGCTGCACGTTTCCCTCGCTGGTGGGGGGTGGCGCCCACGGAAATCGCTTGACCGTGTCACCGTGGCCCGGATACCAGCATGCCCAACGATAGACGGCTGACGCCGTTGAGGGCACCGCGGAGTTCAGAGGCGCGACGGCCGAGGGCTTCGTAGGCGATTCGACGGGGCTCCAGACGTATTGGACGTTGAGCCTTCCGGTGGTGATCCTCGCCATGGTCTGAACCCGCTCCTCGATGATTCCCCACAATTGTTTCCCTCGGGCGGAAAAGGCTCGTGGTTCAAGGTGGGGCAGGATTCGAAGGAACCGGGTTTCACTCTGGAAAAACGGGGGGGCGAGCAAAGCACCAACGTGAAATCCAACGCTGTGCCTCCGGACCTGGCCGAGGTCGTCGCTGCGTGGGGGCGGCTGCCAGCCGCCGTCCGAGCGGGGATCCTCGCCATCGTTGGAGCCTCGCGAGGGTGAAGCCGGGCTGGGCCACGAGCGATCAAGAACTGCCCGAAGGTGTGATCGGCAGTCATCACCGCCGGCGGCAGGCCTGGACCTTGGCGCAGGGCCCTCATCGCCCGGGGAGAACGCTTTCCCGCGGCTGCCACGCGGATTTGATTCCCTTCCGCCGCCCAATTGAATCCGCCTCGAACCGATTCCTTGACGGAAATGAAAGCCTTTCCTACGGTGAAACCGAAGAGCGCCGATGTGCCCTCTTCTGAGAGGTCTTCCGAGGAGAAGTCCAGTGAACCGGCGAAACACCAAAAAGCCTCACCACGCTTCTGCACTGCGCATGGTGATTGAGTCCCTCGAAACCCGGGCGATGCTCGCTGGCGTGGGGCCCGAATCGTGGAGCGCGCCTGGGATTGCTCCCGCTCCCCTCGGCACCGGGGCA
>CAMARC010000192.1:0-7293 GCA_945860405.1 Candidatus Kuenenia stuttgartensis | reverse complement strand
ACGGTCGTCTTGCTCTTGGCGATGGCGCCGGTGAGCTTCCGCATCGCCTGGCTCATGAGCCGGGCCTGGAGGCCGACAAACGAATCGCCGATCTCGCCGTCGAGTTCCTTCTGGGGCACAAGAGCCGCCACGGAGTCGATGACGATGATGTCGACGGCGTTCGATTTGATCAGCAGTTCGGTAATTTGCATCGCCTCCTCACCGCTGGTCGGCTGACTGACGAGGAGCCGCTCGAGGGAGATTCCCAGCTTCTTGGCCCAGCTCGGGTCGAGGGCATGCTCCGCGTCAATGAAGGCAGCGATTCCGCCGTTCTTCTGGGCGGCGGCCACGGCGTGGAGGGCAATCGTCGTCTTGCCGCTCGATTCCGGCCCGAAGACCTCAATAATCCGCCCGCGGGGGAAGCCCTTGCCGCCGAGGGCCAGGTCGACCGAGAGGCTGCCGCTCGAAATACCCTCGATCGGCACCTGGGAGTCGGAGTCGAGGGGCATGATCGACCCCTCGCCAAACTCCTTCTCGATCTGCAGCAGGGTGTTTTTCAGGAGCGGGTTGCTGTCGAGGAAGTTCGTGGAACTCTTCCCCCCACGCTTCTTCTTGGAATCCGCCACCGATCGCCTCGGCTCCGACTTGCTCGATTTTGCCATCCGTCCGTTCGCTCCCTTGATTGCCTTTTCTGGGTGGGACCGTGAGCCGACACCGGGCCCGGCGCTCGCGCCGGCACCCTGCCCATCAGCCATTCCACCCGCGATGTCTTCAAGAACCGATGCCTCTGCGACCACCATGGCGAGCCTCCCGCATGATCGGGCCCACGCCGGGCGGGCCCGAGTGACCGTTCGGCCCGCCGAAACGGAGCCGATCGTTCGTTGCCGGCCCGTCGCTGACGGGGCCGGTTCCGCGGCAGGGCGCTCGGGGTGGTTGCGTCGCCACCATGAATCGAGCGGTTCGCCACGGAAACGAACACTGAACGCGGGTATAGTATCGGTGTCTAGCCAGCCAGGCAAGACCTTTTTCTGAACAGCCGTTCAGGTCGCGTCAAGCCGCTCCCCCGGCCGCTGTTGCCGGGGATGGACGGCCTAAAACATCAGCATTTCCCGGTATTCCGCTAGACGGCGGTCGAGATCGGCCCGGTCGATACTTGCCAGGCGGTCGAGGCTGAAGTCCTCGACGGTGTAGCTGGCGGTGACGACACCGTACGCGAGGGCCTCTTTGAGGGCCTGGGGATCGAAGCGGCCGAGGGCCGCCAAGTGTCCCATCATCCCTCCGGCGAAGCTGTCGCCGGCGCCGGTTGGGTCGATGACCCGGGAGGTGGGGTAGGCCGGCAGCACGTACATCTCGTGTTCGCTGAAGAACATCGCCCCGTGCTCCCCCTTCTTCACGACGACGAACTTCGGCCCCATTTTCAGGACGGCCCGGCCGGCACGGACGAGATTCTCATCGTCGGCCAGGAGCTTCGCCTCCGAGTCGTTGAGGACGAGGCCGTCGATCCGCTGAAGGAGCTGCCCGAGTTCATCGCGCTGGATGTTGATCCACAGGTCCATCGTGTCGGCGACGGTCAGAACGGCCCCCTTGGCCTGATTGAGGACGTCGAGCTGGACGACGGGCGAAGCGTTGCCGAGGAACAAGAAGCGGCAGTCGCGGTGGGAGTTGTTGAGTTGCGGGCGGAACTGCTCGAGGACGTTGAGATGGACTTCGAGGGTCTCGCGGTCGTTCATGTTGGGGAGGTAGCGGCCGCGCCACCGGAAGGTCTTGCCGCCGGGAATCGTCTGCAGCCCGGAGGTGTCGATGCCGCGGTCCTCGAGGAGCCGGGTGTGCTCGCGGGGCCAATCCTCACCGACGGCGCCGATCATCCGCACCGGCGAAAAGAACCGCGCTGCATAGGAGAAGTAGACGGCCGAGCCGCCGAGGATGTCGTCGCGCTTGTCCGTGGTGGTCTCGACGCAATCGAGGGCGACGCTTCCGACGACGAGCAGGGGCATGGGGGAATCGCTCCGTGACAAAGGGCAGACAACGGCACAGCAGCCAAGAATCTAAGTGCAAGGTCCGATCGGCGTCCACATTGGCCTGCGGCCGAGGATGCCTTCAGGCGAACTTCCTCACCCCGCCAGCCCGCGGGCCCGGTCGATCCGCGCAATCGACTTCGAGGCCCCGAGGATCGCCAGGCAATCATACAGCCCCGGGCCGACCGTCTTCCCCGTGATCGCCACCCGCACCGGATGGATGACGTCGCCGAGCTTGAGGCCAGCTTCGGCCACGAAGGCTTTCGTCGCTTCCTCGAGCGGCCCCGGCTCAAACGGCGTCACCGCTGCGATAGTCCCCGCATAGCGGGCGAGGAGATCGGCCACGCCGGGCTTGGCGAGCTTCTGGGCCACCGCCTGCGGATCGAGGACAGGCTCCTCGAGAAGGAAGAAGTCGGCGTAGCCGAGGATGTCGCCTGCGACTTTGAGCCGGTCGCCCGAGGCCTCGATCACCCGCCGCACCGTCGCCGTCTGCTCTGCCGTCGGCGGGCTCGACACCAGCCCCGCCTTGACGAGAAACGGCAGCATCAGCGCGAGCTTCTCGTCGGTCGAAAGGGCGTGCATGTAGTGATCCTGCACGCTCCACAGCTTCTTCGGATCGAAGCTCGCCGGTGAGGCATTGATGCGTTCGAGGGAAAACGCCGCGACAAGCTCGTCGCGGCTGAAAAACTCCGTCTTGTCGTCGTAGGCCCACCCCAGCAACGCCATGGCGTTGTCGATCGCCCAGGGGAGATAGCCGACCTCCCGGTAGAAGTCGACGATCACCGGATTGAAGGTGTCGGCCGCCGCCGCGACGCCGATCCGCTCGGCGATCCGCGTGCCGTGGTCTGCCATCTGACGGAAGTCAGGGTTTTTCAGATAGTTCGCGAGCTTCCGCTTCGAGAGCTTCGTGCGGCTCCCCGGCTCGGCGACGAGCGGCAGATGGGCATACGCGGGGAGCGGATACCCGAGTGAGAGGGCGATGTAGGCCTGCCGGGGCGTGTTGGAAAGGTGCTCCTCGGCCCGGATCACGTGGGTGATCTCGAAGTCGTGGTCGTCGACGACGCTTGCCAGATGGTAGAGGCAGGAGCCGTCGGCCCGCTGGATGACATGATCCTGCTCGCGTTCCCAGGCAAACTCCACCCGGCCACGGACGGCATCGTCGATGACCAGCGACCCTTCTCGCGGCATCTTCAGCCGCACCACCCCCTGCCGCCCCTCGGCCACGAAGCGGGCGGTGTCATCGGGGGTGAAGGCGGCAAACCGCCGGCTGTAGAGGTAGGGCTTGCCGGCGGCCTGTGCGGCCTTCCGCTCCTCGTCGAGCTCCTCCGGCTTCGCGAAGTCGCGGTAGGCATGCCCCGAGGCGAGGAGCTTCTCCACGGCCGCCTTGTGGCCTGCCGAGCGCTGCGACTGGAAGTACGGGGCATGCGGCCCGCCGATTCCCGGCCCCTCGTCCCAATCGATCCCCAGCCATTTCAGCCCCGAGAGGATCGGCTCGAGCGCCTCCTCGACATTCCGCTCCGCGTCGGTGTCGTCGATGCGGAGGATGAATGTCCCGCCATGCCGCCGGGCGAACAGCCAGTTGAACAGCGCCGTGCGGACGCCGCCGATGTGGAGATAACCGGTCGGGCTCGGGGCAAAGCGGGTACGGACGGTCATGGAGCGCGGATTCCTTCCCCGCCGCTGGCCGAGCCGACGAGGCTCGGGCCGTCACGCACGGGGCCAGTGAGGAAAGAGGCCGAAGGACGAATCAGGCCGCGTGACGGCCCATCTTTCGGAGCCGCTTCTTCTCGGCCTTCGAAAGCGGACGAGACGCGTAGTCATCCTCGACATCCGAGCCGTCAGTGTAGCCGTTCTCACTCCCCTCGGCGGCCGACTGCGGGGCACCGTCATCGTCGGTGTCCACCGGCTCGAAAACAGGCTCCGGGGCCTTGGCCTGACGGGTGACCGCTTCCGTCTTCACGACCTTCGTAGCCCGCTCTTCCTTGGCCGCGCCGACCGGCGCCGCCTTGATCTCCCCGCGGACCTCGCGGATCACCCCGCGGGCGGCCGTGAGCATGGCGGCAAGCATCGCCGCGCTCCCCGCCACCCAGGCCCCGGCCCCGGCGAGGGCCAGATCATCCCGCCCCGCGCCCACCCAGCCGATCGCGCCGAGCCAGGGCGCGGCCGCCGCCGCCGACCAGCCGACCAGGCCGAGGAGCAACCAGAAGCCGGGGACGAGGCGCTGATGGAGGGGAAGGAGGATCTAGAGCGTCACGATCCCCGTCACGCTCCCGGCGATCGCCACCCACCAGCCAAAACCCTCGGGGCCGAATGAGCGGCCCGTCGCTTCGACGAGGAACGTCGACACGAGCTTTCCGATCGGCAGCGTCCCCGCAACCGACGCGGTGAAGAGCACCAGCGCCAAAGCCAGCCAGCCCCGCGACCGACCGTGGCGGCCGTCCTTGCGGTGGCGGCGGATCCCGCGGATCGAGAGCGCCACACTCGCTGCAGCGAGGAGGAGCATCTGCGCGAGCCAGCCGCCGAGGACGAGCCCACGAAGATCGACGAGCTCCCGGATCACTGCCACCGTGCGAGCGAAGCGCGTGCCGGCAAACCGGCTGATCGCCTCGATCGCCGCCGGCCAACCGCCGAGGATCAGCGTCGTCGCCGTGACGACGACGATCCCCGCAAGGGCAAGCCCGAGCCGGGAGGCACGCGTGGGGAGGATCGTCGCCAGCGCCCCCTGCTGCTCGGGACGGGCCTCCGGGGAGTAGTCAAAAGGCCGCCTCGGCTCGCGCCCGCGCTTCGGCTTGGCAGCCGTCTTGCCGGCGGCCGGGGTCTTTGAAGCCCGAGTCGTTGAGGCCGCGTCGGCCGTAGTCTTTGGGGCCGCGTCGGCCGGGGGGGCCTTGGCGGTGGCGCTTCTGCTCCAGGGGAAGAGTTTACGAGAGGGCGCGCCTGCGGGGGCGGTTTGCGCGGACATGGTTTGAGGTTCTGAAGCCATCCATGACGTCCGGGAAGAGCTCTCCCGGGGGCGCGCCGAGGGGGCATCCTGCCATCCTCACGAGCAGCGCGACCGGATTCTGTTCGGCAGCGAAGGGAGGTCGGATTCACGAGCCGCCCCTCGGCCCCCCCGCACTCGTATCGACGGCACCATCGCCACCGTCGGCACCACCGGGCGGCGCCGTCACAACCGGACTGCCGGGCGCGCCGCATCATTTGCCCACTTTCCGGGGGTCGGCTACGATGCCGGCGTCGAGGTTGGGACGTTTTCCGGGATTCCCCCGGGAAGGACGCTGCCCGCCTCCCGACAATCCTCGAAACATCCCTTCTGGAGCCTCTCCATGGCCTACGTGCTGCCCCCGCTCCCCTATGCCTTCGACGCCCTCGAGCCCTCCATCGATGCCCGCACAATGGAGATCCACCACGGCAAGCACCACGCCACCTACGTCACCAACCTCAACAAGGCGCTCGAGGGGAATCCGCTGGCCGATCTCCCGATCGACAAGCTGATCGCCGACCTCGAAAAGGTGCCCGAGGCGGTCCGGACTGCCGTCCGCAACAACGGCGGCGGCCACGCCAACCACAGCCTGTTCTGGGAATCGCTCGGCAAGGGGAAGGGTGGCGAGCCGGCCGGTCACCTCGGCGAAGCGGTGCGGACCGTCTTCGGCGGCTTCGACAAGTTCAAGGAGGAGTTCACGAAGGCGGCCCTCGGTCGGTTTGGCAGCGGCTGGGCTTGGCTCTCGGCTGACCCCAAGGGGAAGCTCCTCATCGAGAGCACGGCCAACCAAGACAGCCCCGTGATGCACGGCAACACGCCGCTCCTCGGGCTCGACGTCTGGGAGCACGCCTATTACCTGCTTTACCAGAACCGCCGCGTCGAATACGTCAACGCCTTCTACAACGTCGTCGACTGGGACGCGATCGGGAAGCGGTTCGCCGTCGCCAAGAAGTGATCGATCTCCGGCGGCAACCCGCTGCCGGATGACGGTTTCTCACCATCCATGCAGTGCCGGGGCGGCCTGTCGATCACGACGGGCCGCCCTGCTCTTTTTTGCTCACGCCGCAAAGGCGTGGCGGGACCGACGGCGAGTTGGCGTTGACTCCCCCGCGGCGCTCCCCTTATCTCCCCTCCAAGCGCCCCTCTTTCGAGGCGCGCACGCCGGGAGATCATTCGTCATGCCGATGCAACACGCCGTGGACCGTTCGCAGCGCCAGCCCTCGCGGATCAGGACTTCGCGAATCAGCGGTTCCGCCCCGGGAGCAACGCCCGCCCGGCGGGGAAGGCTCGGCGCTATCGCCATCGGCCTCCTCATCGCGAGCCTCGCCGGCGGCGGTTGCCGCAGCGGCGTCCGCTCCATGACGGCGCCAAAGTGGCCGAGCTTCGGCACGGCCAAGCCGAAGGGCATCGATGATTCGGCCCTCGCCGCGGCGCCGAAGATCGACGCCTCCACGCAGAAGCCCTCGACGGCTGCCACCCCCTACCCGACCACCTCGACCCCCGCCGGCTACGTCGTCAACGACAGCTCTCCCACCGCCGGTGATGCGGCTACCGGCATCCAGACGGCCGCCACCGATCCGGCCATGGTCACCTACGGCGCCGCCCCTCCCCCGCAACTCGCCGCGGCGGCCTCCGACCCGCGCGCGATGGCCGGGCTCCCCGAAGCCTCCGCGCCGCAGGCCATCAGCCCGCAGGTCGGGCCCTACGCCTCCCTCCCCGTCCCACCCCCTCCGGCCCAGTCCCCCACGCCTCCGGGTCTCCCGCCGGCGAGTCTTCCGCTCGAGCCTGTGCCTCCCCCGGCGGCCCAGGTCGCCGCTGCACCACCCGGCGGCGGTTATCCGGTGGCCCCGCCAGCGACGTCGTCGGCCTTCCCTTCGACGGCAGGCTACGAGCCGAGTCGGGTGGCCGATGCCCGCGGCAGCGGGGCTGCCGAAGCGGCCGGTCTGGCTGCCGGAGGCCTGGCAGCCGCTGGCGTGGCTGCCGCGGCGCCGCTCGCGCCGATCAATTCCCAAGAGTCTGGCACCCCCGCCCGGTATGCCTCCGACCGGAGCCGCTATGGCGATCCGTTGGCCGCCGACCCGGCCCTGGCGCCGGCAAGTGCCTACCAGGCGCCCCCGGCGGCCGATGCTGGCTTGGCAGGCGCTGGCTTCGCAGGCGGTGGCGCCCTGCCCCCGGCCGCTGCCGCGCCGCCGCCGGCCCCCTTCCCCACCGCTCCCCCGGCCGCGCTCCCCCCGGCCAATCCCGACGGGCTCACCTCCCCGCCGGTGCGCCGCCCCGACCCAGTCTTCCGGCCCGGTGGCACCTCGAGCTACCGGCCGGCCG
>CAMARC010000191.1 GCA_945860405.1 Candidatus Kuenenia stuttgartensis | reverse complement strand
ATTTCGCCGCTCGGGCGGCCGCGGTAGAGCTGGCCGTCGATCACCAGGCCGCTCCCGATGCCGCTGCCGGCATTCGAATAGACGACGACCCTGGCGCCCCGGCCGGCGCCGACGAGCGCCTCGCCGAGCGCTGCGGCATTGGAGTCATTTTCGAGCACCACTGGCACCGCGCCGAGGCTATCGCGGACCTGCCCGGCGACCCAGGCCGCCAAGGGAAAGTCGCTCCAACCCCCGACATGAAAGCTCGTCGCCACCACCCCCTGCTCCCGGTACACAGGCCCCCCGAAGCCGATGCCGATGGCGCGGATGGCCAACCCATTGCCGGCCGCGTCATCGACGATGCCGGCGAGCTGCGCTGCGAGCACGGTGCGGATCCCCTCGGCCCCGCCGGCCGGATCGACCCGGTCGCTGCGGCGGAGGAGGACACGGCCATCGGCAGCGACGACCGCCGACTGGAGCTTCGTGCCGCCGATCTCGAGGCCGAGCGTTGCCGGCACGAGCCCTTCGGCGCCGCTCACGGCTTCCAGTTCCTCTTCAGGTCGCGCGATTTGGAGCGTCACGGGGCCACCAAGATCGGGGCCACCCACTTCGCTGCGGCCTCGGCAACGTCGGCCGCCGCGCCGCTGAACCGGGTCACCGAGTCGGCAGCGCCGGTTCCCTTCGCGGCCGCAGAGACGACGCCCGGCACCTCCATCTCACCCGCGAGCCACAGCGGCCGCGGCGATGCGGCCGCGAGGGCTCCGGGAAGGTCGAGGTATTTGCCGGCGCCGGGCAGGAAGTCGGGGGATCGGTAGTCGAGAACGTTCCCGAAGCGGAAGCCCTGGGTGTCGATCGCGGTGGCGTCGATCTCGTCGCCGGCGACGGCCCGGGCGGCGGCCACGATCGCCCCGCGCGATCCCAGCCCCACGACCGCGACGCGCTTCGGCGAAGGATGCTCGCCGATCTTGGCGGTGCGGAGGAAGTGGACGATCGAGAGGACGTCGTGGGCCCGTTCGGCGAACAGCGTCGGGTTGTAACCGAAGCTGTAGCCGGCGAACTCGCGCGGGTTTTTCACGACGCGCTGCCGGCCGTCGGCATCGGCCGGCGGCGTGAACAGGTCGGCCGCGATCACGGTCGTCCCCTGGGAGAGGATCCCGGCCACAGCCTTGATCGGCATGCCGTTGGCCTCGATCGCGCCGCTGCCAGCGTCGTCGAGCCACACGACCACCTTGCCGTTCCACTGTTTCGGATAGAGCCAAAGGACCGGGATCTCCTCGTGGTGGGTGGCGTTGACGAGCTTGCCTGTCATGCGGACAACGCCGCTGGCCTCTGTCTTCTCCGCCATCTCCCAGGAGATGTCACCGGAGCTCGCCGCGGTGCGGCCGATGACCGTTGCCCAGGCCGGCGCGAGCACCCCGCGGAGGCCGTCCTTGGTGGCGGCGGCCGCTGAGATCGCCGCGGTCGATTCGGCGGTGAGCTTCGCGAGCAGGTCGCGCTCGAAGTTGGGATCGGCGGCCTTCGGCGCCGGGTGCTCGGCATCCCACACCGCGAGCTTGGCCGGCTCCACGACCTCGTAGTCGCGCTCGATGACCGGCTCGGGTTGCCCGAGGGCGAAGTGCTTGTTGACGAACGTGTAGAAGGCGGATCGGGTGACGGCGTTGTAGTTGTGGGGGAAGTGTTCGCCGCGCTTGAGAGCCACGGCGTCCTTGGCGCCATAGAGGCCGTAGAGCTTCTGGAGATCGGGAAAGCCCTTCGTAGCAAACTCCTTCGTCCAGTCGTCGGCGGTGTTCATGATCTGCGGCTTCGGGGCGAACAGCGCCGCAAACTCGACATTCCCGGTGCCGACACGGAGGAGCGACGCGTTTTCGCAGGTGCAGCCCCCCTGCATCGACGTGCTTACCATCACCATCGGGCCGGAGAGCGTGACCCGGTCGTCGACCGCCGCCACGAGCATCGTCTGCGTGCCGCCGCCGCTGGCGCCGGTGATCGCGATCCGTTTCGGATCGACCTCGGGAAGCGAGAGGACGAAGTCGACCCCGCGGATCCCGTTCAACGTCTGCAGCCCCATGATGCTCTGGAGGTGCGATTCGGCCTGCGGGCTGTAGAGCCCCCAGCGCTCCGCCGTGTTCATCTCCGGCCGTTGCTTGGCGAAGCCGTGGACGATCTCGCGGGAGAATTGCACCGCGTCGGAATCGGAGAGCATGTCCCACTGCCAGACGACGCATCCCATCCGCGCCAGTTGCACGCAGAGCGATTGGAATCGGCTCCGCCCCCCCTCCTCGAAGCGCTCCTCGCCGTTGGCGATCTCCTTCCGCGTGGCGGCGGCATCCTGATCGGCATGGCGGGCGTTTTGCCAGTGGCCGTGGGCGAAGAGCACCGCCGGAACTTTTTGGTTTTCCTCGATCCCCAGGGGGCGGTAGAGGTTGCCGGTGACAAACAGCCCCGGCGCGCTTTCAAACGAAACGTTGGAGACGGTGTAGCCGCCGGTCCCCTCATTCCCCTTCGCCTCCGGCCCCTTCGTGATCGTGCCGTGGACCGAAGGATTGAGCGGCCGCGGCTCAGGCATCGGCCACAGCCCTTGCGAGACGAGAATCCGCTGCCGCACCGCCGCTGCCCGCTCCTTCCAAGCGTCGAGCGTGGCGGGGGGGGCGAAAGGGAAGGTGCCGTCGAGATCCTTGAGCGGAGCGAGGCGCACGTCGTCGGCATGGGCCACGGCGGGCAGCGCGGCGGTGAGGAGAATGACGAGCAGGGCGCTGCGGCAGGCGGCGGATGGGCGGGGCATCATGGCGAAGAAATCTCTCGGAGGAAGCCGACGCCGCAGGAGCCGGCGGGGAAACGATTCACGGTGGCGGGCCGATGACGCGGCCCTGCCGGAGAAAGGCGAGGAGATCGGCGAAATCGGCGGCAGGGATCGCGCGGCCGAAGCCCTCCGGCATCAGCGAGCGGCCCGTGCCGCGGACTGATTCGATCCGCTCGCGTGGGAGCTGCGTCCGCTCGCCGCCGGGGCGGATGAGGACGATCGAATCGGGCGTGTTGGCGGCGAGGATCCCCTCGAGCACGACGCCTTCATCGGTGACGACGACGGTCGCCTCGTAGCGGCCCTCGACGGCCCGGTTTGGCTCGACGACGTCGAGCAGCAAGCGCTCGATCGGCCGGTCGGCCGCCTCGGCGAGATCCGGGCCGACGACCTGGCCGATCGGCTCGGTGCCAGGCGCGGCGGTGCGGTGGCAGTTGGCGCAGTGGCGGGCAAACACCTCTCGCCCTCGCGGCTGATCCCCCCCGCGGCGAACGGCGGTGGTGAGCGTGGAGAGCTCTTCCGGCGCGAGGTTCGTGGCCGCGTCCCCCCACAGCCGCAGAGACATCTCGCGGATCGCCATGTCGGGGGATTCCAGGAGCGGCTTGCGACGCTCGAGCGGGACCGCGCCTGAGGGGATCGAGCCAGCGTCGAGGGCGGCAAGGAGCGGCGGAATCGCGGCCGGGCGGTCGAGCATCGCCGCAACGGCGACCGAGCGCACGCCCGGCTCGAGATCGGCCGCAACCCGGAGAAGCTCGTCGAGCGCTTGCGGGGCGCCACAGGTGACGATCCCACGCACCGCTTCCCGCTGCACGGCGTCCGGCTCGCGCGACGCTGCCAGCGCGACGAGAGCCGACCTCGAAGCGATCCCAGGGGTCGACTCATCGACGGCGGCAAGCGCCAGGAGGCGAATGGCGAGGAGACGCAGATCGGCTGGGGTGGGAGCGTCTGCCGCGATGGCGTCGGCATGGCCCACGATTTTATCGACCGTCGCGGCATCGCGATCCCGCAGCGCGGCCACGGGGCGACGCACCGCGACGCCGTAGAGCGTGGCGACATCGAACCAATCGACCTGTCCGGTCTCGGCGCGAGTGGCAAGAAGCGCGAGCACCGCGTCGAGATCGGCCCCCGTCGGATCGGCCGTGGCTGTCGTTGCCAGCTGCGTGACGAGCATGATTCGGGCCGGTTCGGCCGGCAGCGGCGACGCAGCGCCCGCGACCGCCTGCTTGGCGATCGCGGCGAGGAGCAGCCCGGCCCGGCCGGGGGCGGCGGAGAGAATGGCCCGCGCGGTCCAATCATCGAGCTGCGGCGATGCGGCGGCGACGGCAAGGGCTGTCGTGGCCGGCGCGTCCATCGACCCGGCCAGCGCCAGAAGCGCAGCCAGCCGCACGCTGCCGTCGGGATGATCGACCGACGGCGCCGCGACGCGGTCGCACAGCGCCTGCCGGGCCGCCGCCAGATCGGCAGACGCTTCGAACACGATTCCCTCCGCTTCGCGCGCTAGCCGCAGCCCCTCTTCCCGCAAGCCAGCGTCGCCGCTGGCCGTGGCGAGCTCGAGATCGGGGGTCGTCAGCCGCGACAGGCCGTCGAGGACACGAAGGGCGTGGACGCGCGCGATCGGCGCTGACGACCGGGCAATGAGCAGGGCCCGCAACGCCTGCTCGGCTTGCTCGGCGGGAAAGCGCCCTTCGACGAGGAGACGCTGCGCCGTGTCGCGGCGCCAGCCGTTTCGGTCGGCGAGGAGCGCGACGGCCTCGGCGGCGGTTGCCGGCGGGGCCCAAGGGCTGGCGGCGAGATCGGGGCGACGGACGCGCCAGATCCGCCCCGCTCCGTCACCGGCCCGCTGGTCGACGGTGGCGGCGACGCCGGGAGGCATGTAGTCGGGATGCTCGACGCTCGCCCGGCAGAAGTCGACGATCCACAGGGAGCCGTCGGGCGCTGTCGCCGTGAACACCGGCCGAAACCAGGTCTCGGCCGAGGCAACAAACTCACTTCCCTCAGGCTCCGGATGGGTGCTCCAGAATCCGGCGCCCCGCGTTATCGGGCGGCGGCGGACAACCGCATGGGAGACCGGCTCGCAGGTGAAGGCGTCGCCATCGGCCTCGGGACCGAGGAGATCGCCGCGGAAGATCGAGAGGCCGCAGGCGGAGGTGTGCGTGCCGGTGTGGGAGATCGCGGTCGCGTTCGTCGCGGCGACCGCCGCCACCCGGCTGTCGGCGCCGCTGGGGGCGGCGTCGGTGTACCCCGGGCCGAGATCGACAAGGGCGTTGCGGACGAGAGCCTCTGGCGGCAGGAGGCTGACCATGAGCGGATTGCGATTGCTCACGGTGAAGCGGTGGCCGCGCGAGTCGAAGGCGTTGCCAAACTGCCCGAAGCCGGTGACGGCGCGGATCGTGCGCCTGGCCAGATCGAGGCGGAGGTCGCGCCGGTCGATCGACACGCCGGCTGTGTCGGGATCGGACGGCCAGCGCACCGTTCCCCCGGAGAGGCCGCCGGTGATCCAGACGGCGTTGTCGGGGCCGATCGTGGGGCAGGCGGCGCGGAGCTGGGGATTGCCGACGCGGAATCCGGTGGCGAGGCGCTCGAGTGTTTCAAGCGTGCCATCACCGTCGGCATCGGTGAGGAGGAGGAGATCGGGGGAGGCGGTGACGAGGAGCCCGCCACGGGCAGCGAGGATGCCCTGCGAAAAGGGGAGGTGCTCGGCGACCGGCGTCGAGGATTCGTAGCGGCCGTCGCCGTCGGCGTCGTTCAAGCGGACGACGCGCGAGAGGGGGGGCGACCCGGCCGGCGGCCCCGATGGATAGTCGCGGTATTCGACGACGTACGGCCGGCCGGCCTCGTCGAAAGTCACCGCCACCGGATCGACGACCGCCGGCTCCATGGCGACCAGTTCCATCACGAAGCCGTCGGCGACGCGCGTGTCGCGGAGCACGGCCTCCGGGGTCGGCGCGTCGCGGCCGCCGGGATCCGCCGCCGCGGCACCCGCGGCCATGCCGAGCGACAGCACAAGTCGCGTGAGGATCGGTGTTGCGCGCGTCATCCGATCAGTTCCCGGATCGGCTCACCGGAAGGGAGGATCGGCATCGGCCGACCGCCGAGGTCGGGCACGGCGAGCTCCGGATCGATGCCGAGGTGGTGGTAGACGGTGGCCCAGACGTCATTCGGCGACAGGGGGCGATCCTTGGGATAGCCGCCACGGGCATCGGTCGAGCCGACGACCTGCCCCATCGCCAAGCCACCGCCGGAGACGAGGATCGATTGGGCGCCGGGCCAGTGGTCGCGGCCCGGTTGGTGGACCTTCGTCTGGGTGCCGATCTGGTTTTCGAGACGGGGCGTGCGGCCGAACTCGCCGGTCACGACGAGGAGCACGCGCCGGTCGAGGCCCCGTGCATACAGATCCTCGACGAGCGCCGTGACGGCCTGGTCGTAGAAGGGCATTCGCCACTTCGCATCGTCGAAGATATGGCAGTTGACGGCGTGCGAATCCCAGTTGTAGCAGCAGTTGGACGGCATCTCGCCGCCCGGATGCTCCATGACGACCGTCACGAACGTGCTTCCTGCCTCGACGAGACGCCGGGCGAGGAGGGCCCGCTGGCCGAAGCGGTGGCGGCCGTAGCGGTCGCGCACGGAATCGCTCTCCCGGGAGAGATCGAAGGCCTCGCGCGCGGCGGGGCTGGTAAGCATGTCGAGGGCGCGGGCGTCGAAGTCGTCCTTGGCCCGCATCGACGTGCCGGCATCGACGTCGCGCCGCAGCCGGTCGAGGCTCGCTGACAGTCCCGCCCGGTCGGAGAGCCGTCGCTCCATCCGCTCTTCCAGGGAGAGGCTCGGCACCTGGAACTGCGGCGTGGAGGGATCGCCGTCGACGATGAACGGGGTGTGGGAGGTGCCGAGGTAAGCGGCGCCGAAGCTGAAGGTGTCGACATGCTGCCGGCCGGCGTCGACCAAGGCCGTGTAGCCGGGGATGCCGGCGACGCCCGCGGGGCGGAAGCGGGAAACGAACGACCCGGCCATCGGGAAGTCGTTGACGAAGCCGGTCGGCTCCTTCGGGGCCCGGCCGGTGAGAAACCGCTTGTGGCCGCCGCCGTGATCGGCAAAGTCGTGGGTCACCGAGCGGATGATGGAATACCGGTCGGCGCAGCGGGCGTGGAGCGGCAGCAACTCGCAGACGTCGATCCCGGCGACGTTCGTTCGAATCGGCCGAAACGCCCCGCGGACTTCCGCCGGGGCGTCGGGCTTCATGTCGTACGTCTCGAGGTGGGGCGGCCCCCCCGGGAGCCAGACGAAGATCACGGCGGTGTCGTCGTGGCCGGTTGTCTTCCCTGTTGCGGTTGTCTTCCCTGTTTCGCCCCCTTGGGCGTCCCGGAGGCGGAGAAGATCTCCAAGCCCCAGTCCGCCGAGGCCGAGCAGTCCGGTGGTCAGCGCGACACGCCGGCTGACCTGGCGAAGGGGGCCGACCGAATAACCGCCCTGTGGCTGCATCGGCACCGGCCCGGCACACGTGGAAGGGAGGTGGGGGGCGGGCGCGGCATGAGCCATTTCAGTTCCTCCTCAA
>CAMARC010000190.1 GCA_945860405.1 Candidatus Kuenenia stuttgartensis | reverse complement strand
CCCACCTACCTGCCGCGGAAGTTCAAGACGGCCTTCGCCCTCCCCGAGGACAACTGCACCGACGTCTATGCCAACGACCTCGGCTTCATTGTCGTCCACGAGCATGGAAAAATCCTCGGCTACAACGTCGTTGCCGGTGGCGGGATGGGCGTGACGCCGAGCGCCGCCAAGACCTTCCCGGCCTTGGCGAAGCGGCTGGGGTTCGTTCCCCCTGAGGATGTCCTCGGCATCGCCGAGGCGATCGTCAAGGTGCAGCGCGACTACGGCAACCGCGCCGACCGCAAGACCGCGCGACTGAAGTACACGATCCACACGATGGGCCTGGAGGCTTTCCGGGCGAAAGTGGAGAAATACTTCGGCAAGCCGCTTGCCCCCTGCCATCCCTCCGACGTCCATGGCTTCGACGACCACATCGGCTGGTTCGAGCAGGGAGATGGAAAATACTTCTACGGCTTCAACGTCGAGAATGGCCGGATCGTCGACCGCGATGGTTTTCAGTTGAAGACCGCCGTCCGCAAAATCCTTCACGAGCTCTCGCCGGGGGTGCGGATCACCGCCCACCAGAGCCTCCTGTTCACCGATCTTGCGGCCAGCGACCGCGACCGGATCGCCGAAATCCTCCATGCCCATGGCGTGAAGACCTCGGAGGAGATCTCGACGCTCCGCCGCTGGAGCATGGCCTGCGTCGCCCTCCCCACCTGTAGCCTCGCGGTCGCCGAGAGCGAGCGTGTCCTCCCCGGGCTCATCGACAGTCTCGAGCCGGAGGTGGCGAAGCTCGGGCTTTCGCACGACGCCTTCACCGTCCGCATGACCGGCTGCCCGAACGCCTGTGCCCGTCCCTACAACTCCGACATCGGGATCGTCGGGCGGACGGCGGGGAAGTACACGCTCTTCCTCGGCGGCCGGCTCCTCGGAGACCGGCTCAACGAGCAGTACAAGGATGTCGTTCCCTTCGAGGATCTTGCCAAGGAGATCACCGCCGTCCTCACCTGCTACAAGGCGGAGCGAAAGACCGGAGAGACCCTCGGTGACTTCTGCCACCGCAAGGGGATCGAGGGGGTGCGCACCTGGGCCAACGAGTGGCTTGCCGGTGCCCGCGGCCACGGCTGATCGCGGCGGCTTCGGCCCTCTCCTCGCTCTGGCGGCGCTGATGTCGCTCACGCCTCGAGCGGAAAGCGGCACTCGACCCCGCGGAAACGCATGAAGTCGCGGTCAGCCCTTCAGGGATCGACTGACGTCGAGAAAGGCCTCGACCTCGAGGTCGTCGGCGAGATCGCCGAGCTTGGCCGGGTCAATGCCGGCCCGTAGCCCCATCGGGCGGGGCTCTACCTTGAATCGAGGCTCGGACGCTTGGACCGCGATTCCCGCCAATCCCCGCCGCACCGCTTCGTTGAGCGTGGCTTTCAGACTCTGCCCCGTTGCCTCCATGGCTGCCCGGAGCAACTGTTCGACATCGGGATCGACCGTGATCGTCGTTCGCATCAAAGCATCATGGCATCACGATTTTCGTGACAGCAAGATGCCTTTTTCTGTGGTCAGGGAGCACGAGCCGGCGACAATTGGCGGGTCGCAGCGGCAGGAAAAGAGCCAGTTTGACCTTAATCCCAATTCGGCGTACAAATTGGGAGTATGTTCCCGAGAACGCTTTCGATCAGTGAATCGAGCAGTTTGCTGCTCCTCGGGCCGCGCGGCACGGGGAAGTCGACGCTTCTCCGGGAGCATTTCGGGGCCCGTGCCACGCTCTGGATCGATCTCCTCGACCCGGAGCTCGAGCACCGTTACAGCCTCCGGCCGGGGGAATTGCGGGAGCAAATCGATGCTGCTTCGGCGGTCGATTGGGTAGTGATCGACGAGATCCAGAAGGTGCCCCTCCTCCTCGACGTCGTGCATGCCGCGATCGAACAGCCTCGTCCCGGCGGCCGGCGTGTCCGCTTCGCCATGACCGGATCGAGTGCCCGGAAGCTGAAGCGCGGGGCGGTCAATCTGCTCGCCGGCCGGGCGTTCGTGCGGCACCTCTTCCCGTTGACCAGCCGCGAGCTCGGGCCGGCCTTCGAGCTTTCCACCTGCCTGCGCTTCGGCACGCTCCCCACGGTGTTCTCATTCACCGCCGAGGCCGATCGATCGAGCTACCTGCGGGCCTATGCCCGAACCTATCTGCGCGAAGAGGTGTGGGCGGAGCATGTCATCCGGCGGCTCGATCCCTTCCGGCGCTTCCTCGAAGTGGCGGCCCAGGCCAATGGCGAGATCCTCAACTGCTCGAACATCGCCCGTGACATCGGTGTCGATCACAAGACGGTGGCCTCCTATTTCGAGATCCTGGAGGACACCCATCTGGGCTTCATGCTCGAGCCGTGGCACGCCTCCGTCCGCAAGCGGCAGCGGCAGTCGCCGAAATTCTGGTGGTTTGATCCGGGCGTCTGCCGGGCCCTGGCCGGTACGTTGACCGTCGACCTCGTGCCCCGAACCGGCGGCTACGGCCGGGCCTTCGAGCACTTCGTGATCCTGGAGATCGTGCGGGTCAGCGACTATTGCCAGAACGACTACCGCTTCTCCTACCTCCGTACGAAGGACGACGCCGAGATCGATCTGATCATCGATCGCCCCGGTCGGCCGCCGGCACTCATCGAGATCAAATCGACCGACCGCGTCGAGCCGCGGCATGTGCGCGACCTGTCGCGCTTCCTCCCCGACTTCCCTGGGGCCGATGCCTATTGCTTCTCCCGCGATCCCCTCCGGAAGCTGATTGACGGCGTCCTGGCGGTGCCATGGGAAGAGGGCCTCGTGGAACTCGGGCTGTGAGTCCACAGCGGAAACCGGCAGAATCCGGGCGACGCCTTGGCCTGCAGGGCGATCGCGTTCCTGTCCTGCAAAAACCGGCCACCGCACCGCTCCGGCCTCGTGCCCTCACCGGGCCAAGGCTTCGGGCTTTTCCAGCACGAACATGTGGCCGTGGTCGCTGGTCACGATCACGGCCGTGTCGTCCCAGCCGCCGTGCCCCTCGACCCAGCCGGTGATCGCCCGGAAGGCGGCGTCGCCGCTTACCACCGCACCGATGGCCGCATCGATGTCGTTGCCATGGCTTGCCCAGTCGACATCCCCCGCCTCCACCATCAGCCAGAAGGGCTTTTCCTTCGCAGCAAGGACGTCGAGTGCCGCCACCGTCATCTCGGCGAGCGTCGGATTCTCGTCGATGTCGGCCGGGGTGTAGTGGATCGGCTGGCTGTACTTCAGCCCCAGGCCCGATTGTTCGCCGAGGGCAAAGAGCTTCTTCCGCCCCTCTTCGGAGACGAGCACCGGGTCGTAGCCGCCGTCGGCTGTGGCGAAGGGAAGATTGCCGGGCTTGGTGCCGAACAGGCCGAGCAGACGCTCCCCGCCGGCGATCGCGGCGGCCGCCCCTTCGGCGAGCACCTCCGCTCCCTTCCGCCCCGCCGTTCGCTGGGCAATCCGGTAGCGGCCCCCCTTTTCGGCATCGATCGCGGCGAGCGTCGAGGGGGCAACGTACTTGTTCCCCGGTTCGTAGTTGACCCCCTGTTGCTTCGAATCGTCGGGGGCGTCGCCGCTAAACCCGCAGCCGATGACGACGTCGAGGCCAGGCAGTGGCTCCCCGCGGTGCGACACCGAGCGGAGGCCGACCATGTCGCGGGTGATGTCCTGATAGTCGTCGCGGCTGACGTTGTTGGCGTAGGCGCAGGCTGGCGTGGCATGGGGGATCGGCACGCTCGTCACGGTGCCGACGGCCCAGCCCTGTTTTTGGAGCGTGCGCGCGATCGGCTCGACTTGTTTCCCGGCGGGATCGACGTTGATCGCGTCGTTGTAGGTCTTGCGGCCGGAGCAGAAAGCGGTGGCCGAGGCGGCTGAATCACAGACCGCATGGGGACGGTAGCGATCACGGCCGATCAGATACGTGGCCTGGGCGATCGGGTCCCAAGGCGTCGCGCCTCCCATCGCGACGTCGTAGCCACCAGCCTTGTCGCCGCCAGGGTTCTTGAGGGCCTGGGCGTCGACGTCGACCTTCGTGCCGTCGTTCGCGGGGCTCGTGCAGCAGAACCCGAAGGCGGTCGGGGCACCGGCGTAGTCCTGGAAGGAGAGCCCCGTGCCACGGCCAGAATCGTAGGCCACGTTCCCCGAGAGTGCGATCGCGGCGGTGCGCGTCGTCGTCCAGTCCAACCCGTCGAAGACCATGAGGATGATTCGCCGCTTGCCGGCGGCGGCCGCCGCCACCTGGAGGGTATGGACGTCGGTCTGGTCGAAGTAGTCGGCAGCAGGGTTGAGCGTGTGCTCGGGGAGCCGGCCGTAGATCGCCCGGAGCCGATCCTCGCTGCGGTAGGGACTCTGCTCCCCCGCCACTCCATCGAGGCCGATGCCAAAGGTGTAGACGGGTACGAGCCGGTTGGAGTGGTTCGACCAGGAAATGTAGTGCCCCGGCTGATCCCCCCAGTGGCCCCAGGGGGCGGTGCCTGCGTGGGTGGCATCCCACTGGAGTCGGGCGAAGCGATCGGTGGGCCGCAGCGACACCGCCGGGATGGTCGCCGTCGGCGGCAGCTCGGCAGCGGGGAGCGCACCAGCCAGCGAGCTGAGCATCAGAACAAAGGCAAGCGATCGGCGCAAGGCCATGAGCACGTCCCCGGGGCGAGTGTCATACGTGACCGACACACAAACACCGGGGAATCGTAGCAACCGATCATGAGCGGCAAACGAGCGACGCCGGCCGAGGACCGGGATCCGCACGGTCAGGCGGGCACGTCGTCCCACACGGGGCACCAGAGGGGCTGGCGGGGGAAGAGGATGCCAGCGAGCCGCTGGGCCATCTGCGTCGACGGCTCCATCGTGCCCCGGGCCACCGCCTCGACCGGATCGCACTGGCCGAGGAGGAGACGGGCGAGTTCATCGTCTGCCAGCCGCAGCCAACTCCGGCCGACCCGCCCCTGCTGCACCGTGGCCTTGCCGTCGGCGACGACGACAGAGCCGCGGAAGCCGGGCGACTCGATCCCCAGTTCGAGCGTTTCGCGGATCCCCGCCGCCGCTGCCCTGGCTACCGTGGTAGGCGCCACAGCCTGAAAGACCTCGAGCGGACGGATCAGCTTGGCGACGATCATCCGGTCGTGGGGCTGCACGAGGCTCTCGCCCCCTGCGACCGCGGCGTGGAGCGGATCGGCGGCGCTCGACTCGTAGACGATCTCCTGACGGTCGTTCTCGATCGCTTCGGCACACACCCGGGCGAGAATCTCGCGCTCGAGGCCGGGGAACTCCGGATCGGCGAGAAGCTCGAGGATCCGATGGCCCGCCTGGATGCAGTAGCCGACGATCCGGGCGGAGGTCTCGTGAAGGTCGTAGCGGTCCTGGCCGACAAGGGCGACGAGGATCGAGTCGAAGGCCCCGCGGCTGACCAACCAACGCGAGTAGGCTTCGCCGCGATCGAGTGGGCCGACGAAGCGGGCTGCGTTTTGGTTGTAGATCCGGAGGATCGCGGGGAGCTCGACGTGGCGCCATTGCCGCATCGTCACCCCTTCGGTCGACCGTCCGGCAGCAGGCACTGCCCCGGCTGACGAACGGGCCAGCGGGGTGGGACGCTCGAGGAGCCGGGCGAGGATGTCGGTGGGGCGGCCGGGAGTGGCACAATCGCGACCGAGGACCGACCAGCCCATCTCGTGAAACGACGGCGCGATCCGCGTTCGCGAGAACGCGACGGCAGCGCCCATCATCCGCATCCGATCTTCGGCGGCCTGCACGAGACGTTGACCGTGACCGGCTCCGCGGCATTCCGGCAGCACCGCCACCCGATCGATCACCGCAGCGTTGACCGAACCGCCGCCGAGCATCATCGTCCGCGGCATGACCTCGACATGGCCGACGATTCGTCCTGCCAGCCTGGCTACGAGCCGGTTGCCGGGATCGTGCTCGGGATGGTCGACGGCCGCGTGGAACTCCGCCCGCGTCGGGGCTACCGGAAGCCCGGAGAGGAGCTGAATAATCTCGCTCTGGTCACCGGCCCTGGCTGGGGCGACCTGGCACTGCTCCAGCATCCACGACGGGGGACGACGGGGAGCGACGGGGTGGATCGGCAGATGAATGATTGCCGGACGCTTCTCGCTCCGCCGCCGGGCCGATGTCCGTGGCTCGGCAACGACCGCGAGGCGGCGGCTGTCGGCGTGACTGGACGACTCAGTCTGGGCATCGCTTGCCATCTCGTCGACGGCATCCGACTGCGAGACTCGATCGGCGGCGATCGTACCGACAGCGATTTGGGGGGCGGACTCGCCGCGGCTCGTGCGCCGGCCGGCGTGAACCTGGGAACGACTCCCCCTTCGCATACCCTCCGCTGGCATGGTGCCTCCTCATCCCTGGAGCGACATCAACAGTCCGTTGGCCGCAAGGATAGGCGGATTGTCAGTCGATCTCAAGTAGCAGGAAGCGGCGCAACGTCTTTTCTTGGAAAAAACACCACGGATGTTCCCGGGATGCGAGCGCCTTGGCAGCGCGGATTCGATTGGCAAGTGGCCCGGACAGTGCGAGCAATCGCTGCCGCTGCGGCTGCGTGTGGAAGGCGAGGCGGTCGTTGGTGTCGCGGATTTCCCGGCAGCGCCGCCGCGCGAGAGTCGGCGTGGGGAAGGTGTCGATCCAGCGCGACTTCTGCATCACCAATTCTTGAACGTCGGGCGCGAGTTGTTGAAGTGGCGGCAGATGGCGCTCCGGATGGTAGTCGAGATCGCGGAGCTTCTGGTGGAGCGCCGCGAGCTCCGCCACCGGGTCGCGACCGGCCTCTGCGGGAAAGATCTCGTCGATCGGAAGGCGCAGGGTTCCGGTGACGACGGCGTAGCGGGGTGGATCGCAGCCGGTGAGGCGACGCACGATCCCGTCGGTGATCCGGTCATAGGCGGCGCCGCCGATCCCATGAACGAAGACGTCGGCGACGAGGAGGCGGGCGATGAGCGTCGTGAGCAGGGCCCGTGGCCGGAGCCGAAAGCCGTGCCCCTCGAGCCGCTGCAGCGCGTCGACCCACGTCGACGGTGAGGTGTCGGGCGTGATCGGAAGCTCGACCCGCAGCGTCTCCATGTCGGAAAGGAGGAGCATGCCGGCCGTGCCGGCGTTGGCGAACACGCGCCGCCGGCGGGGATCATCGCGAGACCAGATCCACCACGGCACTTCGAACCAAGGCCCGTCAGCCGTGCCGTCGGTGCGGACCGCCAGATCGGGCATCGGCCGGCCGTGGCCGCGGACCCGCCAGATACGGCGGTGCTCGGCGAGCGCAGCGTTATAGGCCTCGTGGAGCTGGCGAGAGCGGGCCAGGAGCCAGCCGGTGAAGACGAGCACCGTCGGCAGCCGCACCAATTC
>CAMARC010000189.1 GCA_945860405.1 Candidatus Kuenenia stuttgartensis | reverse complement strand
ATGAGGTCGGGGAGCGGCAGGCCACGATTGGCGTAGCCGCGGGCGATGTTGACGACGAGGCGGAGGTTGGCGCGGACCATGTGATCGCGGGCCTGGGCATCCCCCTTGCCGATCGCCACCGCCAGTTCCTTCTCCTGGTCTGCCGTCAGCAGCGACGTGTCGTTGATCTCACGGAGATAGGTTTCGAGAGGGTTTTGAACGGCTCCCGAGGAGGTCTTGCGGCGGGGGGTGGGCATGGCGTGTCGACGGTCCTGGTGGATGAATGACGGTATGCGGTGATCGATAGTGGCGGGGGGCTTCCGTCCCGCCGGGAAGGTATCGACGGTTCCCGTGGGCGACTGCACAAGCGGGAGAAGAACGGCGGGCTGGCGCGATCGTGACGGCTGGGGCGGCGATGACGCGGCTCCGCGTGAGGTGTCGCCTGGCGCGGCCGTCGCCCCCACTCAGGCGAGATGCCAATCGATGCAAGCCAGCTCAGGGACTGACCCGATCCGGATCGGGACTGCCGATGTCCCGATGCCGCGCGACACGAACAGCGGCGGCCCGCCGTCGCGATACCAGCCGGCGACATACCGGCCACTCCCCGGCGGCGTGAGGAGCGCGACGCCCCCCGGCGCCACCTGGCCGCCGTGAGTGTGCCCCGAGAGGACGAGGTCAGCGGGGTGTTCTGGGGGAAGCGCGAGCTTGTCGCGATGGACCGGGCAGTGGGCGAGCACGAGGTGGTGATCGCAGGGCTCCTCGCCGGCAAACGCCGCGACCGGATCGGGGCGTCCCTGGCGGAAGTCGTCGAAGCCGGTGACCCGCACCGAGCGATCGCCGAGAGTGACTCTTACCGAACGGTTGACGAGGAGCTCGAAGCCGTGCCGCTCGTGATGGGCGCGCAGTCGCGCGACGGGAACACCGGAGCTGATTTCCCAGTTGCCGAGGATCGCGAGCCGATGGGGCACGTCTGGACAGGCAGTGAGAAAGTCCACAAGCGGCCCCTCGCCCCGCGCTGCCGAAAGGCTATCGCCGGTGATCACGAGGAGGTCGGGGGCGAGGCTGTGAATTGCTTCAAGGACCCGTTCCTCGAGCGGCCCGACTCGGGAGAGATGGAGATCGGAGACGTGGGCGATCCGCAGCCGTCGGCTTTCGGCGGGAGTGGGCATCGCCTCCGTTGCCGGGCCGCTGGTCGGCGCCGGGGGAACTCCGAAGTCATGGTGGCTGACGTCGAGCTTGAAGGGGGTGAGGCAGAAGCCGTCGATGCCCGTCGTCAGGGCGCCCCCCGCGACGAGCGCCGCCCCGCCGCGGAGGAGATCACGGCGCTTGAGACGCATCGGCGGCCTCCGTGGCATCGGCGGCCGCGGGGCGGAGGACCGCGTCGAGAAACTCGAGGATCGCCCGCCCGGCGGGCGAGTCGCGGCCGACGGAGGCAGCGTGGCCGGCCCTGTCGAGCAGGAGCAGCGTCGAGGGGACTCCGACGGCAGACAGCGCGGCGTCGAGTCGCACGGCTTGCTCGACCGGGACGGAGGGATCGGCCGTGCCGTGGATGACGAGGCAGGGTGGATCGTCCGGGGAGACATGCCACACGGGGCTTGCCCGGAGCGCTGCCTCCCGCACCTCCGGCAGCGGCCCGCCAACGAGGAGGCTGGCCGGCGACCGGGGGCGGTCGTGCTCCGGCCCGAGGTTCGTCAGATCGGTGGGGGCCGAAAGCATCGCCACGGCGGCCGGCGGGATTCGGGGGGCCCCAGCTTCGTCGTCAGCGGGATCGTCGGCGAGGCCAACCAGCGCCGCGAGGAGTCCTCCGCCGCCATGGCCGACGACGGCGATCCGCGTCGGGTCGAGGCCCCATTCCCCCGCGCGGCGGACGATTTCGGCAATTGCGGCGCGACAGTCGTCGAGTTGGGCCGGGAAACGAGCGCGGTCGCTGGTGCGGTAGCCGATGCTGGCGACGGCATAGCCTTCGAGGGCCAGCCAGGTGACGGGGCAATCGGCTTTCGAGCCGTCGCGCCAGGTGTCGCCATGAATCCACACGACCAGCGGCACCGGCCCCGGGCAGCGTCCCGGAAGGGTGATGTCGAAACGTCGGCGGCCACCCTGGTCGGGCTGGGCGTAGGGTTGGTCGCGGAAGGTGAGGCCAGCACCACGGCGGGTGTCATCGCCAGGATCGCTCCCGGATGTCTCGCCATCGGGCTCGGCGGGCCCAGCGGGCTCGGCTGCCAGGGCCCGCTCGGCTGCCAGTCGCCGCCGACTCGCGCGCCGCTGTGACCGCCACGACCAGCGCCGGCCTGTGCCAAGCTCGATCTCCGCCGGGGTCTCCGACGGCGCCCGCGGATCCTCGAGCCAATAGCGATGCCGCTCTTTAAAAGCGTCGGCTTGTTCGAAGCCAGGGTCAGCCCGTTCGAAGCCAGGGTCGGCCCGCTCTGCATAAGATTCGGCCCGTTCTCCACTGGCGGCATCGCGAGGTGGCAGCCACGGAGTGCCAACAAGGAGCGAGGAGATCACGAGGGCCTGCAGGCACCACGCCGGCAGACGTCTCGCGCGGTGGCGGCGCGGGCTCTTGGTTTGGCTGGCTAGGACGTGCATGAGTCCGATCAGCATACGTCCGGGGAGCTGGCCCGGGGGAATCGTGCCGGTCCCCAGACGCCCGGCGTGCGCCGCCTGAGCGGCAGCGCACACCGGGGAAGCCTGTCTCGGAAAGCCAGACGACCAGACGCGGATCAATGCCGCCGCTGGACCTGGCCGGAAGGGGTGAGCTCGTCGATGATCTTCGGGATGTACTTGGCGAGCACCTCGGCGAGATCGTTGGGATCGATCCCCTTGCTGCGGGCGAGATCGTTGAGCTCGCGGTCGCCGAAGACATCCTCGATCTTCCGGCGGTCGATCGGCTTGTTCGGGCCGGTGCGGACCCACGAGTCGACCTCGTCCCGCATCCCCTTCTCCTCAAACTGCTTCACCACCTCGGGGAGCTTCTGGGCGTCGTTGCCGCCGAAGATCTGCTTGAAGATCTCACCGAGATCGTTCGGCGAGGGCATCCCCTGGGGCCCCCCCTGTGGGGCGCGTTGCTGGGGTTGTGGGGCCCGCTGCTGGGGTTGTGGTGCCCGCTGCGGGGGCTGCTGCTGCCCCTGGGCGGCACCTTCCAGGACCTGCTTGAGGATCTCGCCGAGAATGTCCATCGAGAAAAGGCTCCGAAGAGGGAAAAACTGCGAACGTCGAACCGGTGAGAAATCACCACGCTCGATTGTAAGGGGGGCCCTTGGGGGAGGAAAGGAATCGGGTTGGTGGGGGGGCGGGAAAGCGTCGAAGGGTTCGCCAAACCCCCGGGTTTTCCTGCACGGGGGGAAGGGACGATCGCCCACCGGAGCCACCGTGTTAGAATTGAACAGATTGGCCGCTGATGACGATGGAAAGCCTTGGTCCGACGTTGTGGCGCCGCAGGCGGACGCCCGCCGGGACCGCACCCACCTTTGAGGAGTCTTGTATGGGCCTGATGCAATCGTTCCCGACCGCGCGCCGCGGGCGATCCCGGTTCGTCGAAGGACTCCTTGGCGGGCTCCTCGTGGCCGGCCTCGCCACGGGATCGGCGACCGCTGAGACGGCGATCCTCGGCGAGGCCTCCCTCACCGCCGGCGTTCCCGGCAGCGGTCCGATCACGACCGAGCAGATCGACCGCTGGCTCGCCGAGCCGAAGAACTCGGCGGTCCTCGAGCCGGTGCTGCCGCTGGGGCTTTCCCAGGGGGCCGGTCAGATCACCGGCCTCGACAAGAATCCGCTCACCCGCGCCAAGATTGAGCTCGGCCGCCAGCTCTACTTCGATCCCCGCCTCTCGCTCGATGCCACCGTGAGCTGCGCCAGCTGCCACGATCCCGCTCAGGGCTACGGCGCCCACACGAAGACCGGCCTTGGCATCCGCGATCAGCTCGGCGGCCGCAATTCCCCCGTCTCCTACAACCGCATCCTCTCCGGGGCGCAGTTCTGGGACGGCCGGGCCGATTCCCTCGAAGCCCAGGCCGTGGGTCCGATCGCCAATCCCGGCGAGATGGGCTTCACGCACGAAGGGGCCGTCGCGCGGCTCAAGAGCATTCCTGTCTACGAGAAGCAATTCAAAAAGATCTTCGGCGGCGTCTCGATCGATGCCGTCGGCCAGGCGATCGCCGCCTTCGAGCGCGTCCTCGTCACCGGCCCGTCGCCGTACGATTACGGTGAGCAACTCCGCCCCTTTGCCACCATGGACGAGGACGACCTCAAGGAAGACGAAGATCTGGCGAAGAAGTACGCCGAGGCGAAGGCCGCGGCGGCGACGTTTGCGATGTCGGAATCGGCGAAGCGCGGCCGCGACATCTTCTTCACCGAGAAGGGGAACTGCACCGCCTGCCATGTCGGCGCGAACCTCGCCGACGAGAAGTACCACAACCTCGGCATCGGCATGGACCAGGCCGAGCCCGATCTCGGCCGGTTCGTCGTCTCCAAGGATCCGAAGGACAAGGGGGCCTTCAAGACGCCGACGGTGCGGAACGTCGCTCTCACCGCCCCCTACATGCACGACGGGTCAGTGGCCACGCTCGAGGAAGTGGTGGAGTGGTACGACAAGGGTGGCCATCCCAACGCCACTCTTTCCGACAAGATCAAGCCCCTCAAGCTCACCGATCAGGAGAAGGCCGACCTCGTGGCCTTCATGCGAGCCTGCACCGGCCCGACGCCGGCGGTCGAGACGGGCCGTCTGCCAGAGCAGCCTTAAGTCGGCGCTGATCTCACGCCACGAATGGCAGACCGGCCCGGCGGGGCGATTCCCGCCGGGCCGGTTTTTTTTGATGGGGCGAGGGGCTATTCCTGGCTCAAGCGTCGCTTCGGGGTCGCCCGTGCCCCGTCGCCGGACGTTCGCTCCGGCCATCCATGGCCTCCGCTCTCTCCGCGCCGCCTGCGCTTCGCCCTCCGGGCTACGCTTGCCGGCGAGGCCGGCTCTCGGAGCACGGGCGACCCCTCGCTGGCGGCGCCGCGGCCGGTACGTTTCGATTCGTGCCGGCGTTCCCCGACGAGCCACCAACCGTTCACTTGCGGCATTCACGGCGCCGCGGCCGTCTCGCTGCCGGCGCGGGTGACGAGCGAGCAGAGGAGCCGCAGGGGGGTGTCGTCGGCGAGGAACTGGATCGAGCCGTCGGCCATGGCGACGTTGGTGCCCTGCGGGTGGAAGGCGTAGAACGCGTGCCCCCATTCGTTCGAGGAGTTGATCCGCGGGGGGGTGGGGATGTCGCCGAACGAGCCGTCCCACGGCTTCACCGAGCCGATCATGAAGGCGTTGTCGGTGGTCGCCCAGGCGCCTCCCCGGGCACGGATCTTCTTGCCCGAGGCGCCGGTGTAGTCGACCGCGTACTTGGTCCTCCCCCGATAGACGTCCTCGCGGCCGGCGCACTCGGCCATCAGGATCGTCTTGGAGAGCCCGTCGATGACGTCCCGCAGGCGGTTGCTGGTGTTGGCCGGACCGCCATTGTTGCGACCGGCCACCGTCGCCTCCGAGCCGTCGCTCCACCAGCAGATGACGCCGCGGGTGTCGCCAGTCACCTTCTCGTCGGCGGCGAGAAATCCGTTGGCGTCGACGGGATGAATGCCGGTGGGCGGAAAGTAGTCGCCGCAGGCGCCGGTCTTGTTGGGCGGGGTTGTCTCCGGCTTGTCCTGAATGCGGTTGATTGACGGCGTCGACGGACATTGGACGATGGCGAGTTGGTTGATGACGATCTCACGGTTGGGGCTCTTCCACCACTCGGTCGCGAGCGTGTACTGGCTGACGAGGTTTGCCTCCTCGACAAAGGGGAGGAGGAACGGCGCCCACGAATGGAACTTCGTTGCTCCATTGGGATTGGTGTAGGCCAGCGGCAGTTGCTTCCGGGACGACTCGTAGTTTTGGAAGGCCAGTGCCAACTGCTTGAGATTGTTACTGCACTGCATCCGTCGGGCGGCTTCGCGCGCCGATTGGACGGCCGGCAGGAGCAGGCCGACGAGCGTGCCGATGATGGCGATGACGACGAGCAGCTCGACGAGCGTGAAGGCCCGCGCCGGGCGACGATCGTGTGGGGGAGTGTGGGGCATGGCTGGATGGAGCGTGCGAGGGCGGAGGAAAACCACCGGAAGCCGAGCATCCACCATCATCGGCTCTGTGCCTGTGGAAATGCCTGAGGCGGCGGAACTTTCCCCCTTCCCGGCGAACGATTCGCCGCGCTGCGGTGTCGCACCGCCGTCCCTCGTTGCCGGGGAGTCTACGTTTTCGTAGAATAGCTCCTTAGCCGCTTTCGACATGGGCACATTCGGCCTTAGGAGTGAGTCATGGCAACCGGTGTATCGCAGGTTTCCGCCGTCATTGCCGACACGACGCGGGAGCGGCTGGAGCGGTTCGCGAGGCAGCACGGCGTCAAGAAATCCCACCTCATCGAAACGGCCATTCTTCATCACCTCGCCGCGCTCGAGGAGTTGCCGGCCGATGTCGTTGTGCCTCCGGTGATCGAGCTTTCTCGCGAGGTCGGCGCGGACTTGGTTCGGCGGATCGAGCGGCCAGATCCACCGACGCCCGCCATGAAGGCACTCTTCGATGGAGATTGAAATCCGGCCACTGCGGCCGGATGACGATCGGTCGTCGTTTTCATCGGGAGATGTCGAGCTCGACCGATTCTTTCGGAATTACGCGGGGCAAAACCAGTTCCGGCTCCACGTCGGCGTGACCTACGTGGCGTCGACTGCCGGCCGTGTCGTTGGCTATGTCACGATCGCGCCGGGATCGATGGTGATTGACCGCCTGCCGCGTCGTGAGCGACAGCGGTTGCCGGCCTATCCGCTGCCGATTCTGCGTCTGGCAAGGCTGGCTGTTTCCACGACCGACCAAGGACAGGGAATAGGCTCCCGGCTCGTGCGGTTCGCCCTGGAAATGGCCCGGGAGATGGCGTGCCGGTTTGGGTGCGTCGGCGTGGTGGTGGATGCGCTCCCCGAGGCGCTTCGGTTCTACGCGCGTCTCGGGTTTTTCGAGTTGGTTGTCGAGGCCGGGGCTCTGCCCAGCCGTCCGGCGTCACGGCCGATGTTTCTGCCAATCGGGTCGATTCCAGGCGCAGGCCAGGAGCCTCCGCGGTAGGCCACAGGTTTCCGACGGCAAGGCGTGCGGCCCGCCGTTGGCCGACGACCTTTCGGAACGGGCGTTCCATGGCAGGCCAATCGCGATCCACTCGCGCGATCGGGCCGGCGGTGGATTCACAGCCTCTTCACCCCCGCGGCAGTTTGCCGCGGAGGGTGGAGCGGTCGAGACCGAGGAGCTTGGCCGCAGCGGTGCGGTTGCCGCCGGTGCGGGCGAGTGCTTCGTCGATGAGCGTCGCCTCTGCCGCCTTCAGAAAATCCTCGTG
>CAMARC010000188.1 GCA_945860405.1 Candidatus Kuenenia stuttgartensis | reverse complement strand
GAGACGCCCGAGACGCTCGTGATCTTCGACGGCAAGGAACAGAAGTCGATTCCGGTGGATCAGATCGACGAGCGCACGGTCCTCCGCCAGAGCAGCATGCCGGAAGGGCTGGCGGGCACGCTCTCGCCGACCGAGTTCCTCGATGTTGTTGAGTACATGCGCCAGCTGAAGTAACGAGTGCGCTGCAGCGTGCTCTCCGTTGGATGCCCGAAGTGGTTGGATGTCCGAAATGGTTCGCGTGCCGTCTGCTCTCCCGTCTTTCCAGCTCGATATTTTTGGAGCATCTGTGATGTCTGCACTGATTCGTGTGGTTGCGGTGTTGTCGATCGCGGCGGCTTTCCTCGCCCCCCAGGCCCAGGCCGCCGGGCGGCTCGAGATCCGCGAAGGGGACCACATCTGCATCATCGGCGGCGGCGTGGCCGACGCCATGCAGCACACCGGCTGGCTCGAGACCTTCCTCCACTCCCGCTTCCCCGAGCAGCGGCTCGTAATCCGTAACCTCGCCTACGACGGCGACGAGATTGATCCCGCCAAGCGGCTCCGCTCGGCGGACTTCGGCACGCCGGATCAGTGGCTCTCGGGCGCCGCCCCGATCCCCAATCCTGGGGGACTCAAGACAAAGGATTTCGTCCGCGAAAACCGCTTCGAGCTCGCGGGCACCCGGGCCGACGTGATCTTCGCCTTCTTTGGCGCAAGCGAAGCCCACGCCGGCCCCGCCGGCCTGGAGGCCTTCAAGACCGAGGTCGAGAAGTTCCTCGAGCACACCCTCGGCCAGAGATACAACGGCGTCTCGGCGCCGCGGGTGGTGATGTTCTCGCCGATCGTCCATGAGAATCTTGAGCGGGCCCACTGGCCCGACGGCAAGGCCCACAATGCCAACATCGCGCTCTATGCCAAGGCGATGGAAGAGGTCTGCAAGGCAAAGGGGGTGACCTACGTCGACCTCTTCACCCCGTCGCGCGAAGCCTGCGAGAAGATCAAGGAGCCGCTCACGACCGACGGCATCCACCCGACTCCCCGCGGCGACCGTGAGATCTCCCGAATCATCGACGAGTCGCTCTTCGGTGCCCCCCCGGCTCGTGATCCCAAGAGCCTCGATCGGCTCCAGAAGGCCGTGGCCGACAAGAACTTCTATTGGTTCAATCGCTACCGCGTCACCGACGGCTACTCCACCTACGGTGGCCGGGCATGGCTGAAGTTCGTGGAAGACCAGACGAACTACGAAGTCGGCCAGCGCGAGCTCGACTACCTCGACGTCAAGACCACCAACCGAGACAGGCGGATCTGGGCCACGGCCGCCACGCTCGGCAATGCCAATGCCCCGCTTCCCGAGGTCGAGGAGTCGGGCCTCCCCGATTTTATTCCGGTGGTCACCAACAAACCGGGCCCGCTCGAGGGGGGCACGCATGAGTTCCTCTCAGGGAAGGACGCGATCGCGAAGATGACGGTCCACTCCGGGATGAAGGTCGAACTCGTCGCCGACGAGTCGATGTTTCCGGAGCTGATCAATCCGGTGCAGATGGCCTTTGACACGAAGGGACGGCTGTGGGTCGCCGCCTGGCCGACCTACCCGCACTGGCGGCCCGACGAAGCGATGAACGACAAGCTCCTCATCCTCGAGGACACCAACGGCGACGGCCGCACCGACAAGATCAAGACCTTCGCCGGCGATCTCCACAACCCCACCGGCTTCGAGTTCTGGGGGAAGGGGGTGATCGTCGCGCAGGGCCCCGACATCCTCTACCTCGAAGACACCGACGGCGACGACGACTACGACATCAAGACGCGGATCATCGGCGGCCTCGACACTGCCGACACCCACCACACCGCCAACAGCTTTACCTTCGATCCCTCCGGGTCGGTCTACTTCCAGGAAGGCACGTTCCACCATTCCCAGGGGGAAACGCCGTGGGGACCCCCGGTGCGCGTCGCCAACGGCGCGGTCTTCAAGTACGAGCCGCGGACGGGGAAGTTTGGCCTCTACACCTCCTATGGCTTTGCCAATCCCCACGGCCACGCCTTCGACGCCTGGGGGGATGACATCGTCGTCGACGGCACAGGATCGGTCCCCTACTGGGGCTCGGTGTTCTCGACGCGCCTCAACGGGATGGACAAGCACGGCGGCGCCCCGAGTGTCTACAACCAGCGCACCCGTCCCTGCCCGGGGATCGAGTTTCTTTCCAGCCCCCACTTCCCGGCCGAGTTCCAGGGGAATCTCCTCGTCGGCAACGTGATCGGCTTCCAGGGGATCCTCCAGTACAAGCTCGACAAGGGGGACGGGAGCTATCCCGAGGCGACCGAAGTCGAGCCGATCATCTCGTCGAGCGATCCGAACTTCCGTCCGGCCGATCTCGAGATGGGGCCCGACGGCGCCATCTACTTCACCGACTGGCAAAACCCGATCATCGGCCACATGCAGCACAACCTCCGCGACCCCAGCCGCGACCGGATCCACGGCCGCGTCTACCGGGTGGTGATGGATGGCAAGCCCGTGGCCAAGCCGGTGCCGGTCGGCGGCCGCCCCGTCTCCGAGCTCGTCAAGCTCCTTGGCGATCCGACAGATCGTGTCCGCTACCGGGCCAAGCTCGAGCTCGACGGCCGCCCCGAGGGGGAGGTGGTGCCGGCCGTGACTGCCTGGATCGCGAAGCTCGATCCGAAGTCACCGTCGTTCGAGCACGACCGGCTCGAAGGGCTGTGGACGCTGCGTCACTTCGATCAGGTGCCACTCCCCCTTCTCGAGCAGGTGCTGACAAGCCCCGACGCCCGTTCGCGGGCCGCCGCAATGCGCGTTCTGGCCGCCGTCGCCGATCGGGCTCCGAAAGCCCTCGAGTGGGTGGTGCGCGGCGCCGGTGACGTCAGCCCGCGCGTTCGCCTCGAAGCCGTCCGCACGGCGACGTTTCTCCGCGACCCCGCCGCCATCGAGGCCCTCGCCGTAGCCGGCGAGTTCCCCGCCGATCGGCACATGGATTACGTCAAGAAGGAATCGGCCCGCGTCCTCGAGCCGGAGTTCAGGGCTGCCCGCGAGGCGAAGGAGGCGATCGCCTTCTCGACCGACGCCGGCAGGCGATTCCTCTATCGCTCGCTTTCCAACGACGAGCTCGTCGCCGAGCCGCGCTCGCAAGTCGTGTTCCGCGAGATGCTGTTGCGGCCGGGCCTCGACGAGCGGCTCCGTCAGGAGGCGATTGAGGGGCTTGCCGCCGCCGACACCAAGAGCGTCGTCCGTGTTGCCGTCGACGCCTTGAACGAGCTCGACGCCCGCGAAGGAGCCGTCGATTCGGCCACCGTCTTCGACTTGATCCGCGTGTTGCTCTCGCGGCCCGCAAGCGAATTGGCCGAGCTCCGTGGCGACATGGAGCGGATGGCGACCTCCGCCCGGCGGCCGCAGCTGCGCCGGATCGGCTATGTCGCGCTGACGGCGATCGACGCCCTCGGCGGCGGTGATCCGAGCGCGAAGGTGTGGGAGCTTGCCAAGGCGGAGCCCCGCCGGCTGGTTGACATGGTCGAGGCCCTTCCGCTCGTGAGCGATCCGGGCGTCCGCACGAGCCTCTATGACCGCGTCCTTCCGCTCGTCGACGGCTTGCCCGGAACCACGGCCGTCAAGCCGGGGACCGTCGGCCGGTTCGTCCGCGTCGAGCTTCCTGGCAAGCAGCGGACACTCACCCTTGCCGAAGTGGAGATCTACGCCGGCAACGACAATCTCGCCCGCGCCGGCAAAGCGAGCCAAATCAACGTCGCCGCCGGCGGCGAGCCGGGCCGGGCGATCGACGGCAACACCGACCCCGAATATGGCAAGAACAGCCAGACCCACACCCAGGAAGGAATCGAGAATCCCTGGTGGGAGGTCGATCTCGGCACCGCGAAGGCGATCGACCGGATCGTCGTCTTCAACCGCGGTGACGGCCTCGCCGGGCGCCTTCAAGGTTTCAAGCTCACGATCCTCGATGGCGAGCGGCAGGAAGTCTTCAAGGTGGAAAACCAGCCGGCACCTGAAGCTTCGAGCGAGATCGCCGTCGCCAGCGAGGAAGCCAGGCTCACCGCCGCCGTCCGCAGGGCTGCGTTCGGGGCGCTGGCCGGCGTGCGTGGCCGCGAGCAGGAGGTGTTCGAGCGGATCGCACCGTTTGTCATCAAGGGGGAGGATCGCGACGCCGCCATTGCGGCTCTCGAGAAGATCCCGGTCGCGCAGTGGCCCGCCGCGCAGGCGGCGCCGATGCTCGACGCGCTCCTCGCATCGATGCGGACAGCGGCTGTCGAGCAGCGCTCGAGCGATGCCGGGCTCGCTGCCTGGCAATTCGCCGAGAATCTCACCACCCTCCTCCCGGCAGCCGAAGGGAAGGCCCGCCGTGCGGAGCTCGCCGATCTCGGCGTCCGCGTCGTTCGCATCGGCACGGTCTACGAGCGGATGAACTACGACAAGGAGACGATTGCCATCCAGGCGGGCAAGCCGGTGTTGTTTGTCCTTCAGAACTCCGACGTCATGCCCCACAACTTCGTCGTCGCCAAGCCGGGCACAATGCAGGCCCTCGGTGAGATCGCGGAGAAGCTCTCGCAGGACGCATCGTTTGCCAAGCGGGCGTTCGTGCCGGAGTCGGCCGATGTCCTTGTCGCGAGCACGCTCCTCCAGCCGCAGGCCTCCCAGAAGCTCACCTTCAATGCGCCGACGGAGCCTGGCGTCTATCCCTATGTGTGCACCTATCCCGGCCACTGGCGGAGGATGTACGGGGCGATGTATGTCGTCGACGACCTCGAGGGCTACCTGGCCGATCCGGCGGCCTATCTCGCTGCCCATCCCCTCACCATCAAGGACGACCTCCTCAAGGACCGTCGCCCGCGCACCGAGTGGACGCTTGCCGACCTCGAGGGGAGCGTGAACGGGATGGAGAAGGGGCGGTCGTTCTTCCATGGCCGCGAGCTGTTCCGGACGGCGAGCTGTGTCTCTTGCCACAAGCTCGGCGAGGCGGGCAACCAGTTCGGCCCTGAACTGGCCAAGCTCGAAGCCAAGATGACGGCGCTCGAGATTACGAAGCACATCCTCGACCCGTCGCTGCGGATCGAGGAGAAGTACCGCTCGACCACGATCGTCACCGATGACGGCCGCCGACTCACCGGCCTCGTGGTCGCCGACACGCCGGAGGAATTGGCCCTCGTCGAAAATCCTGTCGCAAGCGCCGATCCTGTCCGGATCAAGAAGACCGACATCGAGGAGCGGGTGACATCGCCTGTCTCGATCATGCCCAAGGGGCTCCTCGACAAGCTGACTCGAGACGAGGTCCTCGATCTCGTTGCCTATGTGACGGCTCGCGGCGAAGAGTCGAGCGCATTGTTCAGCCCCGACGGTTGCCCGCATCACTCCGATGCAGCGCCGTCGCAGGGAAAGTGACCGGCGTCGCGGCCTTGATGTCCGGCCGGTGACGGGGAGCCTGTTCCCCTTCACCAGCGTCTCTTCCAGGGAAGGAGCTGATCCGCTGATGGATTCCGAAACGGAGAGCCCAGGTTCGCGGGTTCGCGCGCTCGACACGGTCGAGCGGCGCGTGCTCGGCGTCCTCATCGAGAAGGGGAAGACGACGCCGGAGGCCTATCCGCTCTCCCTCAACTCGATCGTCACCGGCTGCAACCAGAAGAGCAACCGCGATCCGCTCATGAACGTCGACGAGGATCAGGTCGGGCGGGCGCTCGAAACGCTCCGCGCCGCCGGTGTCGTGGCCGAAATCTATGGCAGCGGCCGCGTCCCCCGCTATCGCCACTACGGCTATGAGTGGTTCGGTGGCATCGAGAAGGAGGATCTGTCGATCCTCGCCGAGTTGCTCCTCCGGGGCGAGCAGAGCGAGGGGGATCTCCGCGGCCGTGCCAGCCGGATGGACCCTATTCCCGATCTCCAGATCCTCCGCACGAGGCTCGACGGCCTCGCGGCCCGCGGGCTCATCGTCTGGCTCTCGCCCCCCGGCCGCGGCCGGATCCTCACCCACGGCCTTCTTCCGGAGGAGAAGCTGGAGAAGGTGCGTGCCAAGCTCGGCGTGGCCGGGCAGTCTTTCCCCGCCGGAGCCTCCGAGCCGGTGCCGGCGGCGACCGGCGGAGTGAACGACGAAGAGGCGGACGACGACGATGATGAAGACATCGACGCGGGCGCCGTGACGGTGCCCCGCCCGGCGGCCTACGCTGCGGCTCCTCCACACGTTCAACCGAGCGCCCCCGCGATCGCGCTTGTATCACTGGTCGAAAAGATCGCTGCCCTCGAGGGGGAGGTGGCAGCGCTTCGGGCCCGGCTCGACGCCCTCGAATCGGCCCTCGGCAACTGATCCCGGCCCCCAGGAGTCTCCTCATGCAACGTCCGCTCTGTTCCTTTTGCCTCTTCCTCTCCTTTTGCATCCTCCTCCAGGCGCTCGCCACAGCCCCGCTCCACGCCGACGACTGGCCCCACTGGCGCGGTCCGCTCGGCAACGGCGTCGCCCCCGACGCCAAGCCGCCGGTCTCATTCAGCGCCACCGAAAACGTCGCCTGGAAAGTGGCGATCCCCGGCCGGGGATCCTCATCGCCGGTCGTCCAGGGGGATCGCGTCTTTGTGACCACCGCCGTGCCGGTGGCTGGCAGCAACGACACATTCGAGTTTCGCGTCCTCTGCTTCGACCGGGCGACGGGGAAGGAACGGTGGTCCAGGACGGCCGTCACGGCGAAGCCCCACGAGGGCACCCACCAGACCAATGGATTTGCCTCCGCTTCCCCCTGCACCGACAACGAGCGGGTTTACGCCCACTTCGGATCGCGTGGCCTCTTCTGCTACACGCTCGACGGCGAGCCGGTGTGGGACCGCGACTTCGGCGACATGAAGGTCCGCAACGGCTTCGGCGAGGGGAGCTCGCCGACGGTCCACGGCGACATCGTCCTCGTTCCCTGGGACCACGAAGGGCCGTCGAAGCTCGTTGCCGTCGACGCGCGCACCGGCAAGACCATCTGGGAGACGCCGCGTGACGAGCCGACCGGCTGGTGCTCCCCGCTGGTCGCCGTCGACAAGGCCGGGCGGAAGCAGGTCGTGATGAACGGCCAGAACGCCGCCCGGGGCTACGATTTCGCCTCGGGGAAGGAATTGTGGCGCTGCGCCGGGCAGACACAGCGGCCCTGCGCCTCGGCCGTGGCGGCCGACGGCATCGCCTGGGTGACCAGCGGCTTCCGCGGCGCCTTCCTTGGCGCCTTCGACCTCGCCGGGAATGGGGATCTCGACGGGGGGAAGAGCCTCCTCTGGACGCGTTCCAAAGACACTCCCGACGTCGCCTCACCGCTCCTCTCGAATGGCCGGCTCTGGTTTTACAAGGAGAAGTCGGGGCTCCTCACCTGCGTCGATGCCGCGACCGGCAAGCCGCTGTGGGAGACGGCAAGGATCGAGGGGGTGAACAACATCTACGCCTCGCC
>CAMARC010000187.1 GCA_945860405.1 Candidatus Kuenenia stuttgartensis | reverse complement strand
GTTGTCGTCCATCTCGGCGGCGCCGGTGACGGCAACTCGGTGGGGCTGGCGGCGATCGTCGGCGATTCGGCCGGCAAGGTCGTGGCCCTGCGGACAACCGATGGCGAGATCCTCTGGGAGTTCGACGCCGGCAACGGCTTCGCGTCGTCGCCGGCCGTGGCGGCTGGATGCGTGATCATGGCCTCCGGGGATGGCACCGTGTGGTGCTTCGGGGCGGAGGGGAAGTGACTTATTCGGACGTATTCGGTTGGCTCTGTCGCCGGTCATGGTGAGGGGAGCGGGAGAGAGTCGATGCCGTCCGTCTCTACCGCCACACGGGCCGCAAAGGCGGCCGATCATGACCGGAAATGCCTCCTCTGCGAGCATCGCTGCGGCGTGAATCGATCGGCCGGTGAACTCGGCCGGTGCAAGGCCGGGACCGAAGCCCGGGTATTCCGCCACCGTGTCGAGTATGGGGAGGAACCGCAACTCGTCCCGTCGCATCTTGTCTATCTCTCCGGGTGTGATCTGCGCTGCGCCTTCTGCATCGCCGAGGAGAAGGCCTTCGATCCAAGGATCGGGACGCTCCTCGACGCCCCCTTCCTCCAGCAGGCGATCGTCTGGGGAAGGGAGCGGGGAGCGAGGAATCTCCAGTGGGTCGGGGGCGAACCGACGATTCACATTCCCGCCATCCTCCGAGCGCTCTCCGGCTGCCGCGATACGCCTCCGATCGTCTGGAAGAGCGATTTCCACGCCACCCCTGAGGCCCTCGAACTGCTCCGCGGCGTGGTCGACATCCACGTCGCCGACTTCAAGTTTGGCAACGACACCTGTGCCGAACGGATCGCCGGAGTGCCCCGCTATGTCGAGATCGTGGAGCGCAATCTCCTCCTCGCGCGGGAGTCGGCCGACCTCATTGTCCGTCATCTCCTCCTCCCCGGGCACTTCGAGTGCTGCTTCCTGCCGGTGGCCCGCTGGCTCGCGGAGCATCTGCCGGAGATCCCCTTCAGCATCCGGGATGGCTACCTTCCCCGCTGGCAGGCGCGGCACCATGCCGATCTCGCCGATCCCCTCCCGGCCGACATCGGCCCCCTCGCTCGTCGGGAGGCGGCGCTGCTAGGATTGAACGTCGTGGGGTGAGGAGAGCCGAGATCGGCGTGAACAGAGGATTCGGGCATGACCGCGCGACGCGTGTCGAGGCAGCAGGTCCGGGCCGACGATGAGTGCACCGTCAGCGACATCCGCATCGGCACCGATGGCCGGGTGCACGTTTTCGGGACATCGCGGGAAGTCCTCGAAGCCCTGGCGGCGATCGGGGTCCGCGGCGACGCCGTGCGTTTGCGCCTCGCCGGCGCCTCCGTGACGATGGGAGACGATCATTCCCCTTCTTCAGCACGGGCCACACGCCCCCCCGACAACCAACCTTCCTGACGCCGGTGGAGCATTCCCGCATGACAACGCCACCGGACCGCGCCCCTGCCGACCCGCGGTCGACCGCCAAGCCCGCACCGAAGCCGGTCTCAGCCAGCGCCACGCGCGAGATCGACGTCCTCATCCGCGCCCGCTACCCGATCATCTACGTCACCACCTGGGAGGAGGAACGGGTCGAGCGTTGCCTGCGCGAGATCGCCGAGCGGCGGCGGAAGAACCTGTTCGTCTGGACGATCACGCAGGGGATCGTGAAGAGCGGCAGCGAACCGAACCGGGCCAAGGGGGGAGCCGGCAGCACCTGCGATCCGATCGCCGCCCTCGACGCCGTGGTGGCGCAACTCGAACCGGCGATCTATCTGTTCAAGGATTTCCACCACTTCACCGAGGACAACCGGGCCAATCTGACTGTCGTCCGTCGCCTGCGCGACGTCGCCCACCATCTCCGCGACACCTACAAGTCGATCGTCATCTGCGCTCCCGTTACGCGGATCTCCCAGGAGCTCAGCAAGGACGTGACGCTCGTCGATTTCGGCCTGCCGGGAGTGGAGGAATTCGGTGAACTTCTCGACCGGATCGTCGATGACGTCAAGGGGAAGCCAAACATTCACATCGACCTCGACGATTCGGGGCGCGAGCGGCTCCTCGCGGCCGCCCGGGGGCTGACGCTGAAAGAAGCCGAGAATGTCTTCGCCAAGACGCTTGTCCTCGACGGCCGGCTCGCGGCCAGCGACGTCGACGTCGTTTTCGGCGAGAAGCAGCAGATCATCCGCAAGAGCGGGCTCCTCGAGTATTACGCCTCGCAGGCGAACCTCGGCCAGGTGGCCGGGCTCGACAATCTCAAGGACTGGCTGGCGAAGCGGAGCGTTGCCTTCACCGACCGGGCGAAGCAGTTCGGCCTACCGTCGCCGCGGGGGGTGCTCCTCGTCGGCGTCCAGGGCTGCGGCAAGAGCCTCTGCGCGAAGGCGGCCGCGAATCTCTGGAATCTCCCCCTCCTCCGCTTTGACGTCGGGAGGATGTTCTCGAGCCTCGTCGGATCGAGCGAGGAGAATGTCCGCCAGGCGCTCCAGGTGGCCGAGAGCGTCGCGCCGGCTGTTCTCTGGATCGACGAGATCGACAAGGCGCTCGCCGGGGCCGGCGGCTCCGGCGGCAGCGACGGCGGAACCTCTGCCCGCGTCTTCGGCACGCTCCTGACCTGGCTGTCTGAAAAGACGGCGCCCGTGTTCGTGATGGCGACAGCCAACGACATCAGCCACCTCCCCCCCGAACTCCTCCGCAAGGGGCGCCTCGACGAGATCTTCTTCGTCGATCTTCCCACCCTCGAGGAACGCCTTGAGATCTTCCGAATCCATCTCGCGCAGCGTCAGCGCGATCCGGCCGCCTTCGATCTCGCGCAACTCGCCCGTGCCACGGACGGCTTCAGCGGCGCGGAGATCGAGCAGGTGGTGGTCGAGGCGCTTTTCGATGTCTTCAGCAGCGAGGGGACGCTCACCACCGACGTCCTCCGCCACTCGATCGCCGAGACCGTGCCGCTCTCCAAGACCATGAGCGAGGAGCTCGTGCGCCTGCGCAACTGGGCCACCGGCCGCTCGCGGCTGGCGACCGGATCGCGGACCGCGGCCGGCGACGGCTCGCGGCGGAAAATCGAACTCTGACCGTTTCCCTTCACGGAGTCCCCTCCCATGAGCACCGTGTTGATCGTCGCCCCGGTGGTGATCGCCAACTGGTCGGTCATATCCGCCGCGGTGGCGGCGGGTGTCGCCGCCGTCGGGTTCACCACCGTGGCCCATACCGCCGCCCGCGTCGGCCAGGAACTCCAGGGAGAGCGGGGGCTGACCCGCGAGGAGATCGACATCCCCGATAGCGAGGTCCTCGAGGGGGCGGCGGCGACCGGCGAGACGGTGGTGGCCGAGAAGGATGGCGTGCGGGCGGTGTTCAGCCGTGACGCCCGCGGCGCCCTGAAAGTCTGCATGGAGGGGACAGGGGTGTCGAAGTCGGAGCTGCGCCGGCTCGGCGAGGAACTGATCGGCCGCGTCACACAACAGTATGTCTATCACCGCCTCGTGACCGAACTGGCGGCCCGCAACGTCAACATCATCGACGAGGAAGTGACGGCGGATCAGGCGGTCAAGATCCGTGTCCGTTCCTGGTGACCGAATCCCGAACACCTCCGGAGGAGACGAGCATGGCGAGCGAGGAGATCGAGATCGAGATTGGTGCCGATGGCCGCGTGACCGTCCGCACGAAGGGGATCAAGGGGGAGGCGTGCAAGGACTACGCCGCCGCGGTGGCGCAGATCATCGGCCGGATCGAGGCCAGCGAGCCGACGGCCGAGCTTTACGAGACGCCCGACGTCATCCGCCGCGTCGTCGACATCCACAACCGCCGCTGATCCGCATCCCATCCCCGCACCCGTTGGTGACGAGCCCCCATGCAGTGCTTCAGTTGCGGCTTCAACGCGATGCCCGGCAGCACCGCCTGCGGCCGATGCGGCGCGAATCTGTCGCTTGCCAAGACGCCGATCCCGGTCGCGCCGCCGAGGGCGGGCGCGGTCGCGAGACGCATCCTGCCGGGATGGTGGGCGCTCAACCGCCGTATGGCGCCGCTCCTCCTCCGGCTCGGGATCGTTGAGGCAGCGCTGCCGGCCCTCGCGCTGCCGTTGGAGGTGGTCGTCCGCCCGTTGATCGCCATGGTCCAGCGGCCGGTAAGTTGGCTCCCCGGCGTGCCGTTCCTTGTCGCCGGGCACCGTGCGCCGGGATGGCTGTTGTTGGCGGTGTGGATCGCGGCGATGCTTTTGGCCCTCTTGCTCCACGGTCTCCCCGTGATTTTCCTGTTCCTCGTCGGAGGGGCTCTTGCCCTCCACGCCGCGTCGGCCCTCCAGGCCACAGGGCTCCCTTGTCGCAGTGTCGGTGCGCGGCTTGCCGGCATCGTCACCTGCGCCGTCGTGCTCCTCGGGCTCTTCTATCTGCCGCTCGGGTGGGGCATGATGAGGATTGTCGGGGGGGGCTGGTGGGTCGTGCCGGTGCGCGTCCCCGCGAGCATTCCGCCGTTTGCTGAAGGGGACATCATCTGGCTCGATCGCTCGGCCAGGCCCAAGGTAGGCGACGTGGTCGTCACCTTCCGGCCGCAGACGCTCCGCCGCGTCCGGGCGCTCGCGGGACAGGACGTGGCGATGGTCGATGGCGTCCTGCTCGTCGACGACGTCCCTTCCCCCTGGCAATCGGCGCTCCGGCCGCTCGCGGAGGGGGTCCGGTTCACGGTCCCGGACGGTCGCTGCTTCGTGCTCCTCCCGGAGTCCTATCCTCCGGGTGGAACGCCCCCGTCCGCAACGCCGCAGCCGACGGGCGGCTGGCCGTTCAACCGTCAGCCGATGTGGACGGTGGTCGTCGGGGAGCGCGAAATCCGCGACACGGGCGAGGGCTGGCTGCCATCTCTCGGCTCGATCGAAGGACGGATCGTCGGCAGGAGTTATCCTTTGACTCGGTTCGGCCGAATTGAATGACCGGCCGTTCGGTCGCGGAGGTGTGCCATCGCCCGGTTCGACAAACTCGAATTGCCCGAGGACGAGGATCCGCAACCGCGGCGCGGTGCTGCAGCCCCCGCGGCCCCCGCGGAGAAGGATGCCGCCCATTGGCTGCGCCTCGCCGACGAGCAACGCCGGGCGGGGAGCCATGAATCGGCGCTGCGGTTCTATTCGCGGAGCCTCGAGGTCGACCGCACCGTCGTGGCCGGCTGGCTCGGTCAGGTGCAGATGCTCGTGCAGCTCGGCGAGTATCCCCAGGCTGATGTGTGGGCGAAGAAGGCCCTCGAGATCTTCCCACAGCATGCCGAGATCCTCTCGGCGGGGGGGCAGGCGAAGTGCCGGATGGGGGCTTTGCCTGAAGCGCTCGCGATGTCGGACGGGGCGCTGGCCCGTCCCGGTGAATCGGCCTACCGCTGGCTCGTCCGCGGGGAGATCATCCTCGCCCAACGGGAGCGTGGCGACGACCACTGCTTCGACAAGGCCCTGATCCTCGACCGCGATTGGCTCGTGCCCCTCGAGGCGGCCACGGCTTGTCTGTTTCACAACGCCCCGGCCAAGGCCCTCAAGCGAGCCCAGGAAGCGGTGGAGCGGGGCCCGGCGTCGCCGCGCTGCTGGTTCATCCAAGGGGAATGCCAGCAGAGGCTGGGAATGGATTCGGCCGCCGCGAAGAGTTTTTCCCGCGTCCTCGAGCTCTCGCCGCAGCACATCGAGGCCCGAGCCCGTGTCGCCGCGGGGGGAGGCGGCGGACTTTTGCGCCGCCTCGGCAGGCTCTTTGGTGGACGATGATTCCGTGACGGTCGCGCAGGCTCCGGGAGCAACGCTGATGCACTGGTCGCTTGAAAAGATCCTCCGTGGTGCCCGGTCGATGACCGCCACCGACATCCACCTCTCGCAGGGGGTGGCGCCAATCCTGCGGATCAACGGCGACCTCAAGCCGGCGCAGGGCCCTCCCCTCGACAAGGAGGATCTCCAGGCGATCCACGACGACCTCCTCGAGGAGAAGCAGAAGGAGGCCTTCGCGCGCGACTGGCAGCTGAGTTTCTCGCGAACGGTGGCGGGGATCGGTCGATTCCGCGTCAGCGTGTATCTCCATGCTGGCACCCCGGAATTCGCCATCCGGCTGTGCGAGACGGTCGTGCGGACGGCGGAGGAACTCGGCCTCCCGCCGGTGGTGGCGGAGCTGACCCGTTCCCCCGGCGGCCTGATCCTCGTCACCGGCCCCACCGGAATGGGGAAGACGACGACCCTCAACCACATGATCAACACGATCAACGAGGAACGCCGCGCGAAGATCATCACCCTCGAGGATCCGGTCGAGTTCGTTCACGCCAACAACCGCAGCCTCGTCATCCAGCAGGAGTTGCAGAGCGATTTTCAGTCGTTCAACGGGGCGCTGCGGGCCGTCCTCCGCCAGGATCCAGATGTGATCGTGATCGGCGAGATGCGCGACCTCGACACGGTCGAGACGGCGCTGATGGCGGCGGAGACCGGGCATCTCGTGATCGCCACGCTCCACACCCCCGACGCCGCGCAGACGCTCCAACGGATCGCCAGCGTCTTCCCCCAGCAGCAACAGGAATCGATCGCCTACCAACTCGCCGGATCGCTCCAGGGAGTGATCTCCCAGCGGCTCCTGCCGCGGGCCACCGGGAGCGCCCGGGTGCTCGCGGTCGAGATCTGCATCGCCAACACGGCCGTCCGCAACATGATCCGCGAGGGGAATGTCCATCAATTGCGCAACGAGATCATGACCGGCCGGAAGCACAAGATGCAGCTCATGGACAACGTCCTCCTCGACCTCTACCAGCGTGGCGAGATCACGTACGATGTAGCGGTCTCGAACTGTCACGACGGCGACTTCATCGCGCAGCGTACCAAGCGGGCGACCGAGGGGCGGGGCTGATTGCTACCGCCGGAACCACCCATGCATTGGCACCAACGTGAACTCCGCCTCCCTCCCCTGCCCCGCGGGTTTCATGTCATCACCCGCCCAGTCGTCGACGCTCTCCCAGAACTGACGGCGATCCGTATCGGCCTTCTCCATGCGTTCGTCTGCCACACCTCGGCGAGCCTCTCGATCAACGAGAATGCCGATCCCGACGTCCCCCGCGATCTGGCGATGGCCGTCGACCGGATCGCCCGGGAGGATTTTCCCTATGCCCATACGCTCGAAGGGAGCGACGACATGCCGGCCCACGTCAAGGCAGCGCTCATCGGCACCTCCGTGACGATCCCCGTCCGGAATGGCGGGCTCCTGCTGGGGACGTGGCAGGGGATCTATCTCGGCGAACACCGCGATCGGGGTGGACCGCGCCGGCTCGTGCTCACGCTTCAGGGAGAATGACCGATGCGCGAGTCTGGTGAGCCAGAGTCTGGAGAACCGGACAGCTGGCCCGGCGCCGGCGGCCCCCCGTTCGACCCCGAACGCTTCCGGCGCGAGGGGCGCGTCGTGATCGACTGGATCGCCGACTACTGGGCGTCGCTGCCGGCTCAACGCGTGCTCTCCGACGTCGAGCC
>CAMARC010000186.1 GCA_945860405.1 Candidatus Kuenenia stuttgartensis | reverse complement strand
GGATGGCTCCTCGCCCGGACGCACGGCGAGAAAGCCATGCTCATCGACCGGGGGGAGAAGGCTCTGCCGGGGAACTCTGACGCCTTGCAGATCCACTCCCTCGCCCTGTCGCCAAAGGGCGACCTACTCGCCGCCGGCGCAGCCGACGGGACGCTCGTCCTTCTACCGCTCGCTGCCGATGGAACGGCCGCCGGAGCGCCCCTCGAGATCGACGTCGGGCACGAGATCAATCAGGTCGTCTTCAGCCCTGATGGGGAACTCGTGGCCACGGCCGGGAAGCTCCGCGGCGCGCACGACGACACGAACGCAAAAAATGCGAAGGACGAAGAGACCGAGCCGGCCGACGTGGGCCGGGTGCGGCTCTGGAACGTCGCCGACGGGAGCCATCGCCGTGACCTCGAACTCCTTGGGAACGAGGTCTTCTCCGTCGCCTTTTCGCCATCCGGGGACCGGATCGTGTGGGGGGGCGTCGACCGAGTGATCCTGGTTGCGGCGATGGGCGACGGTGAGCCGGCTGGGACGCCGAACGGCATTCATCCTTTTCTTGATGGGGATGCCGTCGAGGACCGAGACGCCGACATCGAATTGATCCGATTTCTGGACGACCAGCGGGTGCTCGTCGCCATCCACAAGCGAGTTTGCGTCGTCGATCTTGTCAGCGGAGGGATCGAGCGGGAATTCGCTGGTGAGCAGGGGGATGTTCAGGCCTTTACACTCTCGCCGGACCGCGAACAAATCATCGTCGGAGGCTGGCACGAGCACATGGTGCGGGTTTGGGACATGAAGACAGGGGCGCTGGAAGTCGAAGTCGAGAGTGCCACCCAGTGGATTCAGGGATGCGATTTCTCCCCCGATAGCCGACGAATCGTCGCGGGCTGTAAGGACAGCGTGATCCGGGTGTACGACGCCTCGAGCGGCGATCCTGTGGAGGAACTCGTCGGCCATCTCGGCCGTATCTGGAACGTGCTCTACCATCCTTCGGGGAGGATTCTTTCGGCGGGGGGCGATGGAACAGTGCGGCTTTGGGAGCAAGGGGTCGGCCCGTTGATGCGGGGCGCGAACACGATCACGGTGGCGGGCCTCCCTTCGGCCGAGGCCGTCGCCGATCTCGGCGATGGGCGAGGGCTCGTTGTGCCCCGTGGCGGCGTGCCGGTGATCATCGATGCCGACGGCAAGACGGCGCGGGTCGATGGCATCGACGTCACAAAGATCCATGGAGCCGCAGTCGATCGGGTCAGCCGCCGCTGCGCTATCGCCGATTCGGACGAAGTCGCCGTCTTTCCGCTGCTCGGGGATGGGACTATCGTTGGTCCGGGTAGTTCGCAACTCCCCTCCAGCTTTTCGGTCGCTTGGAGCGAAAGTGGATGGCTGTATTCCGGGAAGACAGAACCGGACGGCACGCACGGATGCTGGGCCTGGCCACCCAATCTCGACGCTCCGCAGTGCATCGACGGGGGACTTCGGGGGCCGATCGACTCGATCGCGATCAGTCGCGGTGCACGTCCCCGGCTCGCGTTTGCCAACAACGCCGTTATCAGGGTTCATGATCTGGGCCCCGACGGCTCGCCTGTGGCCGGGAAAGGCCGGCAGTTGGCCGATCTCACCGACGAGACGGGGCTTTGGCTGCGGCTCGCCTGGTCGCCCGACGGCGCCCGTCTGGCTGTCGGCTCGGCGGGAGGCGAGACCTTGATCCTCGATGCCGACACCGGGAGTACCGTGGTCGACCTGGGGTCGTTCATGGAGCCGGTCAAGCGCATCGTCTGGGCCGACAACGGCCGGTCGCTGATCGTTGCCGCCGAGCATTGCATCCGACTCGTCGATGCGATGACAGGCGGAACTTTTGATGAGATCCGCCCCGATTGGGCTGTCAGCGACATGAGCATCATCTCAGGCCACGATCGTCGGCCCTACCTCGTCGTGACGGGCAATCGCTCATCCCTCAATGGCCGCAACCGCATGCCGAAAGCAGGTGCGCCCGACGACGGCCGCCTGCTCCTCATTGATCTCGGCCGGCGGCTCCCCGCGGCCGCGTCGAATTCTACAAACGGCGGTCAGTAGCGGGCCTTTCGGCCGAGCTTCTTGAGCCGGTTCATGCGGACTGGGCTTCCGGTAAACACTCCTTCCGGCCACTCGCCGGCGGCAAGGATCGCCCGGTAGATCGCCTTCTGCTCGTAGGCATTGACCCCGAGGCCGGCGAGATACTGGAGGCGGAGATTCGCATCGCGGTTGATCTCGGCGTCGGCAAGCCAGCCCCGCAACTGCGGGCCGGTCGCGGTAAACGAGGCGAAGAGGTCGGCAGCATTCGAGCAGCCGATGTCGGCGAGCGACTCGCGCAAAGCTTCCGTGCCGGGCCCGCGGAGGCGCTCGTCGATGCGGTCGAGATCGATCACCGTCGGGCCGTTGCAGCCGAGGAGGACGAGATCGTAGCCCTCGCCGCCGGCGGTGTTGCCGAAGACGAGGCCATCGGGAAAGACCTCGAGGAAGGTGGCGATCTCGCTCTTCACCGCCGGCGTGCCCGCTTCGTAGAGCTGGACGAAAACCGTGATCACGCCGCCGGGGGTGAGGTGGTCGCGGGCCGACTGGAAAAACTCGCGGGTATAGAGATTCGCGGCGCCGCGCACCCACGGATCGAAAGGATCACTCGTGATCGCGTCGAAGGTCTGGCTCGTGGTGCGGAGATAATGGCGGGCGTCGTCGATCGTCACCGTGACCTTCGGATTGCGGATGACGTCTTGATTGATCGGCCCGAAATAGTCGCCCGCCGTCCGCGGCACCTCCGCTTCGATCTCGCAGATTGTCTCGGCGACGACGGCCGGATCGACGCTCACGCTCCCCGCCGTCACCCCCGCTCCGCAGCCGATGACGAGCACCTTGCGGGGGTGCTCGGGGACGAGCGTCGCCATGTGGCCGAGCATCCGCTGGAGGCGCATGTCCTGCGGCTCCCCTGAGGCCTGCACCTTGCCGGCATTGTGGTAATTGAGGGAGCCGTCGGCCGATCGCGACACCGCAAGTGTGCTGTCGGCCCCCTCGCGGACAGCGAGAAACTCGACCGGCTGCTCCCGGAAAACCGCCGCCAGCCGCCCCCAGGCGACCAGGGCCGGGGCAAGCTCCGGGACGCGCGGCGCGAGCCAGGCGGCGAGGAGGATCGCCGTGATCGCAGGAACGATCCTCGTCCAACCGGCAAGCCCGGAGCGAGCGTGGCGCCGCGGCGGCATGGCGACCACTGCCGCCACGGCTGCGGTGATGACGAGGAACGCCTGGGTGGCCCGGCTTCCAGCGCCGGGGAGGAGCCAGAGCGCCGTCGCGAGGCTGCCGACGACGGCACCGAGGGTGTTGGCGGCAAGGACGGCGGCCGTGGCCCGCGACGCCCCATGGCCGTCGCGGGCGGCCGACGCGATCGCCAGCGGGAGGCTCGCGCCCCAGAGGATCGCCGCCGGGAGGACGGCGACGAGACAGCGGACGAAGTCGACCTGGAATTGCCCCCACGGAGAAGCGGCGAGCCGCGGGTTGACAGGCCACTCAGGCAACCCGACCCCGAGGGACCACGCCCCCCAGGCGATCGCCGGCACGAGCGCCACCTGACACCAGGCGAGCCACGGCCGCGGCGGGCGGAGATTGCCGGCGACGGCAGCGCCGATCCCGATCCCGGTGAGAAATCCGGCCAGAATCAGGGAGAAGGTGTAGGTCGTGCCACCGAGGAGGAGCGTCAGGAGCCGCGTCCACACCACCTCGGCTGCTAGCGCCGTAGCTCCGGAGAGGCAGGCAGCGACGAGGACGCCCTGATCGAGCCGTGCCGACGCTGGCACTGGCGCAACGGCAGGCGCCGCGGGGGGGAACGTCGCGGCGCGGATCGAGATCCCGAGCCGCGCGAGCCCCGCGGCCCACAGCGCCGCCGCGAGGTTCAGGGCCACGGCGACAAACGTCGCCACCCATACATCGTGGAGCCGGAGCAGATGAAACCCGGCCAGCAGGCAACCGATGACTCCCCCGAAGGTGTTGGCGGCATAGAGACCGGCCACTTGCCGCGCGGCCCGTCGGCCACTTCCCAACGCGCGCGCGGCGATCGGGAGCGTGCCCCCCATCGCCAGGGTCGGGGGGAGAAGAAGGAGGCTGACAACGAGCCACTGGATTGGGCCGGAGAGCGCCCCGATGGCGGAGATCGCCCCCGGCAGGGCCAGGCCACACAGCGCGGTGAAGGCTTCGAGCGCCGCGCAGGCCCGCAGCGGATGGGTGGTGGTTCGAATCAGCCGGGGGATGAAGAGGGCCCCTGCACCGAGGCCGGTCATGAACGTCGCCAGAACCAGGGCAATCGCCCGTGTCGCGCCTCCCACCTGGAGGGCGAGCAGTTGGAACCAAACGACCTCGTAGACGAGCGCCGCGGCACCGCTGGCGACGAACAGCGGCAGGAGGGACGTGGCTGGTTTCATGAGTCGGAACGCACCACTCCCCGCGGATGAACCCGAGGGATCGTAGCAGCAGCCTTCCGCGGGCGCCAAAACGGCCGCGGCCGGCGTTGCCAATCCGAAGCCAGAGGTTTCGGCGCCCTCCGCACCGATTTTTCTCTTGCCCCTGACGGGCCAGCGGAGCGATAGTGGATATTGGCGTCCGGAAATCGCGGCGCTCAGTCCGACACTCCCACGGAGGATTCGATCATGAAGTCTTTCGAGCGGCATCTGGCGGCAGGGTTTGTGACCCTGATCACGCTGGCGGTGGTGGTGCCAGGGTCGTCGATGAGCCGGCCCCCCCTGGCGGCCCAAGAGCCGACCGTTGGCGACAAGCCGAACGACGTCGCGATCTTCATGCGGGCCAAGCTCGGCCATGCGCAGCTTGTCATAGAAGGGCTGGCCCTGGCCGATTACGAGCTCATCGAACGTGGGGCCCACGATTTGGCCCTCGCCAGCCAAGCCTCGAGTTGGCAGGTGCTGCAGACGGAGGACTATGCCCGGCAGAGCCGCGAGTTCCGCCGCGCCTGCGAATCGCTCCGCTCGGCAGCCAAGGACAAAAATCTCGACGGCGCGGCGCTGGCCTGGATGGAAGTGACGCTCAAGTGCATCCAGTGCCACAAATACGTCCGTGACGTCGGGGTCGGCAACTGACCCTCAGCCGGCAAGCGTCTGCCAGAGCAGCCGGGCGACGAGCGTGAACACGACCCCCGCAAAGACGATGCGGATGAACGGGGCCCCGTGCTTCACGGCCAGACCAGCCCCGATCCTGCCGCCGACCGCCTGGCCGACGATCATCGCGCCAGCTGACGCGGGATCGACCTGCCCCCACGAGGCGAAGACAGCGAGTGCCGCAAGGTTGCTCGTGAGATTCACGACCTTCGTGAAGGCCGTGGCGTGGGGGAGGCCCATGCCGCGGAGGTGGACGCAGGCGGCGGTCCAGAACGCCCCGGCGCCGGGGCCGAAGAAGCCGTCGTAAAACCCGAGCACGCTGCCGGCGAGCGCGCCGAAGCGGTTGGCGGAGAGCCGCGGCGGCGTGTCGGCCGCACCGAGAGCCGGCCGCCGCAGGACATGGACGGCGACGGCGAGGAGGAGCCAGGGAACGACGGCCCGAAGCACCCGGTTGTCGATCCACAGCACGGCCACCGTGCCGAGCGTCGCGGCCAGCGCCGTCGCCGCGATCGCCACGGTCATCGTTGGCCAATCGATGAGTCGGGCGACATGATAACGATGGACCGCCATCGTCGTGCCGACGGCGCTTTGGAGTTTGTTGGTGCCAAGGGCGAGATGGGGAGGGAGGCCGGCCCAGAGGAGCGCCGGCAGGGAGATCAGCCCCCCGCCGCCGGCGATCGCATCGATGAACCCGGCGCACAGCCCGGCGACGCCGAGGGGGAGCATCGTCGAAAGATCCATCGTGGCTGGCCTGCTCCGTGGCGGCGGTGGAGAAAATCCTACCCGCGGAGGAGTTCGCGATAGCAGTCGAGAAAGTGGGTGGCGACCTCGGCGTTGATTCCCTTCCAGGCCTCGTCGATGAGAGTCCCGGCGAGGAGGCCATTGACCGCCTTCCCCGCGACACCGCCAACGACTTCGATCAGGCCGGTCATCGGATGGATACCGAGGAGCCGTTCGCGGTCGACATGGACGAACTCGTTGGCCACCAGCGACAGCCCCGGCAGCTTCGGGACTGGATCACGGCCGTTGACGTAGCGGTGAATCTTTCCGGCAAGCTCCCGGTTGAAGGCCTCGCAGGCGGCGCGATTGCCGATCATCGGCGCCCCGAACGTGCAGACCTCCTCGACGGCAATGAACTTTCGCTTGAGGAGCCAGGCGGCGATCAGTGCCAGTGCCCCGCCGAGGCTGTGCCCGGTGATCCAGATGGGGCGGTCGCTCTTTTTCACCTCGGCTTCGATCGCCGGAAGGAGGGCCGGCCAGATGTCGGCAATCGCATCGACGAACCCCTTGTGGAAGCGGGCACCGACACCGGCGGCGGCGAGATCGAGGCCGAGGCGTCCCTCCGGCACGACGAGGAGATTCATCGCGTCGGTAAGGAGGATGTCCTTGAGGCCGTCGAGGCTCGTCGGGCTCTCCGTCCCCCGAAAAGCAATGACGATGTGGTCGGCGTTCGTCCCCAGCCAGGCCTGCGTGTTGCCGACGCTGAAGAGACTCGCGTCGAGGCCGAGAATCTCCTGGAGGGCCGTCTTCCCGTCCGTCTCACCGAGGTAAGACAAGGCGCTCGCCTCGCAGAGATAGGTGGCGCTGGAGACATGGCCGGGGGTGGCTTCCTTGAGTTCGAGTCGTTCAAGGGCCATTGGGGGCACTCCGCTTCGAGTGGGGATGGAATCGTTGATTTCAATTCACGTAGCGACGTTCGGGGGCCGGTGCCTTCCCTTCGCCGGGCGGGGCATCGTCCCCCGTCGCGGCAGCGTTCTTCCACTTCCGCAGGATCGACGTTGGGATGTTGTTGCCAGTGACGTCAATCTCGCGGAACGTCGGCGGGGCGTCGGCGAGAAAGTCCGCCACGCCCTCCGGGGTGACCGCCGTCCGCGCGATCCGCAGCGACTCCAGCTGTTTCAGTTCCCGGAGCTTGTGCAGGCCATCGTCGGTGATCCGGGAGTCATTGAGGGTGAGCTCGCGAAGCTTCGGCAGGCCGACGAAGAGATCGAGCGTGGCGTCGGTGACGTCGGCGTTGCCCATCTCGAGGATTTCCAATCCGGGCTTCTTGGCGAGGATCGAGTAGTCGCTCCGGTCCCAGCCGGTGAGGACGAGCGCCTGGCGACCATCGACAACCCGCTCCCGTTCCGCCAAGCCGACGATCGAGAAGTAGAGGCGTTGGGCAGCGAACGGCACTGACCCGATCACGAGCCCCGCTACGAGGAGCGCGGCGGGACCGAGGAGCCGGCGCCGCTCCGTCCGCCCCAGCAACACCCGCAAACTGCGGCCCAAGAAGACAAGCAACCCCGAGGTCGCCAGGAAGAGGCCGACGAAGACGAGCACGGCACCGATCTGTTCGCTCATC
>CAMARC010000185.1 GCA_945860405.1 Candidatus Kuenenia stuttgartensis | reverse complement strand
TTCAACCTCTTCGTGTCGACGAAGGGCTCGCGCGGCACCGGACTCGGGCTGACCGTGAGCCGGAAGATCCTCAAGGAGCACCACGGCGACATCCGCGCCGAGAGTCGCCTTGGCGAGGGGAGCACCTTCACCCTCGAGTTCCCCCTCCTTCTCGCCGGCGACGCACCGGCTGGTCCGGGCGCGCCAGGCGCCCCTGGTGACGACGGTGCTCCCGATGACGACAGCGATGCCGACAGCGACGACGACTTTGGCCGCGGCCCATCGACGATGCCGTGCGGCGGGGGGACGTCGCAGCGGACGCTCCCCGGCGGCGATCGCGTTCCCCGGGGCTCTGGCCCCCGTTCCCAGCCATGAGCCCTTCCCCGCCGGGCCGAGCGATCGGCAGCCTTCCGATCTCGTGTGTCGTCATCACCCGCGACGCGGGCGTCCGGCTTGCCGCCACGCTTGAAAGCGCCGGGGCTTGCGCCGAACGCCTCGTCCTCGATTCCGGCTCGACCGACGCCACAGTGGCGATCGCGCGGGAAAGGGGCGCGCGGGTCGAACACCAGCCGTTTCTCGGCTTCGGGCTCCAAAAGCGCCGCGCCGTCGAACTGGCCACCCACGACTGGATCCTCTCGCTCGACGCCGACGAGGCGCTCGACGATGAGGCGTCCCGTGGGCTTGCCTCCCTCGATCTCTCCGATCCGCGCCGCTGCTTTGCCTGGCGCCGGCGGACCTTCATCGGCGCAAAGGAAATGCGGCACGGCCCCTGGGGGCACGAGCGGGTGCTGCGCCTCTTCAACCGCACGGCTTCAGGCTTCACTGATCACCGCGTCCACGAACGGGTCGACGGGGCAACGGCGCCAAAGCTCGCCCCTGGCTCGATTCTCCACCACAGCTTCAACGGCTGCGCCGATGTCATCGTCCGCTCGGCCCGGTACTCAGGCCCCAAGGCGGCGATCCTCCGCGACAAGGGGGAGACGTCGCCAGCCTGGATGCTCCCCATCCGCGGGCTTGCCGCGTTCACCAAGAGCTACTGCCTGCAGGGGGGATGGCGGGATGGCGCCGCGGGCTTCATCGTGGCGCTGTCGCGGGTCATCGATTCGACCCTTCCCCGCGCCATCGTCAGCGTCGATCCGCCTCCGTCTCCGTCTCCGCCGGCCGATCGACCGGGCGCCCCGCCCCCTCGGTGAGCGTGACGAGCCGATCAATCCCCGCCACGTCGAACGCCTCCCGTCCGCCGCCGATCCACCACACCTCGACGCGATCGACTGCCATCCCGGCCCCGAGACCGAAGTGGAGCCGGCTGCCGAAGTGCCCCTGGTAGCCGCGGCCGGAGTGTACCTCGTCGACGAAGACGCCCTCCGGGGTGACGACGCGGACATTCGCCCCGACGCCGTCGCGATTCGATCCCCGGCCGACGAGACGCACCTGGAGCCAGTGGTGCTCCCCGCCCCGTTCACGCTCGAGGTTTCGCAGGAGCGTTGGCGCCTCGCGGGCGTTGAGGATCACGCCGTCGATGTCGCCGTCTCCATCGAGATCGTCGAAGGCAGCGCCGCGGGCGCTGTGGCGGGAGATGGCATGGAGCCCCGCCGCGGCCGACATCTCCACGAACCGCTCTCCGACATTGCGGAGGAGAACGTTGTGATTGCGATAAGCCGTTGCATCATCAAACTGCTCGACAAGATCGTTGATGTGGCCACAGGCAATGAAGAGGTCGCGGCGACCGTCGTTGTCGAAGTCGACGACCCCGCAGCCCCACTTCACCCACGGCACGCTCCCTGCCCCGGCTCCGGTCCGCGCACTGACATCCTCGAATCCATGACCGGCGAGGTTGTGGTAGAGGACGGGCCGCTCCCCCTGGTAGGAGGTCATCCACAGGTCGAGCCAGCCGTCGTTGTCGACATCCCCGCAATCGACCCCCATGCTGCCGTTGGGCTGCCCGATCATGTCGTAGGCCAGCCCCGTCTCCAGGCCGACCTCCTCGAAGCGCCCCGTGCCGTCGTTGCGGAAGAGGAAGTTCGCGGCGACATCGTTGAGGACGAAGATGTCGGTGTCACCGTCCCCGTCCTCATCGAGGCACACCACCCCCATCCCCGGCCCTGCCCTTCCGGCAATCCCCGATGACGCGCTGTGATCGCTGAACCGGCCGTCCCCCTCGTTGCAGAAGAACGTGTCGGGCCAGGCTTCGTAGTCGCGCGGCCCGTGGTAGAGAGGCACGCCCCGGATCCTCGGGGAGAGATGCCCCTCGGGGGAAAAGCGGACGTAGTTGGCGGCATAGAGATCGAGATCGCCATCCCCGTCGGCGTCGAGGAGGGCAAGGCCCGCGCCGAGCTTGTCGCCGTCGGCCGTGCCGGCGGCGGCAGTGACATCGAGGAACGTGCCGTCCCCCATGTTTTGCCACATCCGCTTCGGCCCGTAGTTGCTCGTGCAGAGGTCGGGGAAGCCGTCGTTGTCGAGATCGCCGACGGTCACCCCGACGCCGTACGCCTCGTGATCGAGCCCGGCGGCGGCGGTGACATCCTCAAACCGCCATCCCCCCCGGTTGCGGACGAGCATCGCCCGCGGCCGGCGCCTTGGCTCGGTGCCGGGGAGATCGCTGCCGTTGGGAAAGTAGAGGTCGATCCGGCCGTCGAGATCATGGTCGAGCGTCGCCAGGCCGGCGGTTACCGTCTCCGGGATGAAGCGCTTGCCACTCCCGCCATCGTCGTGAACAAACCCGATCCCGGCCGCGGCGCTTGCATCCTCGAAAAATATCGGCGGCGGCTCGCCGTGGCCCGGCCGCGCGTCCAGGATCGGCACTGCACCGGCGACGAGAAGGAGCGAGCCCGCCAGCCATGTCAGACAGCGACGCGGCATCTCAAGGCCTCCGTTCCGGTGCGGGGCGAGCGGCGCCGGAGCGTTGCACGAGCGCCCGGGCGTCCTCTTCCCGCCCCTGCCGGCGGTAGAGATCGACAAGCCCGGAGAGACTCTCGCGCTGGGCTGGCACGAAGTCGAGCGCCCGCAGCCAGTCGCGTTCGGCTGCGGCCTGGTCGCCACCGGCTGAGTCGATTCGCCCGGCGTTTTGATACCATCCCCCCATCGCCTGGAGGAGCGCCGGCATGTCGTCGAGCCGGGCCGTGGCATTGGCCCGATCGCGGGCGAGGCTCCGTGCTTTCCGCTTGGCAAACTCCGCCTGATGCCGGGCCGCTGCTTCCGTCTCGCCGAGCCGGCTGCAGGCGGTGGAGAGCCCGTAGAGGGCGTGGGCCGATGCCGGATCGATCGCGAGAGCTCGCTCGAAATCTCCCTTCGCGCCGGCATGATCCCCCTCCTGCAGGCGGGCGTGGCCAAGGAGCGTGAGCCGGTTGGGATTGCGGGCCGTGGCGGGGAACTCGCGGGCGAGGACCGCGACGGCCGCCCCGGCCCGGCCGAGATTCGTAAGCGATTCCCCGAGGAGCACCTGAACACCAGGGAGATCGGGCCGGGCGGCAAACGCCTCCTCGAGATGCTCGACGGCGAGCGTCTCCTCTCCCCGCTCCCGGGCATACTTGCCGAGGCGGAGGTGGGCCTCGGCCGAATCGGGATGCTCCGCAAGCCACTCCTCCCACAGGCTCGTCGCTGCGGCGAGGTTGCCGAAGCGATCGTGCATCGTCGCCTCGAGATCGATTGGCTCTGGGGCAGCGGGATGACGCGCGCGGAGCGCCACAGCGAGCGCGAGCGCCTCGTCACGGAGCGCTGCAAACGACTCGGGAAGGGGCGGCCGAGGCACCGCTTCAGACCGCTCGGCGCGGATGGCGGCCGGCGTGCGAGGAGCATCCGGAACGTTCGGTGTGGCTCGTTGACTTACCCCGCGCCTCGGCTCGGCGTCAGGCAGGAGCGGCCCAGGCGCAGCCCGTGGCGCTTCACCACATCCCGACAGCGCGAGCGCCGCGATGCCCGTCACCGTGATCCGTAGCCCGACGTCGAGGCGACGCATCGATCCGATCCGCGCCTCCCGGGCAACGATCCCCACGCCGTCGTCTCCCCTGTTCAGTTCCGACCGAACCCCTCCCCGCCGCGGGCAGACGCTGAGGTTCGATCCCGATCCAGTGAGGATACCGGGGGGCGAAGGGACCTACCACGTCCGCCGGTCACTCGCCGCTGAGGACGGCGAGAAGGCGGTTGATGTCGGCCGGCAGCGGCGCCTCGAACAGCATCCGCTGCTGCGTGCTGGGATGATCGATGGCGAGGCTCGAGGCGTGGAGCGCCTGGCGCGTGAGGAGCGGCGCGCCATCCCCCCGCAGCCCCAGGAACGACCGGTCAACGACGCCGCGGCCACTGTAGAGAACGTCGGCGAGGACCGGGCAGCCTATGGAAGCCAGGTGGACGCGGATCTGGTGGGTGCGCCCCGTCTTCGGCGTCACCTTCAAGAGCGCCGCCCTGCCGAAGCGCTTCATCACTTCGTAGCGGGTGACGGCATCGCGGCTGGTGGAGTGGTCACGGCGGACGGCCATTCGCTCGCGCTGATAGGGATGGATGCCGATGGGAAGATTGATCTCGTCGCGATCGAAGCGTGGCTCCCCCTGCACGACCGCCAGGTAGGTCTTCTCGGTGGTGCGGCGCTCGAACTGCCGCGCCATCGCGTGGTGGGCTTCTTCATTGCGGGCGACGATGATCACGCCGCTGGTGTCGCGGTCGAGGCGATGGACGATCCCGGGGCGAGTCGGCCCGCCGACGGTGGAGAGGCCACCGGCCACCCGTTCGAGATGCCACTTGAGCGCCCCGGCGAGCGTTCCCTTCCAGTTCCCCTTGGCGGGATGAACGACCATCCCGGCCGGCTTGTTGACCGCCCCCATCACGTCATCGAGGTAGAGGAACTCGAGCGGGATCTCCTCGGCCTCCGGCCCCGCCCGCGCCGGCTCCGGCACGGTGTAGGCGACGACCATGCCCGCTTTGAGTTGGAGCGACGCCCTCGCCACGACGCCATCGACCCTCACTCCCGCGGCATCGATCGCCCGGGCCACGGCCGAACGGCTCAAGCCCCCGGCATGGCGGACGACGAATTGATCGAGGCGGATCCCCACCGCGTCGCCATCGACGGTGAGGAGGAGAACCGTCCCGGGAACGAGCGTCGGGCTCGCCTCCCCGGTCGGGACGGCCGCAGTCCCGACCGGTACCGCGCCAGGGTCGGAAGGCAACGCGTCCCCTGCCACCGGGCTCGGCTCGGCGCTGACGGGGATCACATCGTCATCCACGTCGTCGCTGCGGGCGTCGTTCGGGGCGGGTTTGGCGTTGCTCAGTCGATCACTCCTGCGCGGGGGGGGTGGTGGTCGGAGCAGATTCAGCAGCTGGTGTCTCGGTCGCTGCAGCCGGCGTCTCGGTCTCGGGAGCCGGCGCCGCCCCTGCGGGCGACGCGTCACCGAAGCCGCCAGCAGGGGCTCCGAGGATCGGGCTGTTGTCGACCGGCGTCGGGGGCGTCATCTTCTGCGCGGCAAACCAGGTGTACCATTCCTGCGCCCGCTCCCCTTCGAGCGATCGCGACCGCTGCCGGGCCATGCCTGCCAAAGCGCCGCCGGGATAATCGCTGGCAACGGCCTCGTAGCCCTGCCGGGCGTCGTCGATCTTCCCCAGGCTCTCGTTCGCCTTGGCGAGCCCGAACATCGCCCGTTCGGCGAGAAGCCCCTTCTGGCGGCCGACCAGGAGCGCCGCGTAGCCGTCGGCGGCGGCCTGGAGCTTGGGCATCGCCCGGTCGCGATCGACAAACAGCAACTCCGCCCCTTCGTCGAGGGCCATCTCAGCCTGGATCAGATCGGCCCATTCGCCGGCAGGCGTGCCGGGATGCTGGGTGGCAACATCGGCCAGCGCCGCCGGATCGACAGGCGAAATGGCAAACATGTAGTCGTCCCAGCTCTTGGCAACGAGTGCCGCACGCTGCTGCTGGAGCCACATCCAGCTGATCGCCGCCAAAAGCAGGCAGCCGATTCCCATGAGAATCGCCCGCAGATGGGGGCGGAGGGCATCGACCGCTGCGGCGATTCCATCGGCCAACGCGTTTCCCCCGACCTCCTCGGCCCCCTCTTCGGCGGCGTCGGTGGTGGCAGGGAGCCGGACGGGGCGCCCCTCGCGGGTGGCGAGATTGTCGTTATCCTCGCCGCTCGCTGTCTGCCGCTCGCTGAAGCGGCGCTCGTGGTTGCGACTGTCGCCGGGCCTCGCCGAACGTTTCTTCATGGCTCTTCCAGTTCTTCACCTGCGGAAAAAATCAAATAGAAACGGCCCCGTCCGGGGCGTCAAGCCGATCTCGACCGATGGCCCCATGAGCATGTGGTACGATCCGGCCCCGCTGACTGCCGGGCGATCCCCGACACCCCTCCGCACGGACGCTTTTCCACGTGAACGGACTCCCTTCGGACGTTCCCGGCACCGCCTCCGTCGACTCCGACGTCGAAGGCCTTGCCCCACCCTCCGCCGCGGCCCTCCCGGCGCCGGAGGCGATCCCGGACGACCTGCCGGTCGATCTTCCAGACGAAGAACACGACCACGGCGAGGACGAGGCCCCGGCTGACGGCCCGGCGGCGTTCGGCTCCTTCGCCGGGCAAGGCGCCGCTGCGCCCGGCCCCGCGGCCAGAGCGACGCACGCGCCGTCGCGCACCGGCACCGGGCTCAATCCGGCGCAGACGCAGGCCGTGCAGGCGCCGATCGGGCCGCTCCTGGTGCTCGCCGGAGCCGGCACGGGAAAGACGCGCGTCGTCATTGCCCGGATGGCCCATCTGGTGTGGCGCGGATCGCGGCCGTCGCGAATCCTCGCCGTGACGTTCACCAACAAAGCCGCCCGCGAGATGATGGCCCGCGCCAAGGCGTATCTCAAGCCGAAGAAGGTGCCGCGCGGCCCGGGCGGGAAGCCCCAGGAGGATCTCCCCGAGATCTCCACGATCCACTCCCTCTGTGTCCGCATCCTCCGCCGCCACGCCCCACGCCTCGGCTACCCGGAACGGTTTGCGATCATCGACCGCGGCGAGCAGGAGGCGACCGCGCGGAAGGTGCTCAAGGAACTGAAAGTTCCCGACACGACACTCTCCCCCGGCGATCTCGTCGACCGGGTGAGTCGCTGGAAGAGCGCCGCGGTCCGCCCCGACGGCGCCATCGAAACCCTCTCGGCCGACGCCCCAGAGCACTGGACGCTCGCCGCCGCGGGCTACCGCCGCTACCAGCACGATCTCCGCGTCGCCGGGGCGGTCGACTTCGATGATCTTCTCATGCTCGTCGAGGAGCTCTTTGACAAGCACGAGGATGTCCGCCGCGCCGAGGCGGGGCGCTTCGACCACATCCTCGTCGACGAATACCAGGACACCAGCGGCATTCAGGAGCGGATCCTTTCGGCCCTCGCCCGCGATCACCGCAGCCTGTGTGTCGTGGGGGACGACGACCAATCGATCTACGCCTGGCGCGGCGCGCAGATCTCGCACATTCTCGAGTTCCCCGCGCGCTGGCCGAAGACGGTGACGGTGCGGCTGGAGGAGAATTA
>CAMARC010000184.1 GCA_945860405.1 Candidatus Kuenenia stuttgartensis | reverse complement strand
CCATGGCCGAACTGTCGAAGTACCAGCAGAAGATCGTCAAGAACTACTACGACAACCTCGATACCGCCCTCCTCCAGCGGCTCGGCGAGCAGGTCACCGACCTCTACCTCGCCGAGGGGAAGAAGCGGGAGAAGCTCTGGACGAGCATCGCCGGCTCGCTTTCGAAGCTCGGCGTCAAGGCCCCGCGGATCGAGACGCTCCGCAAATCGGACGACGCCCGCCAACTCGCCAACCTGCTCCAGGAACTCCTCGCCAAGGACTGACGCCGGCCCGATCGTTGGCCCGGCCTGCCGGGGCGTTCGGGGCCCGCACCCGCGGGCACCGCGGCGGACCCTTGCCAGCCGGTCGGCGGCGGTCCATTCTGTGGGGCCCATCCCCCGGACCGCCACCATGACTTCGCCAGCCCCCACCGACCGCCACCAGCTCGTTGACTCGCTCCGCTGGAAGAAATTCCCGGTGCTCGACGACGGCCATGTCGCCCTCGTCGACGTGATGGGGGACGACGCCGCGGTCGTTCAAGCGGCGCGGGTCAGTTACGGCGACGGCACGCGGAAGGTGAGCGACGATCGCCAACTGATCCGCTATCTCCTCCGCCATGCTCACACGACGCCGTTTGAGATGGCGGAGCTGAAATTCGTCGTCCGCGTTCCGATGGACTGCTGGCGGCAGTGGGTACGCCACCGCACGGCCAACATCAACGAGTATTCCACGCGCTACTCCCTCGCCATCGATTCGATGCAGGCGACGCACGACGGCGAGTGGCGCTCCCAGGCGAGCACGAATCGGCAGGGCTCGGACGGCTGCCTCACCCCCACCGCCGGCCATCGCTTCACGCAATTGGAGACGGAGCTCCAGAGCCTCGCCCGGCGCGTCTATGAGGAGCGGCTCGAGGCGGGCATCGCCCGGGAGCAGGCCCGCAAGGATCTTCCCCTCTCGACCTACACCGAGGCCTACTGGAAGATCGATCTCCACAATCTTCTCCACTTTCTCGCCCTGCGGATGGATGCCCACGCGCAACTCGAGATCCGCCAATACGCCACGACGATCGGCGAGCAGATCGTGAAGCCGCTCTTCCCGCTCGTCTGGGAGGCGTTCATCGACTATCGCGTCGAGGCCATGCGGCTGACGCGGCTCGACCGCGAGGTGATCCGCCGGCTCTCCGCCAGCGGCGCAGTCCCGGCCGACCGCGAGACTTTCCTCACCGTCCAGGATCCGACCTGGCAGGGGCTCGAGCGCTGCCGGGAGCGCGACGAATGCTGGAGCAAGCTCGCCGCCCTCGGCCTCGTCGCCGAGTAACTCTTCGCCCCCTTTCTTCCCCTCTGCTCCTCACCTTTTCTCCCCCTCACGCCGGAGCCCCCATGGCCGTCGCCACTGCCGACCACCTCCTCGCCCTCACCCGCAAGCTCCTCGAGAGCATCGTCGCCGGCGACTGGAAGACCTACACGTCGCTCGTGGCCTACGACATCACCTGCTTCGAGCCGGAGGCCCGTGGCCAGCTCGTCGAGGGTCTCCCTTTCCACGAGTTTTATTTCAAGCTCGGCGCCGGCGCCTCAAAGACGGCTGTTGTGCCGACGATCACGCTCGCCTCGCCGAACGTCCGGCTCCTCGGCGAGGACGCCGCCGTGGTCGCCTACATGCGGATGACCCAAAAGCTCGATGACGCCGGCCGCCCGATCACCGCGCTGTGCGAAGAGACGCGCGTCTGGCAGCGGATCGACGGCGCGTGGAAGCACGTCCACTTTCATCGCAGTCTGCCCGGCTGACGCCAGGCAGACGCTCCTCGGCCGACGGAGCGGCCGATGGGCATCGCAGTCTGCCCGGCTGAAGCCAGGCATCAACACTGCGCCCAGCGCCGCCAGCAAGGGGTCGCCCGTGCTCCGAGAGCCGGCCTCGCCGGTGAACGCAGCCCGGAGGGCGAAAGCGATAGCGGCGCGGAGAGAGCGGAGGGCATGGATGCCCGTAGCGAACGTCCGGCGACGGGGCACGGGCGACCCCGAAGCAACGTTTGGGTCAGGATCTCGGTTGCATGCCGATCGCCCATCGGCCGAGATGGCGACGGTGCCGCCGGAGCGAACGTCCGGCGACGGGGCATGGGCGATCCCGAAGCGCGCCGTGTGAGCCGAGCGCCACCCAGCCCCCTCACTCCGCCCCGAGCGCCGCCAGACGCTTCGTCGCCTCGGCCTCTGCCTTCTCCATTACCTCGGCGAGCGTCACAGGCTTCCCCCCCTGGCGTTTGCTCTCGTCGGCCGCCTCCATGAAGGCGTAGATCTGGAGCGTCTCTTCCGCCGACACCGGCACCTCGCCGGTCTGGAAAAACTTCACGATCTCCACGAGCAACGGCCGGTAGCCGTCAAAGGCCCCGACCGGCGCGGTTCCCTTCTCCCCGAAGGCAACGCCACCGAAGTTCGCCGCGCCGCGGCGGATGCCGCGGAAGGTGCCGATCCGGCCATCGCCCCACAGCCCCGTCACGAGATCGAAATCGGCCGAGTGCGTCCGGGTCACGCTCGTGCAACCCGGCCCCATCACCGTGAACAGCGATTCGGCCCCGTGGATGCCATACCAGAACAGATCGGGATGGGTCGGCTCGAGGGCGCAGGGGGAGTAGGTGTCGGCGCCAGTCACCGCGCCGAGTGAACCAGAGCGAACGGCGAGCGTGCCAGCCGCAAACCGCAGCGACGACGCGCTGAACAGCGGCACGCCGCGCTTCGCCGCGAGGCGGTGGATGGCGACGGCGTCGGCAAGCGACCCGGCGATCGGCTTGTCGACAAACACCCGCTTGCCGGCCTTGATCACCGGGATCACCTGCTCGAGATGGGGGCGGCCGTCGTTGGTCTCCAGCAGCACCGCATCGACCTGGCCGAGGAGGGCCGGGATGCTGTCGACGATCTCGACGCCGTGCTTCTTCACTTCGGCGGTGTATTCAGGGACGCGGCTGACGCTCGATTCGATATCGGCGCTCCCCTTCGGCGATGCGGCCACGACGCGACAACCGGCGACGTGCTGGCCGTCGACGGTGTCGTTGAGCAGCTTTGTAAATGCCGTCGAGTGGGAGGTGTCGAGGCCGATGATGCCGACGCGGATCGGCTTTTCGTTTGCGGCTGGCTCCGCCGCCGTGACCCACGCCGCCGACAAGCCCACGAGGATCGCCGCCACCATTCTGCCCGTTGCTGCGTTCGCCGCTTGCATACCAATCTCCCCCCGAGTGCGTCCCCTGACCGCAGCGCTGCCGCGCCGCCCCGGGCCTGGGGAGCCGTCATCGTAGCCGACCAGCCCGCCACGCGGCGGTATACTCGCGACCGCAATTCAAGTCAGGCTTCTCGAGCGAGCCCACGATGGACATTCACATCCACGACGATCCCGCTTCCCTCGGCCGTGCTGCCGGCCGTGAAGCCGCCGCGGCCCTCCGCGCTGCCGTCGCTGCCCGCGGCAGCGCCACCTATGTCGTCGCCACCGGGGCCTCGCAGTTTGAGACGCTCGCCACGCTCACCGCCGACGATGTCCCGTGGGAGAGGATCACGATCTTCCATCTCGACGAATACGCCGGGCTCGATGACGCCCATCCGGCGAGCTTCCGCCGCTATCTCCGCGAGCGGCTCCTCGATCGCCTGCCGCGGCCACCGGCGGCGTTCCACGGCATCGACGCCTCGCGCGACGCCGCCGCCGAATGCCGGCGGCTCGCGGCGCTCGTGCCGGCTGGCGCTTTCGACGTCGCCACGATCGGCATCGGTGAAAACGGCCATCTCGCCTTCAACGACCCGCCGGCCGATTTCGACACCCTCGCCCCCTATCTCGTGGTCCGTCTCGACCAGGCCTGCCGCCTCCAGCAGGTGGGAGAGGGATGGTTTGCAGGGCTCGGCGAGGTGCCGACCGAAGCGATCTCGATGGGGGTGCGGCGGATTCTCGCCACGGAGCGGATCGTCTGTTCGGTGCCCGATAGCCGCAAGGCGGCAGCCGTCCGCGATGCGATCGTCGGGCCGATCTCCCCCGACTGTCCGGCGTCGATCCTCCGGACGCATGCGGCGCTGTCGCTTCATCTCGACTCCCCAGCCGCGGCCCTCCTTCCGGCCGAGCACCGCCCGGCCGGCGTGTGATGCCTGCCGCGGCGACTCTTCGCAGGCCTTCCCACCATGGCTCTCCCCCTCGATCTCCAGCTCAACGGCTACCGCGGCCTCGACTTCGGCGCCGCGGACCTCACTCCAGAGCAGCTCGCGGGCATCTGCCGGGCCTACCGGGCCGACGGCGGCGGCCGATTCCTGGCGACGGTGATCACCGACTCGCTTCCCATCCTCGAGCGCCGCATCAAGGCGCTCGCCGACTGCCTCGAGGCCGACACGGCGATCCGCGACACCGTCGCCGGGATCCATGTCGAGGGGCCGTTTATCAGTGCAGAGCGCGGCTTCGTCGGCGCCCATCCGCCGGAGCATGCCTGCGAGGCGAGCCCCGCGGCGATGGAGCGGCTTCTCGAGGCGGGGCGGGGGCATGTGCGAATGGTGACGCTCGCCCCGGAGCGGGATCCCGGCTTCCGCACGATTTCGCTCCTCGCCAGCCGGGGCGTGCTCGTCGCGGCCGGCCACTGCGATCCGTCGCTCGAACTACTCCGCGACGCCTGTGCCGCGGGGCTTTCCTGCTTCACGCATCTCGGCAACGGCTGCCCCCATCTCCTTCCCCGCCACGACAACATCCTCCATCGGGTGCTCGCCTGCGAAGAGCTCGCGTTTGTGACCCTCATCGCCGACGGCATTCATCTGCCGCCGTTCCTCCTGGGCGCGATGCTCCGCTGGCTGGGGCCCGACCGGGCGATCGTCGTTTCCGACGCGACGGCCGCGGCAGGCATGGGCATGGGGACGTTCCAACTCGGCGGGCAGACGGTCGTCGTCGACGCGGATGGCGCGGCTTGGTCGGCCGACCGCACGCACCTCGTCGGCTCGACAGCGACGCTTTCCGATCTCCGCCGCGTCCTTGCCGCCGTGGGTCAATCCGACGCGGCGATCGACCGCCTCATCACCATCAATCCGCACCGCGCCCTCGCCGCAGCCGCCGGATGAAGGGCCGGTTGGCTTCGATCGGCAATATCGCCGCCGGACGTCCAAGCCTCCGCCGCGGTGGGTCCTTCAGTCCTCGTCGTCGTCGGCCTCTGGCACTCCGGCGTCGAGTTCGGCCTTGAGATCCGCTGCGTCCTCTACCGCCGTGGTGCGGTCGGCACAGAACCAGGCAAGCCGGCCGAGGAGCCGGAAGTAGATCAGCCACACCAGGCTCGACATGACACTCACGACCGCGATCGCCGCGTTTCCCCACAGCTGCCCGGCCCTGCCGGCCGGCATGGCGAGCACCGAAAGCGTCGCCGCGGCGAGGAGGAGGAGGGCCGTCGAGAGATAGAACTTCCCCCAGCCGCCGGGAGCCACCCAGAACGTGCGAAGGAGCGGGAGCGAGACAACGTCGAACAGCGCGCCGTTCTCGAGCAGCGAGAGGAACACGACGGGGAAGAGGAAGAAAAACCCCACCGGCACCCCGCCGTCGCTCGGGCTTCCGGCCTGCCGCGACATCCAGGCCAGGCCCACAAGCGGCGCCACGCTGATGCCGACGGCTGTGGCAATCACGAACGTCTCGCCGATCCAGTCGAGAAACGCTGCGGTCGGCCAACGCACGATCCGATCGCAGCCGTTGGCCGTGTCCCCCACGACCGCGAGCGCACAGGCCCCGGCCACCGCGAACCAGGTCACGAAGGCAAACACCGTCAGCACGGTGAACATCGCGCCGAGAAACGAGAGCCGGCCGTCGGCGCTTGCCATCAGCCGGAGACTCTCGCGCACAAGCACACCGACCGCAAATGCCAGTACCGAGAGCAGCACCGTGCGACCGCGGACGCCGGCAGAGAAGGGAAAGCTCCACGTGCCGGTGAGAAACGGCCGCTCCGGCAGACGGGGGCGATGCGCCCCGCGCTTCTTTTTCATCGGAAAGCCCTCACGCCCCCGCCGATCCCGGTCTCACGCCCCGTCAAAATCATCGCGGAGCATCACCACTTCGACGTCGTCGCCAGCCTCGGCACGACGGACCCCGGCGGGGAGCGCGAGATAGGCATCGGCGACCGCCAGCCCGACCAGATCGGAGGAGCCCGTCCAGGGGAGCGGATGGGCGACAAGGCTGCCGTCGTCGCCCGATTCGAGCCGGCACGGCGCGTAGACCGGCCGATCCTCGGCGCCTTTGGCCGCACCAGCAAGCCGCGCCCGCCGCCGCGGCAAAGACACGCGGGCTTGCGGCCAGCCGAGGAGGGAAGCGAGCACCGGCCGGACGAAGAGATCGAAGCAGACAAGGCTCGAGGCCGGATTGCCGGGGAGCCCGAAGACGAGGCACCGCCCTCCCCCGCCGGGGCGCGTGAAGATGCCAAACCACACCGGCTTCCCCGGCTTGAGACGGACTTTGTGGAAGATCTTCTCGACGCCACAGCGGCGGAAGGTGTCGGGGACGAGATCGAGATCGCCCGCCGACACGCCACCGGAGAGGAGAAGGATGTCGGCGGCGAGCCCCTGCGCGACCGCCGCCCGGAGCGGCTCCGGCCGATCGACGACCGTGCCGAGGGCCACCGGCTCGCCACCGAGGGCGGCGACGGCCGCTGCGAGCATCGGGCCGTTGGAATTGCGCGTCTGACCGAATCGCGGCACCGCATCGGGCGCGACTAGCTCGCTCCCCGTCGAGAGGATCGCCACGCGCGGCCGCGGCACGACCACGACATGCGTCGCCCCCGCCTCCGCCGCGAGCCCCACCGCTGCCGGCGTGAGGAGCGTGCCGGCCGGGAGCACCTCCGCGCCTGCCCGAAACGCACAAGCCTGGAGGCCGACATGCTGCCCGGTGCGAAACTTCGGCTCGACCAGCCGGACGACCCCACCGGCATGCACCCCGGCCGTCCCCTCGACGGCAGACTCGATCGGCACGACCGCATCGGCTCCCGCCGGAACCGGAGCCCCGGTCATGATCCGGGCACAGGCGCCGGGGCGGATCTCGAGAGTCGAGGCATCGCCGGCCGCGAGATCGACGACGACATCGAGCGACACTGGCGCCGCGCTCCCCCCTGCTCCATCGACCATGTCAGCCGAGCGGACAGCGAAGCCGTCCATCATGGCCCGGTCCCACGGCGGGGAATCGACGTCGGCGACGATCGGCTCGACGAGCTTCCGTCCGCGCCCTTCCTCCAGCCGCACGCGCCGCGGCGGAAGGGGGCGGGCATCCGCCATGACATGGGCCAGCGCCGCTTCGAGATCGATCATCGCCTTTTCTCGGGCGGCAGCCCGCCCCTCCGGTGGCATCGCGGGCTCGAGATTCAGACGGTGGCCGCGGCCGACGGGAGGGCCGACGGGAGGGCGCCTGAGCCGACCGCGAGGAAGGCGCGGAGGAGATCGTAGCCCGCGGGGGTGAGGAAACTCTCGGGATGGAATTGCACGCCATAGATCGGCAGCGTCGCATGGCGGACGGCCATGATCTCGCGCGAGCCGTCGGGGGCGGTCGACC
>CAMARC010000183.1 GCA_945860405.1 Candidatus Kuenenia stuttgartensis | reverse complement strand
GATCATCTCCAGTCGTCATCCCCCCGATGAGGGCGATCGCGACTATCTCCGTAGCATCCGCGACAGCTACCTCCAGATGTCGATCGACCCCGACGCCGAGGCGGGCCTGCGGTTTCGGTATCAAGGTCTCGACCGGCTGTCGATGATCTACGCGCAGTTGCGCCTCGAAGAAGACGCCCTGGAATGTGGCCGACTGGTGCTCTCGACGATCGCCGAGCTGAACGAGCGCGGGATCCACGACCGCCAACTCGAGAACGACCGTCTCGAGGTGATGAAACGCGAGCGGCAACTGCTCGCCAGACTGGGCCGAACCGACGAGGCCGAGGACGCCTGCCGCCGGATCATACCCTTCCTGGAATCTGCGCCGGGGAAGCAGGTCGAGCTTGCCCAGGCCAAGCTCGAACTGGCCGCGTCGCTCTCGCAACGGGGCGTCGCCGACGAGGGATCGCAGCTGCTCCGCGAAGGGCTCGCCACGATGGCCGCCGCCCGCACGGCCGCTCCCGACGATCCACTGGTGTTCCACGCCGGGCTGATCGCGCTGTTCAACGCCAACCATCTCGCCTTCCAGGTCGGCCGGCTCGACGACCAAGAGGCCTACCTCCGCGAGTTTCTCGCGCTCTCGGAGGAGGCTCAGAATCGCTTCCCCGAGAAGCGGCCGCTGTTCGGCCAGATTCTCCTGCCGGGGATGGCGGTGCAGGGGGATATCGCGCGGCGTCACGGGCACACAGAAGAGGCGATCGAACTCGCCCGGAAGCGCTTCGCGCTCGCGGCAGAACTGGCGGAGGCGGCTCCGGACTTGCGCGACACCTTCCTCGGCCGGCAGGCCGACGCGGCGATCTCCACCTACGACATCCTCGCGAGTCTCGGCCGGGCGGAAGAGTCAGCAGGCGCCCTTGCCGAGGCCGCGGCGATCGCCGAGCGGTTTTACGAAGCGGAGCCAGCCCTCTTCGGCAGCACGCAGCTCCTTGTCAGCGTGCTTGCCTGTCAGGCGAAGGTCTCGGAGGAGGCGGGCGATCTCCCCCGGGCCCTCGCCTACCAACGGCGCTATTTCGACCTCCTCTCCCCCTGGCAGAAGCTCGATCCCACCTCGCAGGAGCTCAACTGGAGAGTGTTTGGCGTGGTGCAGAACATTGCCACGATCTCCTCGAGCCTGGGGGACCACGAGGGGGCGGCGCGGATCCTCGAAGAGGCGCTCTCCTTCGCTCCGGATGAGCGGAAGCCAGACCTCCTCATCCGCCTCGCCCGGGCCCGCAGTCTCCAGGGCAACACCACCGCCGCGCGGGCGGCCGCCGAGGGGGCCCTTGCCACCGACAAGGCCGACGAGGCCCGGCAGATCCTCGCCGACCTCGACCGCTGACTCCTCGCGGGCGACCGATGGCCAAGTTTGCCACTTTTTTGAGATGACAAACGGCAGTAGAATTGCGTTTTATCATGATAAAACGCATCGTCGATGCCGCTGGTCTCGCCGAAGAAACCTGCTTCCTGTGGGGCCCCCGGCAGACGGGAAAGAGCACGCTCCTGCGGTCGCTCTTCCCCAACGCTCCGACCTACGATCTCCTCTCCGCCCGCGAATTCCGCCGTCTCGCGGCCGATCCGGGGGTGTTTTCCGAGGAGTGTGCCGCCCTGCCTCGCACCGGGCAGCCGATCATTGTCGACGAGATCCAAAAGCTCCCCGCGCTGCTCGACGAGGTTCACTCCCTCATCAGCCGACACGGGCTGAAGTTCATTCTCACCGGATCGAGCCCGCGGAAGCTTCTCCGCGACGGCGGCAACCTCCTCGGTGGCCGCGCGGTGCGCCACGAGCTTCTCCCGCTGTGCTCCGCCGAGATTCCTGATCTCTCCCTCGAGCAGGCTCTCGGTCGCGGCCTCATCCCCCCGCACTACCTCTCCCCAAAAGCCTCCGCCAAGCTCGAGGCCTATGTCGGCGACTATCTGCGCGAGGAGATCCTCGCCGAGGCCCTGACGCGCAACCTCCCCGCCTTCCAGCGATTCCTCGAAGCCGCGGCATTCTCCAACGGACAGATCGTCAACGCCGCCACGATCGCTCGGGAGGTCGGTGTCGCCGCCAACACCGTCCGGGGCTACTTCGAGATCCTCGTCGACACGCTCATCGCCACCTGGGTGCCGGCGTGGACGAAAAGGGCCAAACGCCGCGTCATCCAGGCGCCACGGTTCTGGTTCTTCGACGTTGGCATCGTCAATGAGCTCACCCACCGCGGCCCGCTCTCCCCCGGCTCGACCGACTTCGGTGCGGCCTTCGAGCACTTCATCTTCATGGAGCTGCGCGCCCATGCCACCTACGCGCCACAGGGAACAGGGCTCTCCGTGAGCTACTGGAGAACTGCCTCGGGGCTCGAGGTCGATTTCATTCTCGGCGCGGCCGAGGTGGCGGTGGAGGTGAAGTCGACCGATCGCCCCACGAGCGACCACCTCAAGGGGCTCCGCGCCTGGCGGGAGGAACATCCCACCAGCCGCTGCATCCTCATCTGTCGCGCTCCCCGCGTGCGCCGCACCGAGGACGGCATCGAGATTCTTCCCTGGCGCGACTTCGTCCGCCGCCTCTGGCTCAACGAGCTCCGGGCCGGCTGACCGATCCGCCTGACCGATCCACCTGGATTGCCCAGATTTGGTGGCTGGCACCTTTTCCTGCCCTGAGGAGCCGCGGTGGCCGCCGTATTTCCTGCCCCCGCGCCCCCAAAAACAGGCCGCGCCGAACGCATTCCTTGCCTCGGGTTTTGGACTCGGGGATAACGCTAAGGGGAAGACTTAAAAACGGGCAAGGAGGCTCTCTGTGCACGGCACCTCCACAACGCGAATCTCGCTCTTTCAAAGCCTCCGCGACAAGCGTGGAGACGAGGAAGCCTGGGGGGAGTTTGTCCGGGTCTACGGGCCGGCAGTGGCCGAGTGGTGCCGGGAGCGCGGCCTCCAGCACGACGACGCCCTCGATGTCACGCAGGATGTGCTCCTGCGGTTCTGGCGGACGTCGAAGCAGTTCAACTACAACCCCCGCGGCCGCTTCCGCAGCTATCTCGAGCAGGTCGCCCGCTCGGCCCTCGTCCGCTGGGCGGAGCAGGCGGGCGCCCCGCACGATCAGGCGACGCGGTCGCTCTTGGAAAGGATGCCTGAGCGGGAGGATCTCCTCGCCAGGCTCGCCGATGCCTTCGACACCGAGCTCCTCGCCATCGCCATGGCCGAGGTGGAGCAACGCGTCAAGCCGCTCACTTGGAGAGCCTTCCAGATGCTCGCCATCGAGCACCGCAGCGGTGCTGACGTCGCCGCCGAACTGAAGATTGACACCAATCACGCCTACGTCGCCCGCTGGAACGTGCAGCGGATGATCCGCGCGGTGATCGACCGGCTCGAAGGGCCGGGCGGAGAGAGCAGCGTTGAACCCGGCCGTGGCCAGGATCCAGATGGCCAACGGACAGCCCCGCGCGTGCCGAGGTAGCAGGCATGCAATTGTCATCAGGCTGCCCCGATCAGGAGACGCTCGACAAGCTCTTCGACGATCGTCTCCCCGCCGCCGAGCGCGACGCCCTCTTCGCCCATCTCGAGCAGTGCCCGTCGTGTGCGTTCCGCGAGGAGATCGCCGCCCCGTGGAGCCTGAAAAGCCTCGTTGGGAGGCAGCGGGCTGGCGCCGAGACTCACGCCGCCCTCTCCGATTTCGCCGCGCGCGTCCCCGATGTCGAGATCGCCCCCGGCCTCGACGCCTCCGCACCGCTGATCCCGCCGATCCCGGGCCTGGTCGACTTCGAGCTGGTCGCACGCGGCGGGATGGGGATCATCTTCAAGGCACGCGACAGCGCGCTCGACCGGCCGGTGGCGGTGAAGGTGCTCGCACGGTCTTGGCAGATCTCCGCCGACGACCGGGCCCGGGCCGAGCGCGAGGCCTTGCTGCTGGCGCGTCTCGACCATCCCAACATCATCCGCATCCTGGCCGCCGGCACTGCCGACGGGCTCCCCTATCTCGTCATGGAGTGGATCGCAGGGGAGACGCTCTGGAGCCGGATCAAGCGGGGCACACTGCTCTCTAGGGAGGCAGCCCGGATCGGCCGCGATCTCACCAGGGCGCTCGAAGCCCTCCATCTCCTCGGCATCGTCCACCGCGACATCAAGCCGGAGAATGTCCTCCTCGCGCCCGGCCCCGCTCCCGCCGATTCATGCACGCCGAAGCTCATCGACTTCGGTCTTGCCCGCCCCGACGATACCGCCGGCCATCTCACGCAAGCCACGGCCGTGATGGGGACGCCGAGCTACATGGCACCGGAGCAGACCGGCCTCGATCCCCTCTTGGGCCCGGTCGGCCCGCTCACCGATCTCCATGCCATCGGCGGCACGCTCCTGGCGATGCTCACTGGCTCTCCCCCCTACGACGGGCCGACCACCGCCGACATGCTCCGCCAGTCGGCCCTGGGGACGACGAAATCCTTGGGCCGGCTGATGCCGCGAGTGCCGGCCGATCTCCGCACGATCGTCGAGAAGTGCCTCGAGCGCGAGCCCCTCCGCCGCTACGCCTCGGCCCGCGATCTCGCCGACGATCTCGATCGCTTCCTCTCCCACCGGCCGATCCGCGCTCGGCGTCCCCCCTTGCTCGAGCGCGTTGCCAAATGGGCGCGGCGCCGGCCGCTGGCGGCGGGAGCAAGCCTCGCCGCGATCGCGGCCTGCTGCGTCGCCGTCGCCGGCGCCGCCTACCACGTCTTCGAACTGCGGCAGGCCAACGTCCAGATCACCGCCAGCCGCGACCTGGCCCGCGACTTCCTCGGGGATCTCACCGACGCCTCCGCCGATCGGATCATCGCCAGCCGCCCACCGCTCTCCGACGCCGACCGTGCCTATCTCCTTGGGATCCGCGACCGCTTTCTCCAGTGGCCGCTCGAGCCCGATGCCGAGGACGGGCTGAGGTTCCGAATGCGCGGCGCCCAGCGGATCGCCGAGATCTTCGAGCAACTCCGCCAAGACGGTGACGCCCTCGAGAGCCGGCGGATGATGCTCGCGACGATTGGGGAGATGGACGAGCGTGGTATCGCCGGCTCCGATATCGAATCCCACCGGCTCAACGCGCTCAAAAGCGAGCGCCGGCTCCTCGGCCGGCTGGGGCGAGTCGTCGAGGCGGAGGACGCCTGCCGCCGCTTGATCGCCACCCTTGCCAGCAGGCCGGGGAACGAGGTCGATCTCGCCCAGACGAAGCTCGAGCTGGCCGCCTCACTCGCTCAGCGTGGCGAGGTCAAGGAGGGCGACAGCCTCCTCCGCGAAGGCCTCGCAGCCATGGCGGCCGCGCGGGCCGCGGCGCCAAACGATCCCGCGATCCTCAATGCCGGGCAGATCGCGCTGTTCAATGCCTCGCATCAGGCCTTCAGCACCGGCCGGCTCGACGATCAGGAAGCCTTTATCCGCGACTTTCGCACGCTCTCGGAAGCGGCCTGGGAGAGGTTTCCCGAGAGCCGATCGCTCTTCGCGGAGGTGATGATGCCGGGGATGGCCGTGGAGGCCGACATCGCCCTGCGGCAGGGCCGCTTCGACGAGGCCGTCGCGATCGCGAGGCGGCGCGGCAGCCTCGCCGTGGAATTGGCGGCAACGAGCCCCGATCTCAGCGCCGTCTTCCTCGGCCGGCAGGTCGATGCCGCGATCCAGACCTACGACATCCTCGCGAGCCAAGGGCGCGCCGCGGAATCAGCTGCCGATCTCGACCAGGCCGAGAAGATTGCCACTGCATTCTACGACGCTGAGCCGGCACTCTTCGGCCGCACGCAGCTCCTCATCAATGTGCTCTCCTGCCGGGCTGGCCTCCTCCAAAACTCTGGTGACGTCGCCGGGGCGATCCTCCTCAATCGGCGAATCCTCGATCTCCTCGCTCCCTGGCGGGAGAGCCACGCCGACTCTGCCGACATCACGCAGCGGATGATCGACGTGAGCCATTCGATCGCCGGCCAAGCGTCGGGGCTGGGGGACCACGACGGCGCCGCCGCGATCCTCGACGAGGCCCTGGCGATCGCGCCCGATGCCTCCCGCGGCGACGTCCTCATCCGCCTGGCACGCGAGCGGAAAGCGAGCGGCAATACGAAAGCCGCCCGAGAGGCCGCCGCCGGAGCCATCGCCACCGGCAAACCGGAATTGGCCGACGAGGCCCGGCAGATCCTCGCCGACCTCGACCGCTGACGGAGGCGGTCGCGCGGGGCTCCGAAAAAAGGTGGCAGGCGTGGCTCCACGGAGCGCCGTTCGGGCGTTGACAGCCGCCACCCAGGCAGGACAATGCACAGAAGTTCACCTCCAGGGAGCTATCAACAATGACCATGGAAACCATTCGAGAGTTCATTCGCCGAGAGCCGTTCGAGCCGTTCGTCATCCGTCTCTCGAACGGTGAAGCCCACGAGATCCGGCATCCCGAGTGCGTGGCGATCACGAAATCGAAGGTCGTCGTCACCTATCCCGATGAAGACCGTGTGGTGCACTGCGGCTTGATTCACATCAACGCCGTCGAGGTCCTCCAGCAGGCCTGACCAGCTCGTGCCGAAGGAAAAGGTGCCAGCCACCAAATCTGGGCAAACTGGGGGGGCTTATCATTCGGCCCATGCGGCTCGCTGGTCGACGCTGGGCCTTCCTCGCCGGAAGAAAAAAGGTGGCAGGCACCTTTTCCCTTCACCCAGCGGTTTCCCGCGGGTGGTCCACGAGGAACTGCCGCAACGCGGCATTGACGGCATCCTCGTCCGGGAAAGCGGCAGCAATATCGGCATCCAGCCGTACGGTTCGAATCCGCTCCGCGTAGCGGGCGGCATACTTTCCGCGAACAACGTCCCGCAAGGAATGGAAGGTGTATTCCTCGCGCATCTCACGGTCGGCGTCGTCATTCGTCCGCGGGGAATCGGCCATCTTCGTACTCCTTTCGCTCACGCCGGGTTACAACGCGGGCGCTGATGATCCGCACTTCGTCGTCGCCGTCCGCATGAATCACCACAAGCAGCCGACCGGCTGTCGGCGTGCCCATGGTTACAAACCGCTCCTCGGCACGCGAATGCTCCGGATCAAGAGCAGTCAGTGATAAATGATAACGGATCGCCAAACACGGTCATTGCCTCCGGGAACGACACACCGTGCTTTCGATCGTTGGCCATCGCCTTGAGGCGATTCCAGGTGAAGTCCATCGACGGCAAAGTCCTCGTTCTGCTGGCTTCCCTGGCCCAGCCTCAATGCCCTGTTTGTATACGTGCGTATACCTCCCAGCAAGAACTCGTCCGGGAGCGACGTTGGCCGGCGGGGGCCGACACCATCACGACGCTTCCGGGCTTCCGGTTGGCTGGCTGAGGAAGGGAGGGAGGGACTGGGGAGGGAGCGAGCGGCTCGGTCAGCGGACAAAAAGGTGCCCGCCACCTGTTCACTTTTCAATCCTGCCAACGCCGCGCAAGCCCCTTCCCCTGTTCGACTTGCAGCCACTCCCGCCAGCCTGAAAAGGCCCCCGGGCGAAACATCGAAGAATCGGTCGGTTTAAGAAAACACCTCGGGGACGGCTACTTACTGGTAGGCGAAGGCTCTGGAGAGACGCCGTCTCTCCGGTCGTCGTTCCGTTCCCGTGTCGCAGCCAAGAGGCGGCAGGGGAAAGCCCCCAGTGATGAAGACA
>CAMARC010000182.1 GCA_945860405.1 Candidatus Kuenenia stuttgartensis | reverse complement strand
CAGCGGCGGCGCCGGTCGGCCCGATCATCTTGCCGACGCGATTACGCTCGGCGGGGCCGATGCAGCCCTGGCCGCTGGCATCTTCCACTTCGGCCAGTGTACGATCCGGGAGGTCAAGGATCTGTTCATCCGTCGGGGGATTCCGGTCCGTCCGCCCCCGTCCTGATGGCCGTGACCGCGGGCGACGGCGCGCCAGCCCCGGGCGTTCCCTGCCGACGCGGTGTCAGTTCCTCCGTTCCCCCACATCCTCTTCGATAGGCATGCCATGGCCACGATCGAAACCGCTCCCGCGACCCCCGCCACCCCCGTCCGGGGCATGAAGAAGAAGGACCGCCTCGAGATCGACAGGCTGTTCGAGGCCCTGGTGCGTTTGCAGGGGAGCGATCTCCATCTCAAGGTCGGCCAGCCCCCCTTCATGCGCGTGAAGGGCTCGCTCCAGCCGCTCAAGCACGACAAACTCGACGACGAGACGATGCAGCGGCTCTGCTTCGCGATGCTCGACGATCGACAGAAGAAGATCCTCGACGTCGACGGCGGCGCCGACTTCGCCCACACCTGCGTCGTCGACGACATTCGCTGGCGGTTCCGTGTCAATCTCCTCTACCAGCAGGGCTCGCTGGGGATGGTCGCGCGGCGCGTCAACAACAAGATCCCCGACTTCAAGGGGCTCTTCCTCCCGCCGAGCCTGGAGAGGATGTGCGTCCTCGACCAGGGGATGGTGCTCCTCGCGGGCGTCACCGGCTCCGGCAAGAGCACGACGATCGGATCGATGCTCAATTACATCAACCAGACCTACCGCAAGCACATCCTCACCCTCGAGGATCCGATCGAGTTCGTGTTCACCGAAGACAAGTGCCTGATCAACCAGCGGGAGATCGGCACTGACGTCAAGAACTTCGAGATCGGGATGAAGCACGCGGTCCGCGAGGATCCCGACATCATCCTCGTCGGCGAGTTGCGCGACGTGGAGACGTTCAAGACGGCCATTCACGCTGCCGAGACAGGGCATCTCGTGTTCGGCACGATCCACGCCGCCAGCGCCTCCAGTTGCATCGGCCGCATCCTCGACCTCTTCCCCCAGGAAGAGCACCCGTCGATCCGCAGCGCCATCGCGTTCAACATGAAGGGGATCATCGCGCAGAAACTGCTGAAGTCGATCCGCGAGGGGGTCAGCCGGGTGCCGATCTGCGAGGTGATGTTCTTCGATGTTCTCGTGAGGAAGTACATCCTCGAGGAGCAGGATCATCTTCTCGCCGACCACATCAAGAAGTCGCATCGCGACGGCATGCAGGATTTCACGATGAGCCTCAAGAGCCTCATCGACCAGGGGCTCATCGATCGCAACGACGCGCTCGAGATCGCCCCCAACCGCGAGGCGCTGACGATGGCGCTCAAGGGCATCGGAGTGACGTGATGCGACGATTGTCGACGAACATTCTCCCCGCGGCCGTCGTGGGATGGGCCCTGGTGCTCACCGCCACGCCGGGCTTGGCTCAGGGCTGGCCTGCGCCGAACCCGCAGTGGGCCACGCGTGAGACGGGAGGCGGGCTTTCGATCCTCCCGCTGGTCTGCTGGTGGCTGCAGGTCGTCGGCTGGGCGATGACGAGCGACTGGATCACGCGCGATTCGGCGAAGCTCGGCATCCGCCCCAACCTCTGGGGTGCCCTGGCCGCCTTCCCGTTCACGGTGGCGGCCCTCCTGGCCTGGGTGATTCCCTCCTCGATCGCCGGACAGGTGATCATGGCGTTGGCCTGGCTCGTGCCGGCGCTGGTTTATGCCGGGCAGCACAACGCCAAGGCGGGGAAGTCGGACAAGGTCCTCACCAGCGGCCATATGCGCCGTCTCCTCTCCCGCTTCCTGGCCCAGTTCGGCGTCAAAATGGAGGCGGAAGTCGAGCCGGTCGAGGCCCTTCCCCCGCTCACCTTCCTGGCCGTCGGGGGCAAGTCGGCCGATGACAACAAGGGGCGCCTCGAGCGCGCTTTGACGACCGAGGGGATCGAGGAAGCAAAGAAGATCCTCCAGATGGCCGTCAGCTCGCGGGCCTCGACGGTGCTCATGGAGTGGAGCCCGACCGACGTCAACGTCCGGCACGAAGTTGACGGGGTGTGGATGCCGCGCCGGATGCAGGCCTCGGGCGGATCGCGGCGGCGGGCGGAGGTGTGGGCTGACGAGCCGCCGATGGAGCGGCATGCCGCCGACGCGGCGCTTTTGTCAATGAAAGTGCTCTGCGGGCTCGATCCGAAGGAGCGCCGCGGCCGCCTCGCCGGCACCTTCGCCGTTCAGGCTGAAGGGAAGCCGCGCACCTGCAAGCTCATGGTGCAGTCGGCGCCGACCGGCGAGCAGGTGCTGATCCATGTCGACACGCCGACGGTGGTCTTCAAGTCGATGGGCGATCTCGGTGTGCCCAAGCCGATCTCCGACACGATCTCCCATCTGCTCGGCCTCGAGAAGGGGCTCGTCGTCCTCTCCTCGCCGGCGGCCTCGGGGCTATCGACGACGTTCGACGTCGTCGTCTCCTCGGCCGATCGCCTGCTCCGCGACTTCATCTCGATCGAGGATGCCGCCGCCCCGCCGCGTGAGATCCAAAACGTCAAGCCGGTGCGATTCGACGCCCGCGCCAATGTCACGCCGGTGGCCGCCCTCGAAGCGGCGATGCGTGAGTATCCGGCTGGGATCGTGACCCGCGACCTCCGCGACAAGGAGCTCGCCCTCGAGCTCATCAAGCACGCCGATGACGTCAAGCTCGTCGTCATCAGCCTCCGTGCCAATGACGCCATCGACGCTATCAGCAAGCTCCTCGCCGTGGGGATCCCGCCCGATCTCCTCGCCCGCACCCTCCTCGGCTCCCTCTCGCAGCGGCTCGTCCGCAAGATCTGCCCGAAGTGCCGGGAAGAGATCGAGACGACGCCGGAGATGCTTGCGAAGTTCAAGAAGACGAAAGAGGAGCTTCCGACCTTCAAGCGCCCCAGTGAGACCGGATGCCGGATCTGTTCGGGCACCTCCTATTTCGGCCGCACGGCGATCTTCGAGCTCGCCTCCGGCGAGACGCTGAGAATGGCGATCGCCAAGAAGGCCGACGCCCAGGTGCTCCGTCAGGCTGCGGTCAAGGACGGCTTGAAGCCGATGCGGGACGAGGGGATGCGGCTGGTGCTCGATGGCACCACCGCGATGGAGGAGATGCAGCGGATCTTCGCGCCGAAGACCGGCAGCTGAATCGGAAGGACCACCACCATGATCGTCAATCTGCTTCTCATCCTCGTCTTTCTGGCCATCGCGCTCGTTCTCGCCCGCGAGGGGCTGTGGAGCGGGCTGGTCATGCTCCTCAACATCGTCGCCGCCGCGACGTTCGCCACCGCCTGGTACGAACGGCTTGCCAGCTTCGTCGATGCCAAGATGCCCTCCTACACCTACCTCATCGATTTCCTCTGCCTGTGGGGGATCTTCGCGGTCGTTCTTCTCGGGATGCGGCTGGTCACCGATCTGGTGTCGACAACGAAGGTCAAGTTCCTCCGGCAGGTGGAGCTCGTCGGCGGGCCGCTCGTGGCGGTGATCACCGCTTGGGTGATGGTCTGTTTCGCGGCCGCGAGCCTCCACACCGCGGCCGTCCCCCGCAGCCTCGTGCAGCCGACCCCCGAGAGCCGGATGTTCTTCGGCCTCGCCCCCGATCGGAAGTGGCTCAACTGGGTGCGGTTTGCCACGTCGAGCGGGCCGTTCGCCCTCCCCGCGGAAAGCGCGATCGTGTTTGACAAGGATCGCGATTTCATCCTCCGCTATGCCGACCGTCGCCAGAAGTTGGAGCAGTCCGAGGGGCTGCGGGTGAATGCGAACTGACCTTTCCGATGCTGCCGACGGCACGGATGTCGTCCCGGGCTACCGTCCGGTCAGCGTGCTCGCCGTGTTTGCTCTCCTCGCTGGCATCCTTTCGGCAACGGCGGTGTTTTCGCCGGCGCTGTTGCTCGTCCCGCTGATCGCCTCCGCGCTGTCGGTGGTGGCGCTCAAGGATGTCTCGGCACGCGGCGATGGCGACGAGCGGGCCGAGGGGGGGGATCGCAAGACCGGCCGCTGGTGCGCATTGGCGGGTTTGGCGCTGGCGGTCGGATTCGGCGTGCAGTCGGTGGCGACGAGTCTCACGCAGCGCTCGGTGGCGTTCAGGCGGGCCGAGGCTTCCGCGGCGATGTTCCTCGAGATGGTTCGGGAGGATCGGCTCGGCGATGCCGTCAAGACCTGCCTTCCCCAAGTGCTTCCCCCAATGGGGATTGGGGGCGGCGCCAAGGCGACGCCCGACGTCCAGGAGAGGCAGGCCGAGGCCTCGCTTGCCGGCATGGAGGTGATCCAGGACATCCGCAAGTGCGGCAGGGCCGCCGCGACGACGCTCCGCTGCGTCGGTGCCGAAGTTCGCTTCCCCGACTCGTGGGCCGTGGTCGTCGTCATCGATCCCTGTGAGGGGCGTTCGAGGCCGCTCGAGATCCGGATGCTCATGCAGTCCAAGCCGGTGACCCGTGGCCAGCGGATCTACGACAACTGGATGGTTGCCGGGATCGCTCCCAACGTCGGGCAGTAGCGGGCTGTCCCTCGCCGCAGCCCGCCCCGCTGCCCAGGGCCCTGTCAGGCCTGACACTCAGGCTTCGCGGAGGCCGAAGGGGCGGACCGCATCGAGCGTCTCGGCGCCGGCAGCGAGCATGACGAGGCGATCGAAGCCGAGTGCCGCTCCGACACCCTCCGGCATCGAAGCCCCATGGGCCTCGAGCAGCCTGCGGGGAACGGGGAGCGCCGGCCGACCGGCGGCGACGCGGATGCGGTTGGCCTCGTCGATCCGAGCGGCGAGGAGCGCGCGGCTGGTGTCCTCCTCCCAGCCGTTGGCCAGTTCCACGCCATCGACAAACAGCTCGAAGCGGCGGGCAAGGCGTGGATCCTCGGGATCGAGTCGGGCAAAGGCCGATTGCTTGGCTGGCCAGAGCTCGAGCGCCGTCGGTCGTCCGCCGCGGCCGAGTTGCGGGCCGACGACCTCCGAAAGGAGCAGCTCGAACCACAGCTCAGGAGGGGCGTCCGTCCCGTGCGGCGCGGCGACCCCGAGGCGGCGGCCGGCCTCGCGCCAGTCAGCGGGGGTGGCGGAAAGGATGTCGACGCCGGCATGGAGCCGGAAGGCATCGCGGCAGGAGAGACGCTCGAGGCCTTCCGTGCCGAGGATGTCGCGGCAGACGGAGGCGAGGAGCGGGGCCGTTGCGTCGAGCGTGGCGCCCGGGGCATACCACTCGAGGAGGACGAACTCGACGTCGTGGAGGGCGCCCCGTTCCCCGGCGCGGAACGAACGGGCGAACTGGTAGATCGCCCCCGATCCCTCCGCCAGGAGGCGCTTCATGAGCGCTTCCGGGCTTGCTTGGAGCCACTGCACCGGGGCCTCCCTGCCGTCGACCGCGACGGGAATCGGATCGATGTGCGCCTCGGGGAGAACCTCGAGCGAGAGGACCGGCGTGTCGACCTCGATGAAGCCCGCGCCGTCGAAGCGCCCGCGGAGCGTGGCACGAACCCGGGCGCGGTGGGCAAGGCGCTCACGGAGTGGCCGGGTACCGATCGATAGCGCGGACAGTTTGGCGGGACGGTCGGACACACGCGGCCTGTGACGCTCGAGGGAAGCCTTCAGACGCCGGCCGTGGCCGGGCGCTGCCCGACCCGATGGCCGGTCTCACGGTAAACGAGGACGGGGCAGGGGGCCCGGCGGAGGATCGATTCGGCGACGCTCCCCATGAGGAGGCGAAACAGGCCGGTGCGGCCGTGGGTGCCGATGATGATCATCTCCGCCCCTTCGTCGGCGGCGATCCGACAGATCTCTGCGGCCGGGTCTCCCATCGCCAGGCGTTGCTCGAAGGCGACCTCCGGGTCGGCTGGCTTGACCGCTTCGAGCATCGCGCGGATTCTCGCGGTGTCTGGCTCTGCGAGGCCGTAGTAGAGTTCTCCGCCGCCATAGGCCAGCGGGGGCTCCTCGACATGCACGATGAGGAGACGGGCCTCCTTCTGGCGCGCGAGCGCCGCGGCATGGGGGAGGGCCGCGTCACTGGCATGGGAGAAGTCGGTGGAAAAGAGGATCGTCGGCTGCGGCATGATGGACTCCGATAGAGAGACTGTGAGGCCGCCGTGCCTGAGCGAGGATCCCGCTTCGCGCGTCGTACCCTCTCCATCTTACCGCAGCGAACTCCGCAGCGGCCGATCCCGCGCCGACCAGCAGGCCGTGGCTGGCCTGCCTTCGCACTCCGCTGCGGCCGATCCCGCGCCGACCAGCAGGCCGTGGCTGGCCTGCCTAAGTCAGTGCAGGCGCATGCCGGGGAGGGCGCCGGAATCGGGGGAGAGGAGATAGACCCCCGTGGCGCCCGCGCCGCTCGCGGCCACCACCATTCCCTCGCTCAAGCCGAACTTCATCTGCCGCGGGGCGAGATTGGCGACGACGACCACGAGCCGTCCCTCGAGCGCCGCCGGATCATGAAAGCCCTTGATGCCGGCGAACACCGTCCGCCGTTCCTCTCCGCCCAAGCTGACGGTGAGCTTGAGGAGCTTCTTCGCTTCCGGCACCTCCTCGGCAGCGAGAATCCGCGCCACGCGGAGATCGACCTTCGCAAAGTCGTCGATCGTGCACTGGGGGGCAAGAGGTTCTGCGGCGAGCGGCTCGGCGGGATCGGTGGTCACGGAGGCGTTTCCGGAGGAAGGAAGATTGGACGGTGGAGAGAGGGGCGAGGGTGGCGTGGCGGGCTTCGACGCAACCACGAGGGCCTCGAGTTGGGGAGCCTCGACCCGGCGGGCGAGGGGCTTGAACGGGGCGACCGGCACGCCGGTGAGGGGGTGTCGCGATTCCTCCCAGGAAAGGATCGGGCCTCCGACGAGTGCGCCGGTCTCGGCAGCCAAGTCCGGCAGCACCGGCGTCAGGTAGACGACGATCTGGCGGAAGAGATTCAACGCCACGGTGGCGACGTCGCGGAGCTTCTCGGCCGATTCGGGGCCCGCCTTGGCGAGCTTCCAAGGCTGCTCGGCATCGACGTATGCGTTGGCCCTGTCGGCGGCCGCCATCACCAGCCGCATGGCGCGGGCGAAGTCGCAGTCGTCGTAGGCAGCGGCGATCTCGGCGCCGTCGAGGGCCCCCTGAGCGAACAGCCCGCCGTCGTCGGGGTAGGTCTCCGACAGCCCCGTTCCCTCGAGCCACCGCGCTGTCCGGCTGGCGAGGTTCACCACCTTACCGACGAGGTCGGAGTTCACCTTGGCGGCGAAGTCCTCGAGGTTGAGGTCGATGTCGTCGATGTCGCCGGAGAGCTTTGCCGCGTAGTAATAGCGGAGGCAGGCAGGATCGAGGTGGTCGAGGTAGGTCCGCGCCAAGAGGAAGGTGCCGCGGCTCTTCGACATTTTCTCGCCGTTGACGGTGAGAAAGCCGTGGATCCGCACCTTCGTCGGCAGGGCAAGCCCGGCCGCTTCGAGCATCGCCGGCCAGAAGAGGGTGTGGAAGTAGGTGATGTCCTTGCCGATGAAGTGGTGGATCTCAGCGGCCGGTTCGTTGGTACCGCCGCGGTGCCACCACGCCTTCCAGGAGCCCCCCTGGGCCGCCGACCACTCGTCGGTGGCGGCGATGTAGCCGACCGGCGCGTC
>CAMARC010000181.1 GCA_945860405.1 Candidatus Kuenenia stuttgartensis | reverse complement strand
CGGGCCGGCCCGCGCATCCTCCTCCCCCGGCCGGCCGGTCAGGCCGATGAACTGGCGGCAGCCGTCGCCACGCTCGGCGGCGAGCCTGTCCATCTTCCCGTCGTGCGGATCGCCCCTCCCGGGGATTGGGCGGCGCTCGACGACGCGATCGGGGAGGCCGCGACGTTCGACTGGATCGTGTTTGCGAGTGTCAACGGTGTCCGGTCGTTCACGGCCCGGTTGCGGGCCGCAGGGCGGGACGCCCGCCTCCTCGGCACAGCCAGGCTGGCGGCGATCGGGGCCGCCACCGCAGCGGCACTCGGGGATGCCGGCCTGGCCTGCGATCTCGTCCCGACGACGGCCAGTTCGGAAGGGATGGTCGCCGCACTTCTGCCCACGCTCCGGGGCGGCCGGGTGCTCCTCATTCGGGCCGACCGCGGCCGCGACGTCATGCGCCGCGAACTCGAACAGGCCGGGCATGAGGTGGTCGAGGTGGCGGCCTATGCGACCCGTCCGGTGGCGACGCTCGACGGCGACGACGAGGCGCGGCTCGACGCCGCGCCGATCGATTGGGTGACGATCACCAGCGGCGTCATTGCCGAAGGGGCGGTGCGGCTGTTCGGGGAGCGGATGCGGAGATGGCGGATCGCCTCGCTCAGCCCGGTCACGTCGGGGGTCCTGACGGCGCTCGGATTCCCCCCCGACTGCGAAGCGGTGGATTCGAGCACCGCTGGGCTCGTCGAGGCGATCCTCCGCTGGCAGGAAGCCCGCCGGACAGACCACGCCACTCCCGCAGAGCTTGCCTGATCGGCACGTCCCCCGGCCGCGGTTGGTGACGGTGGCGCCGCGTCGCTGGCTCCGGCTGGAGGGAAGGGGAAGCCTCCGTCGATAGCGATGGAAAGCCGGAAAGGGGGTCGGTCGCACGCCCACCGGCAGGAGGTTTACGTGCCGAACGACACCATACCGGCGACGGTGGTCATTCTCGCCCGGATCGACGCCACCATCACCGCCGACGGCTTCGAGGCGCTCGACGCGAGCGTGCGTCGCACAGGCGCCGCGGTGACCTGGGTCGCCGATGGCGACACGCTTCAGCGCCTCAGCCGCCCGACGGCCGATCAGAGCTGGGCCCTGGTCCTCGACGGCGCGGAAACCGATTCCCGCCAACGCCTCCGGCAGCATCTCATCAGCCTCCGCCGCACCGCCGTCGATGGCGTGGTCGTGGGAGACGGAGGCACGATCGCACAGCGAGATCTCCTCGTGGCCGAGGGGATCCGCACCGCCGTCGTCGATCGGTTCGACGATGTGACGCGCGGAAGCCGCCGTCCCGCCCCGGAGGGCTGGGCCTGTCGGAGCGTGGTCTGGGGACTGTGGGAAGTGGAGTCGACGCCGACGCGTGCCGGGAGCGTGCTTGGCCGCTGGCTGCCCTGGATCGGTGGCCCGGCGGCCGGCTCGCTCACGGTCGTCACCGTTTCGCAAGCTGGAGCGGGCATCCTCGCTACCGCCGACCGGGTAACGAGAGTGATCGCGGCCCACCGGGCTGGGCGCCACCCGAAACGGTTCGCGCGGCTGAGTGATCTGCCGAGCCTGCTCGGCTCGGGCGGGCAGGTCCACGGCGGATCGGTCCTCCGCGCGGCCTGACCGGCCTGGCGCCAAGACAGACTCCAAGACAGACTCCAAGACCGACGCTCAAGACCGACGCTGCGGGAGATGACGACGCCCGAGGGAGTCACTGCGCTGCACAACAGCGCCTCCGCTGCACAACAGCGCCTCCGCTGCACAACAGTGCCTCCGCAAACGGCGCGGGATCAGGTCTTGGCCGTGTCGAGAACCGACCAGCTCAGGTAGGCAACGATCAGGCTGGCGATGATGAAGCCGACATCCAAGGGAACGCTCACCCGGCGAAACGGCACCTTGACCGCCAGATCGGCGAGAAACAGGATTCCGACGAGCCCGGAAACGACCATCCCCGTCATTGGTAAGAACTTCGTCACCGGACTCAATCTCCCTCTGACAAGACCCGGGGCCCCCGAATCGATTTCGCCCAATCCCTCCCCCTCAGCATAATCGTCGGCAGGGAAAAGGCTCTCGGGCCGGCGATTATGGCTTGAATCCTCCAATCGTGCCATCGGGTCGGATGTTCCCAGCCGACGAAGACGGCATCCTGGGGCTTCCCGCTCCTTCTCCCCACTCTTTCCGCCCCTTCCTCGCCGCTGTTGTTGAGGCCTTGACCGCCATGCCCCCCAGCCTACCGACCGCTGCCTCCCCGCCCCCCCAGAACAGGGCCGATGCCGGGGCGACCGCCGTCTATACCGGCAGCTTCGACCCGATCACCCTCGGCCACCTCGACGTCATCGAACGGGCCAGCCGGATCTTCGGGCGAATTGTCGTCGGCGTCGGCATCAACCCCGACAAGCACCCGATGTTCACCCTCGAGGAACGGGTGACGCTTGTGAAGGCCTCGGTCGCCCACCTCGCCAATGTCCGGGTGGCGCTGTACGGCGGACTGTCGGTGGCGTTCGTCCGCGAGCAGGGGGCCCGCGTCCTCCTCCGCGGCGTCCGCTCGCTGACCGACATCGATGCCGAGTTCACGATGACGCTCGCCAACCGGAAACTCGATCCCGCGGTCGAGACGGTGTTCCTCATGTCCGACTCGCAGTACTCCCACATCTCCTCGTCGCTCCTCAAGCAGATCACGCCGCTGGCGGGAGACGAAGCCCTCCGTCAATTCGTGCCGCCGCCGGTCGTGCCGGCGCTGCGAGCGAAGCTGGGGGTCGAGCCGCCGGCGGAATCCGGCCCGGGGTGATCGCAAGGGCCAGCGGCCGACGCGTCAGTTGGCGGTGGCCCGGGACGGCGAATCGCCCCCCTCGAAGTGGTGCCGCAGGTAGCGGGCGCGCTCGATGTCGTCGCTCGAATCCTCGTCGCCGCCGCGCAATTTCTGGAGGTGCGCGGGCTGCGTGCGGATGAGGAGGGAGTTGATGTCGGAGAGCTTGACGTCGCCGATCAGCCCGAGGAGCACCCCCATGCGCACCCGCGAGAGGAGTTGCATCGTCTCCTCGTTGCTGATCGTCTGGGCGGTGCGGAGGATGCCGTAGGCCCGGCTCACCTGATCGTGGACATTCTGCTGCGTCTCACGAACGAGGAAGTCACGGGCCCGCCGCTCGTAGTCGATGAGCACCGGCACGACATCGGCCACCTGCTGGACGAGCTCGTCCTCCGTCCGGCCGAGCGTGGTCTGGTTGGAGATCTGGTAGAAGTCGCCCATCGCCTGCGATCCTTCGCCATACAGACCGCGGACGGCCAGCGAGATCTTGTGGAGGCTGCGGAAGACCTTGTCGATCTGCCGGGTGATGACGAGCGCCGGGAGGTGGAGCATCACGCTCACGCGGATCCCGGTGCCGACGTTCGTTGGGCAGGCGGTGAGGTAGCCCCAGCGTGGGTGGAAGGCATAGGAGACGGCCCGCTCGATCTGGTCGTCGACGACCTTGATCTGCTCCCACGCGCCGTGGAGGTCGAGGCCACTGTGCATGCACTGAATGCGGAGGTGATCCTCCTCGTTGATCATCAGGCTCACCTGTTCGAGCCGGTCGATCGCGACGCCCCGTGCGCCCTGGGCATCGGCATGCTCGCGGCTGATCAGTTGCCTCTCGACGAGGAAGCGCCGGTCGATCTCCTCGAGGTGACCGACGTCGATGTAATCGAGTTCCCGCCCCACCGGCACCGCCGCGATTTGCCCGCGGAGCACGCGCTCGGTGTCGGCCCGGTCCTGCTCCGTGGCCCGGCTCACGAAGGGAAATTGGGCGAGGTTGCGTGCCAGACGCACCCGGCTGCTCATCACGATGTCGGAATCGGGCCCGGTTCCCCGGAGCCATTCCCCGATCGAGTTGGTGAGCGTGTCGAGCCTCATGCGTTCTCCTCCCCGGCCTTGGCCGGCGGCGTCCAAGCGTCCTCGATCCCCCGGATGGCGTCCCGGGCCTCCTTCGCCAATTCGTAATCCTCCCGCGAGATCGCCTCCTTCATCCCGCGCCGCAGGCCGATGATCGCCGTCAGGCCATCCGTGCCGCTCCCGGCATCCACCCCCGCCGGGACGGGCCGCGACGGGCGTCGCCCGGTGTGCTCGGTCGCCCCGTGGATGTTGGCGATGAGGGGATCGAGTTCCTTCTCGAATTGAAGATAGTCGTGGGGGCAGCCGAGGCGACCCTGATTGCGAAACTCGAAAAACGTGATCCCGCACATGTCGCAGCAGCGTTTGTCGAGGATGGCCAGATCCTCGGCCGTTTGTCCAACGCCCAGCGGCCCCGACAGCCCGCCCCCTTTTTGCCCCTTCCCTTCGACAGCCCCGGGCTCACCCGGATCGCCCCCGTCGCCCCCTTCGGACTGATTGAGGTAGACGCGGGCATGCTCCTCGCAGAGATGGACTTCGCGGACATTGCCCGCCTCGAGTTCGGTGATGTGGAACACCGCCGGGTTGTCGCACTGCTGGCACTTCATGGCATCCCCGCACGTTCGGCCTGTCCGCTCCCCGGCACACACCGTGCCGAGGAAGCTTTGAATCATATCCGTTCCCCCTCCGCAACGTCGCCCCGTGGCCGGGCTTCGGATACCGAATTGCCCCCCCGGCGCGATCGTCGGCTGCGATCGGGCCTGTTCGCCCGGCGGGGTGGAGGTGGGAGGCGTGTCGGGGTAGTCTGTGGGGAAATCTCCGCAGCGCCACCGCCCGACACTGCCTCTCCATGTCGCCTGCACCGTCCCTCCCGGACTCCTGCCTCCCCGATCCCGCCCGCTTCCGGGCCCTGGCGGCTGACCACCGCCTCGTTCCGGTGTGGCGCCGGCTGTTCGCCGACGGGCTGACGCCGCTGTCGGCCTTCGCCCGCCTCGATGCCGGCCCCTGTGGGTGCCTGTTCGAGAGCGTCGTCGGCGGCGAGAAGGTGGGGCGTTACAGCTTTCTCGGCGCCGATCCGTTCCTCCTCCTCGAGGCCCGAGGGCGGCACGTCACCGTCACCGGCACAAGCCTTCCCGGCGGCAGCGAGTCGCTCGAATCGGACGATCCCTTTGCCGAGCTCCAGCGCCGCATGGCCCCCTTCCGCCCGGCCCACGTCGCCGAACTGCCGCCGTTTACCAGCGGCGTCATCGGCTATGCCGCGTACGACGCGGTCCGCTACGTCGAGGATCTTCCCGACGCACCCGCCGACGACCGTGGCCTCCCCGATCTGAGCTTTGCCTTCTACGACCGGCTCGTGGTCTTTGACAACGTCACGAAGTCGCTCGATGTCGTCGTCCTCGCCGACGTCGGCGACGGCTCCCCCGCGGCGCTCGAGCAGGGCCGGGCCGAGGCCGGCCGACGGATCGACGCCACGATTCGCAAGCTCTTCGCGGCAGCCGATTGGCCCGCAGCGGCCGACATCGGCCCCCGCCACGAGCCCCGCTGCCTCAGCGACGGCTCGGCAACCTCCACCTTCAGCCGCGAAGGATTCCTCGCCGCCGTCGACAAGGCGATCGAGTACATCCGTTCCGGCGACGTCTTCCAGGTGGTGCTCAGCCGTCGCCTCGACATCCCCTTCGACCACCCGTCGATCGAGCTCTACCGAACGCTGCGGGTGGTGAACCCGAGCCCGTTCATGTTCTTCCTCCGCACTCCCTCCGCGACGCTCGTGGGCAGCTCGCCGGAGATCATGGTGCGCCTCATCGACGGCACGGTAACCGTCCGCCCACTCGCCGGCACGCGGCCGCGCGGCGCCACCCCGGAGGAAGACCGGGCCCTCGCCGAGGGATTGCTCGCCGATCCGAAGGAACGAGCCGAGCATGTCATGCTCATCGATCTCGGCCGCAACGACGTCGGCCGTGTCGCCGAGATCGGTTCGGTGAAGCTCTCGGATGTGATGTCGATCGAGCGCTACAGCCATGTCATGCACATCACGAGCAACGTCACCGGGACGCTCCTCGCCGACAGGACGGCCTTCGACGCCCTCCGCGCCTGCCTCCCGGCCGGCACCGTCTCGGGGGCCCCGAAGATCCGCGCCATGGAGATCATCGACGAACTCGAGCCCCGCCGCCGCGGCCCCTACGCCGGCGCCGTCGGCTACATCGACTTCGGCGGCTCGATGGACACCTGCATCGCGCTGCGGACGGTCGTCCTCGCCGGCGGCATGGCCTACGTCCAGTCGGGGGCCGGGATCGTCGCCGACAGTGATCCGGAGAGCGAATACCAAGAGACGCTCAACAAGGCGAAGGGGTTGCTTGTGTCGCTCGAGATGACCGCCGAGAGGCTCGGCCGCTCGCTCCAATCCTGACTCCGCAGAAGCCCCCCATCCGCCGTCCGATACGGCCCCTTTTCCCCCTCCCATGCTCCATATCGAACGCGCCGTGATCCGCGCGGGGGATGTGGCGGCCATCGCCGACTGCTCCTTCGATGCCGCCCCGGGAGAGGCGTGGGCCCTGATCGGCGCCGGGGGCTGCGGGAAGGGGCTCCTCGTGGCGGCGATCGCCGGCGCCGTGCCGCTTGCCGGTGGAGAGATCGTGGTCAACGGCCGCTCGCAGCGCCGCGAGCCGGCGATGGCCCGGCGGATGTGTGGCTACGCCCCGGCGGCGCTCGAGGGCTGGCCGGCGATCCGGGCCGATGAGTTCCTCGATCTCTTTGCCACGGCCGTTGGCCTTTCCGGCAAGCGGCTCACCGAGGCGCGAACGCGGGCCCTCGATTTGGCCGGGCTCAGCGGCGACGCCCGCCTCGACACGCTCCCCGAAGCGACTACGAAGCGCCTCCTCCTTGGCCGCGCCGTCCTCCACGATCCGGCGATCCTCGCCCTCGACGATCCGTTCCGCGCCCTCGACCCGCGTGGCCGACACCTGTGCGAGAAGCTCATCGAGGCCGCGGTGCTCGTCGAGCGGACGGTCGTCGCGGCGCTCGACGACGCGATCGTGCCGGCCTGCTTCACCCACGTCGCCCTCCTTGATGGAGGGCGCATCCTCGCCCGCGGGCCAGCTCATCCGGCCACGTTCGCGCCGGGCCGAACCTGGATCTGGCGCGTGACGGTGCCGCGCGACGCGGTCGCTGCCCGCGAGTGTCTCGCCGACCGGGTGCCCGAGGCCCATCTCGTCGACGACCATACCGTCGACTGCCGGATTGACCCGGTCCTCTCCCCGCCGGCGGCGCTGGTGACAGCCCTCGTCCGAGCCGGGATTGCCGTCGAATCGGCCGGTTTCCACCCTTTTTGGAGCGCCCAGCTCGTCCGTACCACCCCCTGATCGCCGGGGGCTCGGGAGGAGCCGAGGTAGAATCGAAGAAGGGCGTCGGCCGGCATCGGGCCTCCGCTCGCGGCGGGAACTTGATCCTCAGCCTGCTAAGCCTCAGTCTGATCGGGGAGGGGAGAAAACGTGCGACGATTTTGTTCGCTCCGCGCGGCTGTCGCCCTCGCCCTGCTCCTCGTTCCCGGCAGCTTCGGGGCCGCCGGGGAAGGGGACCCGGCCGCGACCTTCCGCGACGAGGTCGAGCCGATTCTCGCCCGCCGCTGCTTGCGCTGCCACTCCCATGCCGCCGGCCAGATGGAGGGAAACCTGGCCCTCGACTGGAAGAGCGGTTGGGCGACCGGCGGCGACCGCGGGCCGGCGATTCTCCCCGGCTCGCCAGACGAGAGCCTCCTCATCCGGGCGGTGCGGCATCTC
>CAMARC010000180.1 GCA_945860405.1 Candidatus Kuenenia stuttgartensis | reverse complement strand
TCGCTCCACTTGGCCCCAGAATCGCCGACTCGACCGGCCCTCGGCGAGGGCCCTCCACAGGGTCGCGGTCGCGGGGCTTATCGACCATCTGTTCGGCCGTGCGGCTGCCGGGAGGGAGGGATCCCGCTCGCTGCGGGGGTGTAGACTGTCGCCCCGGCACAGGGGAACCGGGGCGACGAACCCCGGGAGAGGCGAGGAGCGGATCGCATGGCTGGCGACGGGGAGACGCGCGGGGCGGAGAGCGACGCTCGCGAGCTCGTGATCGAGCTTCCCACGGCGTGGGGAGAGCCGGCGCTCCAGATGCGCTTTCGTCACATTCCGGCCAAGGGACGCCGGTTTCGGATGGGAGAGCGGGGGGGAAGCAGTGATTCGGAGCCAGCCCATGAAGTCGAACTGGCCGAGGACTTCTGGCTCGGCACGTACGTCGTTACCCGGGGAGAGTATCGGGCGATCGTGCGCTGGCTTGTCGATCAGCATGAAAACCGATCGGACGGCAAAGCGTGGGACGAGTCGCCATGCGGCAAGGCCGGTGACGACCGGCTGCCGGTCGAGAATGCGACATGGATCGCCGCCGCCTCCTGGTGCGACGGGCTCTCCCGCTGGCTTGCCGCGAAGGGCCCTGGCCTTCGTGCCTGTCTGCCGAGTGAGATTGAGTGGGAATATGCCTGCCGGGCTGGCGCGGAGACCGAGTATTGGAATGGCGACGGTGAAGAGGCGCTCGAGAAGGTGGGTTGGTACGAGGCAAACGCAGGCGGAAAGATCCACCCCGTCGATGAGCCGGTGGCAGGGGGCGATGCCACGAAGGAGGCAAACGCCTTCGGCCTCGTCGGGATGCACGGCAACGTCGATGAATGGTGCGGGGATGTCTATGAAGCAGACGCGTACACGCGCGACCGTAGTGGTGCGATGCTCTCTTTTTTTGATCTCGGCACGGAGCGAATCGAGGGTGCCCTCTACCGCGGCCGCGTGATCCGCGGCGGGGCGTGGCTCGACACCGCCGGTGTGTGCAGTTCGGCCTACCGCCTCAGGCGCGGGCCCGTTGACCGCCACGACTCCCTGGGGTTCCGTGTCTGCTTGGTCCGCGGTCCGGCAGCCGAAAAAAAACCGGCAGGCGGCGGAGCCGCCGGGGGGAGGCAGCGAGCGAAGGGGGAGCAGGCGAGGTTAGACAAGGCCGGCGGAGCAAGGCCGCCGTCAGACGGAGCCGGCGAGCCCGGAGCGGGGGAGCACGTTCGGCAGGAGGAACTTTCTGTGGCGGCGGGCCAAGGCCCCGCCGCTAGGGCGCTGCTCTTGGCCGCCGCCGGGCGCAGCCCTGCGGCGGCCAAGCCGACGCTCCCCGATCCTGCCCGGGTGAGGGGCCTCGCCCTCGGCTGGTTAAACCCGGTCAGCAGGTTAGGTCATTTCCAGTCCTGCGGTCATGCCCGGCTCGACTTCAGCCGCTTCACCAACCTCACCCAGCTCATTCTCTGGCGGCTCTCCGATCTCGAGGTGATCACCGGCCTGCCAAAGTCGCTCGTCTGCCTCGATCTGCGGAACTGTGCGAAACTGAAGTCGCTCCCCGCGGCCGCGCTTCCGAACCTCGAGAGTCTTGATCTCGGCGGGTGTCGATCGCTCGAGAGCCTGCCGGACTTCAAGACGACGCGCCTCCGCTGGGTCCACTTCGACGGGTGCGAGGCGATCGACGCCGGCGATCCTCATGCGCTCAACGACATCCTCAAGGACTGCGACTCGCTCGAGGAACTGACGCTCGTCGATTGCCCGTGGGTGACTTCTGTTCGGCTCCCGAGTCAGCCTGCCACGTATCCTGACGGCTGGACGCCGGTCGGCGATTCGCGTTTTCCGCCCCGCCGGCTCAAGAAACTCGTTCTCCGCGGCTGCACGAAGCTGCCGAATTTGCCGCCCGATCTGGAGGGCTATCGCTGGCTTCACCATCTCGATCTCCGCGGCTGCACGACGCTCGAGGAAATGCCGGCGCTGCCGGTCGGCAAGGCCGAGGGCAGGCCCATGGGCGTGCGCACGCTCTACGCCACCGGCTGCGAGAAGATGACGTCCTTTCGCGGCCTCGATATCCGCCGCGTCCATCGCGGCGAGGGGACACCCGTCGTCGCCGGGGCGACAGCGGTGGAGGGGCGGCCGCGAAACGTCGCCGGCCAGTTCCGCACGCTCGCTCGGCTCGCCGAAGATCCGTCGGTCGAGCTCCTGATGGCGAAGGTCCTCTTCCTCGGCAGCGGCCGCTGCGGCAAGACGACCGTTTCCAAGGCTCTGGCCTGGAAGGCGATCGGTGCGCAGGGGCGGGCGAAGCCAGAGAACGCGGATCTCCGTCCGAGCAAGGGGGAGCTCTCGACCTCCAACATCCGCCTCGACGAGCTCCACATGCCGTCGGGCCGTGCCGAGCCGACGACCGTCCATGTCTGGGACTTCGGCGGCCAGGAGATCTACCACAACACCCACCGCCTCTTCGCCTCCGAGGGGACGGTGTTCGTGATCGTGACGACCCACCGCGACACGCACACGGCGCGCCTCGACAAAGAGATCGATGATCGTCGCCACGTGACGCAAGCGATGGGCCGGGAGGAGTTCGAGGCCCAAAACACCTACCGCGAGCTCGAATACTGGCTCGACTACGTCTGGGAGGCGCGCGGGCTGAAGCGCGTGGAGGACTACCGGACATCGGAGCGCCGGCCGAGGGTTGTCATCGTCTTCACCGGGGCCGCCGAAGACGGAAAGCACCGGAGATTTCGCGTCGAAGATTATGTGAAGCAGCAGGCGGGCCGGTATGGCGATTTGATCGGCAGGGGAGAAGACAAGATCCCGGTGTTTCCGCTGACCGACATCGACGATGTCGACTACGACAGCGACTATGGTGAATTGGCCCCGATCGAGAAGGAGGTGGTGGCCCACGCCGCGGCCGTCGCGGATGAGCTCGGCATTCGGATGCCGAAGCTCTACGGCGACATGGCGAAGGCCTGCAGCGATGTCGTGCGCGACAACATGGCGAAACGGGCTCGTTTTCCCAAGCAGATCGACAAGCCCCTCGCCATGGAGGCGTGGCAAAAGCTCGTTGCCAAACACCAATCCGGGCTCACCCCCGCCCAGCTCGACGAGGTGGCCCGGGCGATCGCCGAGTATCTCCATGAGTGTGGCCGGGTGTACTTCCGCCCGAGACCACGTCTGCCGCCGACGGTGATCGTCGACCAGCAGTGGGCGATCGATCTGGTCTACAAGGTGGTGGTGGATGCGCCGGCCCGGTCTACCACGCGCCAGGCCCTCTACGAGTTGACCCGCACTCCATTTTCGGTGGCGGACTTGAAAAACCTCATCGGCGACGACGTGGCCGCCGATGACTGGGATTTCCTCCTGCCGCTCCTCGACGCCTGCGACATCGTCATCGATCTGGGGCAGGGGAAGGCGCTCGCCACCCATCCCGGGCTCCTCGGGCCGCTCGATCCGGACACCGAGGAGAGACTGGCGCGCGAGTGGAGACGGGCGTGTGACGAGGCCTCGCGTCGCGGCACACGGCTCGTGAATCACAGTTTCACGATCCAATCGACTGGAAAGGGATTGCTGTTGAGTCGGAGTGCGTTTCAGCAGATCGCTGTGGCGATCGCGCGGCACTCGACTGGCATCTCTTGGTGGCTCGAAAGCGGAGCCAACGAAGAACATGCCCGGTCAGAGCTCAGGAAGGCGGTGCACCATGATCTGACCATCGATGCTACCGCTTGCTTCTGGCAAGAAGGCGTCCAGATCACGTGGCAAGGGGCCCTTTGGTCGCTCGCAGATACCAGTGGGCCCAATAGCGAGCCCACAGACGTGATCGTCCTCCGCATCCAGTGGGCCCATACCATCAGCCCCGCCTTCGACGGCGGCCCCCCGAAGCCCGACTTCACCGGAGGGATCTTCGTCCAGATGCTGTGCGCGAAAGAACTGACCAATGCAGCTCGGCTCCGCGAACTGCTCTTCGGCTCGGCCGAGCCAAACGGGCAGAAGCGCTCGGCGTCCCGCCTCGGCTTCGATCCGCCCCTCGGCGACTTCAGCTTCTCCAGCGACGAGCAGTCCCGGGCCGATCTCGTCGTCCACGATTTCCGTCCTGGTGACCTACCGCCGGACATGGATTGGCGCCTCCGCGAGCGCGGCGTCGGCTGGCTCAAACCCAACGGCCCCACGAGCGACATGCCGTATGACGTGGCGATCTCCTACCGGCGCAAGGCGTCGGAGCCGTTCGTGAAGGCGATGCATGCGGCGCTCACCGCCGCCGACTTCGACGCCTACTACGACCAGGAGCAGCCGAAGGACGAAACATCTCCCGTCCTCGAGCGGCGGAATGAAAACACGCTGGAGCGGATCTACCGCTTCCTGCGGCGCGCCCGGGTGCTGATCGTCGTCCCCTCGGAGGAATACTTCGCGACGCCGACGAACCAAAAGCTGCGCAGCGACAATACGTTTTGCCCGGTCGAGCTCGCCGACGCCGTGCTCGCCGGCATCGATGAGAACGACCCCCGCCCCGGGTCGCACCATTTCTGGGTCATCGCGCCGGATGGGGCCCATGTCCCGGCAGGCACTCTCGGCGAGGCAATCGACGACCTTCTCCGCCAGAGCTTCAAGATCGTGGCCATGCCGCGGATGCAGTCCGCTGCTGGGATGACGCGGATTCATGCTTGGGAAAATGAGCGACTTTCCCAAGCGATGAACAACCTGCACACACAACGATTCCAGGAGTGGTCCAAAAAAACCTGTCACGGCGGCGATCAATGGATCGTGATCCCCGCGACCCCCACCGACCCCGGAGCCGGCTACGACTTCCGAGGTCTGATCAAGCGCATCAACGAGGTTCTCCGATCTCCGCGCCCGGGTCGGCCCTGATCATCCCCTCATCGATACCAGGCGGCTGCGAGCGACATCGCGCGCTCGGCATCGGCAGCTGGAGCGGCGTCGAGAAGCATTCCCGCACTTCTGAAGCGCTGTTCGACAGGAGGGGGTCGGCGTGAAGGCCCACTTCGGGAAGCCCTCCGACGGGCTCGTCGTCACGTCGAATCGGGGCAACCGGTTGTGACAGGTTTCTGCAAATCTCCGCGGGACCGGCGGAGATGATCGGGCCGACCTCCGCCGGGCCACGCAGCCGTACCGTCGGAAACGCTACGCTCCGCTTTTTCTGCCGGTCGGCTTCAGGCGGGGGTGTTGACGAGTGCCTTGAGGGCCGGCGTCAGGGTGTCCCACAGGTGCGGATGGGCCTCGACCAGCCGGACGATGTCGGTGAAGTCCTTCGCCTGCTTGCTCTGCCGCCGCGTCGGTTCGCCCCAAGCCTTTATTTTTCCGGCCAGCGTGTCGGCCAGGCAAGCCACCCGGAGGAGAATCCCGTGCACGTCTGCAGGCACCGCGCGGTTCGGAAAATCGCGGTAAAACTCCTCCGTCGACAGTTGAACCGAGACAGCCGATCGGCCCTTGAGATTCACCGACCAGGGAAACCGCTCGCTCTTGAAGCCGGCCTGTTCGAGCAACCCGACCGAGCGCTCGACGTCATCGAGTGCCACGACGAGATCGACGTCCTGCGTGACCATCTGCTGTTGAGCCCAATGATTCACGGCGACGCCGCCGATCGCACACCACCGCACATCGGCCCGTTCGAGGCAGTCGACAAGTCTCATCACGTCATCGGTGCCGCCGGACGTCTGCCAATCGTAGAATTGCTTTGCGGTCATGGCCCCATTGAAGTCTGCTGATTTCACCCTGTCCAGTGGAGAGCGGATGCGGGCATCATCCGTGGCGAGAGGAAATCCCGCCGCCCGCGCGGTGGCCGGTTTTGAGCGCCGGAATCCGGCTATCCAAGCGGCGAAGGGATCGGCCCTACGGAAGGGATGATCCTTGGGGCTCGCCCTTCGCGGCAGTCGGGCCATGTAGACCCCCCGCGCCGAAGTCTATACCCGTCGCCCCACGTTCTCTGCGCCGCCCGGTCCCGGCTGCCGCCGTCGCGCTGGCCCTCCTTGCCGCGGCCGGGCCGATGGCCTGAGTGCCGCGTTGAATGCCGAGGCCGCATCGAGCGGCCGCCCCGGAACGGCGTATCATGACCACCGACCACGATCATCCCCCGGGGACTGGCCGGACAGGTCAGGGATTTCCGCCATCATGCCTGCCGCATCAGCGCCGCTTCTCGCCTCGCATCCGCTCCTCGACTCGACCGATCTCGATGTCGTCCGGGCAGTCACGGGGCGGGCATGGGGAGAACACTCCAGCGACGTCATCGGCCGGGACCGCTACCGCCTCCGCCTCAACCGGGTGGAGGGGGCAAGGCTGCCAGTGACGTTCGTCGACTGCTCCGCCCGGATCGAGGCCCGGATGGAGGGGATCGGCTGCCAGTTTCAGGTGATGGTGCCGCTGTCGGGGGGCATCGACATGGTCGTCGACGGCCGGCCATTATCGACGTCGCCCGGAGAGGCGGTGTTCGTGCGTCCGGCCCGGTCGATGCGCTTCGTTGCCTCCCCGTCGCGCTGTCTCGTCGTCGATCTTCCGGATGGGGCGCTGGACGAGTGGTTTCAACGCCACCGGACGGCGGCTCCCGCCATTGTCGGCCGGGTCCTTACCGGCAGGAGCGGAGGGAGAGTTGTCCGCGGAGCGCTCCGGCTTGCTCGGCTCTACGACCAGACCGCGACGCGCCGCGACGGACTGTCGGCCGCGCTCCCCCCCGCCGTTCCGCTGGCCGAAGCCGCGTTGTTGGCAAGAGTCGGCGAATACCTGTTCGGTGAGGCGCCGCCGCCGGGGGACCAGCCACCGAGCGAACGGGTCGTCGTCGAGGATCTCCTCGACTGGCTCCGTGCCCACCGGGCCGAGCCGGTGTCGATGGGGGATCTGGCGGCACACGCCGGGGTCTCCGTCCGCGCCGTGGAGCAGGCGTTTGCAAGCCATGTCGGCGCTCCCCCGATGGCCTGTCTGCGGGCGATGCGCCTCGATCTCGCCCGCCGCTTGCTGGAAGCGGCGCCGGCCGGGTCGAACGTGACCGCCGTCGTCCTCGAGGCAGGCATCAACCACCTCGGCCGCTTCGCCGGGGAGTATCAGCGGCGCTACGGCGAGCTCCCGTCGGAGACGCTTCTCCGTAGCCGGGAGTGGTCTTCCACGGCCGGCACAGAGGGTGCTTCGCAAAACGGATATCGCGCCGGCGGGGCCATCGGCTAGACCTTCGAACCTTCGCTTGTGCTCTGCCGATCGCGGCCCACCGGCCACACGTCTCCTCAGGGAATCAAAGGCCCATGCGTTTCGTCACCGCTTTTCTCCGCCGCCGCCGCGCCCCCGCTGCTCCTGTCATGCTGGCCCTCCTTGCCGCGGCCGGGCCAATCGCTGGAGCCTCGCGAGCCGACACGTTCTCCGTCACGGAAACCTCGTGGGGATCGACGACGACCGCCGGCACGCTCGCGTGGGCGATCGATCAGGCCAACGGATCGTCTGCCACCGGCAACCTGATCTCGATCGCCCCCAACCTCCTCATCGACGTCGATGGGGCGACCGCGATCAACGCCGCCCTCGATCTCGCCCAGTTCACCCGCTCGGTGACGATTCAGGGGAATGGTGCCAAGCTCGTCGGCAATCCGACGTTCGTCACCAGCGGCGGCCAAACGATCACGAAGTACAATCCCGACGCGTTCGTCTCCGGGGACACCCCGGTGACTCCGTCGTTTTCGTTTGCGAAGATCGGCACGTTCGG
>CAMARC010000179.1 GCA_945860405.1 Candidatus Kuenenia stuttgartensis | reverse complement strand
CGGGGCCGCGCTGAACCACAGCCCATGCTACCGCGCCGCGGAGTCGCCCTCCCGCCGCGATCAGCGTCCAAGCGCGGAGAGATACCGGACGAGATCGGCGATCTCCTCCTTCGAGAGGCCATCGACAAGGCCAGCGGGCATCAACGACGTGCCGGGGGCTTCCTCGTCGATGTCGGCGAGTTGGAGCCGGACTTCCTTGTCGAGCGCGGTGCGGAGGACGAGTTCGGTGTCGGACCGTGACACCGGAATGCCGCTGGTGACCTGGCCGTCGGTCGTGACGACGACGAGCGACCCGTAGCCCTCCTTGACGCTCTTCGCCGGCTCGAGGAGCGCATCGAGGAGGTAGTCGGGCTGGGCTGCCGATCCGATCGCGGTCAGGTTCGGGCCGACGCGGCCCCCCTCGCGGTCGATCCGATGGCAGGCGACGCAGCGGAGCGCTTCGCGCCGATAGAGCTCGCGGCCGCGGCCGGCGTCGGCCCCGTCGGCGACAAGCGTGAGGATCTCGGCGCGCTGTTGGGGCGTGATCGAGGGGGAGCCGCCCGTGGCGCTGGCCCGCTCGAGCACCGCGGTGAGGGCCGGCTCCGGGCGTCCGGCGGCGGTCACGTCTTGGAGCACCGCGCGGAGGGTGGTCGGGGGAAGCGTGATGTCGGCAAGTGGGATCGCGAGCCGGTCGGCGCCGCCGCGAGCGCCGAGAAAGGCGCGGAGGACCTCATGCACGGCCGTGTCCCCCGGGCCCCGGGCAAGCCATGCGGCGGTGAGCCCGGCGGCCTCGTCGGCCGACCGGCCCACGAGCGCGGCGAGGCTCGCTGCCACGAGCGGCTCCGGGGTCGTCGGCCCGGCAGCGAGCGTGGCAAGGGCGTCGTGGGCAGCCTTGCCCGGGAGATTGCCGAGGGCCCGACAGGCAGACTCGCGCCGCGGCAGCGGCCGCTCGGCATCGGCGGCGATCCGCTCGAGCGTCTCGGCGGCAGCCTCCACCTGCCAGACACCGGCGGCGTCGATCGCGGCGCGCTCGAGCGCCTCGTCGGGGCTCATGAGGAGGCGTGTCAGCCCGGTGAGATCCCCGGCCGGCGCGACCTTCCGCTTCCGCTGCGACTCGGCGAGATGGCCGAGGAGCGATGCGGCTTTGGCCGCGGGTGTGGTGGCAGCCAGGGCGACGTCGCACACCTGCCGCAGTTCCTCGGCCGTGCCGAGCAGCGCGACGGCATGAAGGAGGGCGTCCAAGTCGGCGCCCGTGACGGTGCCCTGCTGCCACTGCTCCACCATCCAGCCACTGGCGGCGGTCGTTTCCGCAGCGCGGATCGCGAACAAGACTCGCGAGATCTTCCCGCCGTCGTCGAAGCTGCCGGCAAGGACCGCCGGAAGCCAGGCCCCCTGAAGCTCGCGGGCCGCAAGCCAAACGGCATAGTCGAGGGCGTCGTCGCGAGGGTGATCGACGACGTGAAGCGCCAGCGCCGCGGCGCGCGTCGCTTCGGTAGGAGAGGTCTCGTCGCGGGCCGCGACGGCTGCCAGCGCCCGCACCCCCTCGAGGCGCACGGCTGCGACATCGTCGTCGACGGTCGGGGCGAGGAGGTCGATGGGCCCGAGGCTGCCGTCGGGGCCGGCGCCCGGCTTCCCGAGCCGATCGGCCCAGTCGACGACGACGCGGCAAGCGGCGGCCCGGGCGCGCGGGTCGGGCGAGGTGAGAACCCGCGACAAAAGCGCTCTGTCGATCGCCGCAGTCGAGTCGTCGTCGAGCCCTTGGCGGAGCCAGAGAAGCTCGAGGCAGCGCCGTTCGAGGCCGCGGTGGTAGCCAGCCGTACCGGGCGCGGCGCGGCGTGCGGCGGAGGCCCAGGTGTCGAGATCGGGGCCGACCTCGTCGATCCCCCGCTCGACAAGGACACGCCGGGCAGCGTCACGGGCCCAGCCCTCGGCGGTGAGCACATCGATCAGCTCGCCGTTGGAGAGCTTCGTGGCATCGAAGCGCGGCACGAGCGGCCGTCCCTTCGCTGTCACGCGCCAGATTCGACCATGCGTGCGGTCGCGGCGGTCGTCGCGGAAGTCGACTTCCCCATGCTGGATGATCGGGTTGTACCAATCGGCGATGTAGATCGCCCCGTCGGGGCCCATCTGCACGTCGATCGGCCGGAAGTCGACGCGCGATGAGCGGATCAGATCGGGAAGCTTCTCGCTCTCGAAGCCCGAGCCAGATTCGTTGAGCCGATAGCGGCAGACGCGATTGGCGCGGAAGTCGTGCGTCACGAGCGTCCCGTGCGCGTCGTCGGGAAGATGGGCCCCGGAGAGGATCTCGAGGCCACAGAGCTTCGGGCTCCCCGGATTCATCCCATGGAGGATCCGCGGCGTGCCGATGGCGGTGAAGTAAGCGGCGCCCGGGAAGCCGAGGTTGATCCCTTCGCCGCCGGCGCCGTCGGTGACCAGCGACCGGCCCCAGGGGTCGATCGCATGCCCCCAGGGATTGACCCAGCCGCGGGCGAAGACAGCCAGATCGAGCGTCGAGGGGCGGAATCGCCACATCCCGCCACCATTCAGACGGTGCACGCCGGAGGGCGTCTCGACATGGCTGTGGATGTAGATCGATTGGTTGAAATAGAGCCGCGAGTCGACGCCCCAGCGGAACGTGTGGATGAGATGGTGGGTGTCCTCGGTGCCGAAGCCGGAGAGGACCGTGCGCCGGAGGTCGGCCCGGTCGTCGCCGTCGGTGTCGGCGAGGTGGAGCATCTCGGTGGCATTGGCGACGTAGCAGCCGCCGTCGCCGGGAATGACGGCCGTCGGCATGTGGAGACCGGTGGCGAAGACCTGCGAGACGTCGGCGACGCCGTCGCCGTCGGTGTCGTCGAGGATCGTCACGGTATCGTCGGGGATCTCGCCGGGGCGGAGCTGCGGATAGACACTCGACGACGACACCCACAGCCTGCCGCGCGGATCGAAGTTGATCTGGAGTGGCTTGCGGATCGCCGGGTCGGTGGCGAACAGATTGACCTCGTAACCCTCGGCCACCTCCATCGCCTCGAGTTCCGCCGCCGGATCGGGGACGGGGATGTCGGTGAGGGCGCGCTGCGCGGAGGCGACAGGGGCAACCGTGACCGCCAAGAGGAGGGCCAAGAGGAGGGCCGGCAGCAGGGCGCGCAGCGATGAGGCGAGGGGCATGTCAGGGAGACTCCTGGGCCAACTTTCGCACCGTCGCCTCGGCCGCCTCGACGAGCGGGTCGAACTGCGGGATCTCGACGGCGTTGTTCCCCTGCTCGTGGCGGCGGAAGAGGAAGAGATACGTCTCGTTGGCGGGGCGCCAACGGTGGAAGAAGAGCCGGTTTTTCTCGTTGACCGCCGCGCGAATCGCGGCGGTGCGGCCGGCGAAGTCGCCCGACAGTGGCTTTCCGCAGGCCGCGGCGAAGACCGCCGCGGCGGCGTTGTATCCGGCGTCGGAGAGGTGGACGCCGTTCTCCGTCAGCCGCGCCCCGGCGGGGAGACTCGCCTCCACCGCGCCGAACAGATCGACGACTCCTGCCCCCTGTTCGAGCGCCACGGCGCGGATCGCGGCGGCATAGTCGGCAAGCGTGGCGTTGCGGGCGGCGGCCGCGGCGGCGGAGAGCGGTGGGGTGGCCTCGAAGGGGGGCGGGGTGACCAAGACCAGCCGCGTGGCCGCGGCGGACCCGGGCTCCTGCGGCGGCCCGCGGAGATCGCGACAGAGGCTGCCGAGTTGCTCCCGGAACGGCGCGAGGCCGGCGGCACCGGCGAACGATTCGTTGCGGCCGTAGGCGACGATCACGACCGTGGGCTCGAGGCCGTGGACGAGATCGAGGAGACGGGCGTAGCCGGCCGACGGCGCATCGAACACGCCGCGCGACTCGGCCCACACCGTGTCGCCGCTCCAGCCGAGATTGCGGAAGGTGAGGTTGGCACCGGGATGCGTGGCGACGAGCGCCGTCTCGATGGCGCCCCGTTCCCCCTCGCGCTCGATAATCGCGTCGCCGAGGAGGACGACCCGGTCGCCGCTGTCGAGTTCGAAGGGGGGCTGGCCGGCTGGCTCGGCGGCGCCGAGCCCGATCCACGGCCAGATCGCCGCGGCGAGCAACAGCCGAGCGGTCAGCGGCACGAGACCGCCCGGCCAAGGACACGCGAGTGAGGGCATGGCGGACGCTTCCGGAGTGGCAGGAGAGGTGGTAGTGTAGCCTCCATCGCGGTGGCCGGGGGGCGTCCGCGGCGGCAGCGCGTGCTACCGATTGCCATCCCCTCGATCCCCACCATCTGCACGCATTCCGGAGAGTTATCCATGAAGGGCAACATCAACCACTCCCTCGTCTACTGGTGTTACAACATCGCCGGCGACAAGTGGGATCTGGAGAAGATGTGCCACGTCGCCAAGGACCTCGGCTGCACATCGATCGAGATCCTCGAGCCCGATGCCTTCCCGACGCTCAAAAAACATGGCCTCACCTGTGCGCTGGCCGCCAACGGCATGCCAGGGGCGCCTTTCATGCGCGGCTTCAACAACCCGGCCTACCAGGCTGAGGTGATCGAGCGGACGACGAAGACGATCGACGCCTGCGCCGAGCACGGGATGCCGGCCGTGATCGCCTTCACCGGCTACAAGTGGCGCGACGCCGACGATCCCAACAGCGGCGAGATCTCGCTCGAGGAGGGGGCCGACAACTGCGTCAAGGGGCTCAAGGCAATCGCTGCCCACGCCGAGAAGAAGGGGGTGACGATCTGCCTCGAGCATCTCAACACCCGCGACGGCAGCCATCCGATGAAGGGCCACCCCGGCTACCAAGGGGACGACATCGACTACGTGGCGAACATCTGCCGTCGGGTCGGATCGCCGCGCGTCAAGCTCCTCTTCGACATCTACCACGTTCAGGTGATGAACGGCGACGTGATCCGCCGTCTCGAGGAATGCAAGGACGTCATCGGCCACATCCACACCGCCGGTAACCCCGGCCGCGCCGAGCTCGACGACAACCAAGAAATCAACTTCCCGCCGATCATGCGGAAGATCGTCCAACTCGGCTACAAGGGCTGGGTGGGGCACGAGTTCATCCCCACGCGCGACGCCCTGACCGGCCTCAAGCAGGCCGTCAGCCTCTGCGACGTGTGAGCTGCTGTCGCCCTGCGGGCGAGATGGCCACGGCCGGACGAGAAGCTCACGGCCTGGCAAGCATGATCCGTACGTCGGCGACGTTGGTGCCGGTGGGTCCGGTGCGGACAAGCCCCCCGGCCTGCTCGAGGATCGGAAGCGCGTCGCAGCGGGCGAGGGCCCGCTCGAGCGCCGGCCGGTCGGCACGGAGCGTTCCGGCGACCGCGGCGTCGGCGGAGGCGCCGGCCGCATCGGTGGGGCCGTCCTCCCCGTCGGTGCCGAGGCTCGCCACGAGCAAACCGGCCGGCCAGTTGGCCGCCGCCGAGACTGCCGCGAGTACCGTCTGCTGATTGCGCCCCCCGAGGCCGTGATCGGCCGGGATGACCACCGTCGCCTCTCCCCCTTCAATGACGGCGCGGGGCCGGCCGTCCCGGGCCGCTTGGGCTGCCAGTTCTCTCCCTTCGGCCGCAAGCCGCCGGCCGATCGCCTCGGCGTGATTGAGGGATGCGGGGATGCCTGGCTGGGCGTGGCGGACGAGGGTGGCATAGCCGAGGGACCGGGCGGCGGCGGCGGCGGCGTCGACGGCCGTGTCGTTGTTGCCGACGATCCGGTGGCTGACCTGACATCCATCAGCGGTCTGCCAGTTCGGGCCGGTGGGGGACGATCGCTGCGGAGGGCGCGCCGTGGCGAGGTCGCGCTTGAGGCGCTCGACGATCCGTGGCGCGACGCCGGCGGCAGAGGCGCCGAAGCGCTCGAGGAGAGCCAGCGCGACGTCCGGTTCGGCGGGCGTCGGCATGCAGGGGCCGGAGGCGATGACGTCGAGCGGGTCGCCGATGACGTCGGAGAGGACGAGGACGACAAGCCTCCCGGCGGTGCACGATCGGGCCAGGCCGCCCGCCTTGACGGCGCTCGTCGCCCGGCGGACGGTGTTGAGGCTGCCGATGTCGGCGCCGGCGCCGGAGAGGAAGCGGGTGACGGCGATCTTGTCGTCGAGGGTGAGGCCGTCGCGCGGCGCTGCCAACAGCGCCGAACCGCCGCCGCTGATCAGCGCCACCGCCAAGTCGTCGGGCCCAAGGCGGCCGAGGCTCTTCATCATCGCGGCGGTGGCCGTGACGACGCGCGTCGTGGGGAGATTGACTCCGGCGGGCCGAGTTTGGCGAACCTCGATGGAGGAGAGATTCCGGCCGCAGCCCTCCGGCACGCTGACGAGCCCGGAGAGACGCTCGGGGGGGAAGCCAGCGGCAGCCAGTCGCTCCTCGAGCCCCGCGGCCAGCGCCGCGGCGGCCTTCCCAGCTCCGACGACGACGATCCTGCCAGCCGGCAGCGACTCGAGGAGTTCGGCCGGCGCCGCGGCGAGGAGCCGCTGAGGATCAACGGCGCCGATCGCCGCCCGCCAGATCTGCTCCGCGTCGCCGCGGAGGCTCGAAGCCGCGGCCATCATACCCCCGGCGGCGGCTGAAAATTCTTCGGATCGAACTTGGAAAGATCGATCCCGCCGCGCGCTTCCTCCTCGAGGAGCTTGACGCGCGATTCGAGGCGTTCGAGCCGCCGCGCCAGGAGCGCCGGCGATTCGGCCGAGGGGGTGGACGGCGCTGGTCGCGGCACCGAGGGATAGCCGAGTTGCCGCTCGAGCGCGGAAAAGAGGAAGAGGGGATCCTTGCCCCGGTTGGCCCGCGCGATCCGCCCTTCCTTCTCGCCGAAGAGCATCACCCGGTCGGGGCCACTCTCCTCGCGCCCGGCCAGCATCGCCTCGCGTTTCTCGAGCCTCCAGTACTCCGGGCTGCGGACACTGATGAGGTCGCCGAGATCGACGAATCCGACCTGTCGGCCGACGGTGCGGATCCATGACTTCCAGTCAGCGTCGAAGATCGGATCGTCGGCGACCGCATCCATACCCTGCTGGTAGTCGAGGCGGTTGCGCGAGAGGCACTCGAAGCGGTAGAAGAACAGCCCCTGCGGGGTGGGGCCGTCGGCCAGGTAGCGGGCCTCGCGCTCGAGGATCGAAAGCGCCGTCCGCATGTCGAATCTCCCCCCCTCCTGCTCGGCCCGGTTCATGACGAAGGTCTGAAAGCGGGTGAAGTAGTGGGGGATGCGGGCCATCGCGGTGGAGAGCGTGCCGAAGAGCTTGAGCTCGGCGACGAGATACCCGATCGCCATCGGCAGTTTCGTCGTGGCGAGGACTTCCTGGGCAATCGACCCGAGCGCCTCCTGAGCGGCGATTCCGGCCGCCATCCGCTCGGCCAGAGCGTGGAACAGGTGGCCCTGTTCGATGTACTCCTCGCGGTCGAGCATGGAAAAGTCTGTCGCTGGGGACGTCCGGTCGTCGAGGCATCCTATACTTGGGGAGGTTCCCGCGCCGCTTTCGCGCGCGGCTCCACCCCCACGGGGCTCGCCATGCCGGAAGGTTTTTCCACGATCGAAGCCGCCGTCGCCGCCTTCCGGCGTGGGGAGGTGATCGTCGTCGTTGACGCCGAGGATCGAGAGAACGAGGGGGATTTCGTCTGCGCCGCCGAGAAGGCCACGCCCGAGGTGGTGAACTTCATGATCCGACACGGCCGCGGCCAGGTGTGCATGCCGATCCTGCCGGAGATGGCCCGCCGGCTCGATCTGCCGATGAT
>CAMARC010000178.1 GCA_945860405.1 Candidatus Kuenenia stuttgartensis | reverse complement strand
GGCGGTGGCCAAGGCCCGCGACGCCGAGGCGGCCGGGGGGCCGGCGGTCGATGCCGAGGTGATCGCCGACACGATTGAGCGGGGGCGGCGCCTCCAACGCCCCTTCCTCTCGGCCAATGATCGCAGCCGCTGGCTCGCCGTCCGGGCGCTCGTGGAACGGGGCACGTTCGCCATCGACGAGATCGTTGTCGAGCCGGGCTGGGACACCATCGACGCGGTGGCGCACACCGATGCGACCGGCCGGATCCGCCTTTACTCGAGCAAGCCGCCGCTCCTCTCGATCCTCTGCGCCGCCCCGTATTGGCTCCTCCACGAAATCACCGGCTGGACGCTCGGCAGCCATCCCTTCGAGATGGCCAGGATGCTCCTGGTTGTCTGCTGTCTCGTTCCGTTTGTCCTCCTTTTGATGGCCAGCCACCGGATGATCGAGGAGGTCGGTGGCACAGACTGGGGGCGTTCGTGGGGCCTGGCCCTGATCGCCTTTGGCACGCTCCTTTCGACCTTCGCGGTGTCGCTCACCAATCACCTCCCGGCCGCGGCCGCGGCGGCGTGGAGCGGTTGGTGGCTGTTGCGGATCGTCGGCCACGGCGGCTCCCCCGGCGCCTTCGCCGCCGCCGGGGGGCTTGCCGCCCTCGCCGCCGCCTTCGAACTTCCCGCCCTCGCCTGGTGCGCGGCCCTCCTCGGCATGCTCGGGATCGTCGATCCGCGACGGACGCTCGCCGCGGCCGCGCCGGCAGCGATCCTCGTTGCTGGAGTGGCCCTGGGGACGAACTGGCTGGCCCACGGCTCGGTCTTCCCCCCCTACGCCCATCGCCACGTCGCGGCCGCGGTGGAAACCTCGCCAGCCGATGTCGTGCCCCCGGTCGCCGGGGCCTCCTCGGCCAATCCCGACAACTGGTACGACTATTCCCTCGCCCTCGCCAACGGCAAGCAACTGACGAGCTACTGGCGCGATCCGAAGGGGGTCGACCGGGGGGAGCCTTCGGCGGTCGCCTACGCCTGGCACGCGCTTGTCGGTCACCATGGGATCTTCTCCCTGACTCCCGCCTGGCTCCTCGTCCCCTGGGGGCTCGTGATCATGATCGCGGCCCGCCGCCGGCACGCTCCCCCGGGCCAGTCCCACCTCGCCCTCACGATCCTCGTGGTCTCTCTTGTCGTGATCCTCTTTTACCTCACCCGTTCCCAGATCGACCGCAACTACGGCGGCGTCTCGAGTGGCTTCCGCTGGGTGTTCTGGCTCGCCCCCCTGTGGGCGGTGGCGGCCGTGCCGGCGGCCGACGCCCTGTCGCGCCATCGGGCCGGTCGACTGCTGGCCCTGATCCTTCTCGGCCTGTCGGTGGTGTCGGTGGCCTACCCCACCTGGAACCCCTGGTCGCCCCCCTGGATCGAGCAGTGGCTCCATCACCTCGGCAGCCTGGCCCGCCGCTGAAGCGCTCGCCGGCCCCACGGTCGATCACCCGGCCGGCAGGAGCGCGGCGGCGGCTGCAGGCCAATGCGGAGGAAGCGCTGCGGTGACGGCGACTTCTTCGTCCGCGTCGGGATCGCGGAAGCGGATGGAAAGGGCATGGAGGGCGATCGGCTGCTGGCGGGTGTCGGCTGGGCCGATGTGCTCGACCGCCGGGCCACCCCCGAGCGCCGGGCTGCAAGAGAGCGCCGGGCCACCATAGAGCGTGTCACCGACGACCGGCATGCCGCGGACGGCGGCCTGGACCCGCAGCTGGTGCATCCGTCCGGTGACGGGAGCAAGTTCGACAAGCCACTGGCCTGGCGCCACCTCGCCGAGCGTTCGGGCGATGGTAACCGCTTCCCTCCCCGCTGGATCGTCGGCACCGACGACGCGGGCTTGGGCGACATCGGGGCGTTTGGCGATCCGGTCACGCCATTCGATAGTCTCTCCAGCCACGAGCTTCGTGGTGGCTCCGGCGGCAAGAATCGCGACATACGTCTTTGTGATCTGGCGACGCTCGAACTGCCTCGAAAGCTGGCGGGCGGCGCGGGGCGTCGTCGCCATGAGGAGAACGCCCGACACTGCCCGGTCGAGCCGGTGGGGGACGCCGAGGTAGGCGCCGGCCGGGAGCAGACCACGGAGCCACGCCTCGACCGAAGGGATACCGGGGGGCGCCTGCGTGGCGAGTCCCGAAGGCTTGGCGATCGCCACAACCCCCGACCGTTCGAGAAGCTTGGCCGGTTGGTCGCTCACGCCGCCTCCGATCGCCACGTCACCCGCCGGGGCCGCTCGAGCGGCTCACGTCGGCGCCAGGCCGAGCGGACGAGACCCGGATTTCGACGACGCCTTCGCCGTGGAGCGGCGACTCGTCGTCGTCATCGACGATCCCTGCGGCGATGATCTCGTCGAAGTCGGGGAAATCATCGACGAGCACCGGCGGTTCGTCGAGGCCACCATCGAATCGAGCCCAGAGGAGGCCGGCATCCGGGGCAGAGACCTCGCTGTCCTCGTCATCGGTGACCAAGCCGAGCAGCGACTCCATCTCGGCCGCGGAGATCTCGGCAAGCCGGAAGCTGCGGAGGATCTCCGGCACGGGGTCAGCGCCGGTTGAGGAGGAGTTCAGGGGGCTGATCGACTGCCGAGCGGCAAACGTCTGGCAGAGGGTCTCGAGCGTCTCGCGATCCATCGCAACCTCTCCACTTCGAGTGGCGTGGTGATGAGCGGGCCGGTCCATTGGAAAACCAGGCACGGGGAAACTCCGGCAAGCCGTTCCTTCGGAGATCATGTACGAGAATTGTTCGACAATAGTTCGCGGCAGGTCAAAATCCAGTGAGGACGGAAGGACCTTCGGGACGGGGAGGGGCGTGGTATCGTCACCGGACACAGGCTCCCCTTCACTTTCCCGGCTCCCCTTCACTTTCCCGGCTCCCCTTCTCTCTCCCGGCTCCCCTTCGTGCCCGACGCCAGCCTCCTTCCCGAGCTCTCCGCCGCTGCGCTTGCGCTGCTGGCCTTCGCGGCCTGCGGCGTGGGAATGTCGAAGAGCGGTCTGGCCGGCCTGGGCATGGTCCACATCGTGATTTTCGCCGCGGTGTTCGGGGCCCGGGCCTCGACCGGCGTTCTTCTTCCGCTTCTCGTCCTCGGTGACATCCTCGCCGTGACCTTCGTCGGGAAGGGGGTGCAGTGGCGGATGGTGGCCCGATTGCTCCCGCCGTCGATCACCGGGATCTTTCTCGGCTGGCTCCTCCTCGACCGGCTCGATGAACGTGCGCTCAAGCCGGTGGTGGGGGGCATCATCCTCGGCCTCACCGCGCTCCAGGTGGCGCGTCTCTGGCGGCCGGCCTGGTTCGGACACTTTCCGCACGCGACATGGTTTGCCTGGCTGCTGGGGGGCTTCGCCGGGGTGACGACGATGCTGGCCAATGCCGCCGGGCCGGTGGTCGCGCTCTACCTCCTGGCGGTGGCACTCCCGAAGGACGTGCTCATCGCCACGGCCGCCTGGCTGTTCCTCGTCCTCAACATCCTCAAGTTGCCGTTCAGCTGGCAGTTGGGATTGATCACCCCCGACACGCTCCGCCTCAACCTCCTCCTTGCTCCGATGGTGCTCGTCGGCCTGCTTGCCGGGAAGTGGATCGTCAAGCGGATTCCGCAGCGGCTCTTCGACACGTTCATCCTCCTCTTCACCGCGACCGCGGGCCTGCGGTTGATGGGGCTGTGGTGACGCCCCGCGGCGAGGTTCCGTTGCCCGCAGCCCCCGGGAGGGGATACGCTCCGGAAGATTTGCAACGTCCCTCCGGGCAGAGCCCGGCGGGGAGCGAGCTTCCAGGCCCAGCCTTCGGGGGATTCTCAGCCATGTCACGCGCCATCGGACTGCGGCGTCTTGCCGCGATCACGCTCCTCCTCCTCGCGATCCTTTCCTGCAGGAGGGGCACCCACGACGGTCTGCTCCGGCCCGCCGCGGCGGATGATGCCGTCGGCACGCTCATGCCGCTGGTCACCTACTCGGCGCAGAGACTCGACGGCCGGTTTGTCGCCGAGGGGGCCGGGGTGGGCGACTTCAACAAAGACGGCGTCCCCGATATCGCCGCCGGGCCGTGGTGGTTCGCTGGCCCTTCCTTCGCCAAGCGCCACGAGATCTACCCTCCGAAGCCGTTCGACCCCCGTGGCTACTCCGACAACTTCTTCTGCTGGTCCCATGACTTCAACGGCGACGGCTGGGACGATGTCCTCGTCTACGGCTTTCCCGGCCAGGATGCGTCGTGGTTCGAAAATCCGCAGGAGGCTGACGGCCACTGGAAGCGGCATAAGGTCCTCGCGCAAGTCGACAACGAGTCGCCGACGTTCGCCGACATCGACGGCGACGGCACGCCGGAGGTCGTCTGCTCGGTGGGTGGATTCTTCGGGTATGCCCCAATCGGGAAAAACGATCCGACGAAGCCCTGGGTCTTCCACCGGATCTCGCGGGAGGTGGCCGGTGGCCGATTCACGCACGGCATGGGTGTTGGTGATGTCGATGGCGACGGCAAGGTCGACATCCTCGAGAAGAACGGCTGGTGGCAGCAGCCGGCGTCGCTCGAGAGCGAGCCGCTGTGGGCCTTCCACCCCTTCCCTTTCGCCGGCCCGGGGGGCGCCCAGATGCACGTCCGCGACGTCGATGGCGACGGGCTCAATGACGTGATCACGAGCCTCGCCGCCCATGGCTACGGCCTGGGGTGGTGGAAGCAGGTGAAGGGCCCAGACGGCGCCCGGTCGTTCGACTACCGTCCGATCACCGGTGAGAAAGCCTCCGACAGCCCCTACCGCACCGTCTTCTCCCAGATCCACGCCATCGACGTCGCCGACATCGACGGCGACGGACTCGACGACATCGTCACCGGCAAGCGCTTCTGGGCCCACGGCCCCGACGGTGATCCGGAGCCGTCGGCCGCGGCGGTCCTCTATTGGTTCCGCGCCACCCGCCCCGCTCCCGGGGAGGCGGAGTTCGTCCCGCAGCTCGTCGACGACAACTCGGGCGTCGGCGTCCAAGTGACGGCGGCCGATGCGACCGGCGACGGCCTCCCCGACATCATCGTCGCCAACAAGCAGGGGATCTTCGTCCACACCCAGTCGCGCGAGCAGGTGCCGATCGCCCGCCACGAGGATGCCCAGCCGCAGAAGCGCCGCCCAATGGCCGACGGCCTGGCGCCTGAGGAAGCGGCCAAGGCGATGACGGCGCCCCCCGGCTTTTCCGTGAAGCTCCTCGCCGCCGAGCCCGACGTGCGGCAGCCGATCGCGATGTGCTTCGACGACCGCGGGCGGCTGTGGGTCGCCGAGGCCTATGCCTATCCGAAGCGCGTCGCTCCGGAGGAGGCCCGCGACCGGATCCTCATCTTCGAGGACACCGACGGCGACCATCGGCTCGATTCCCGCAAGGTCTTCAAAGAGGGCTTGAACCTTGTCAGCGGCCTCGCGGTCGGCTTCGGCGGCGTGTGGGTCGGTGCGGCCCCCGACTTCCTCTTCATCCCCGACGCCGATGGCGACGACATCCCCGACGGCGAACCGCGGGTGCTCCTCGACGGCTGGGGCTGGCAGGACACCCACGAAACGCTCAACGCCTTCATCTGGGGCCCCGACGGCTGGCTCTACGGCTGCCACGGCGTCTTCACCCACTCGAGTGTCGGTAAGCCGGGCACCCCGGCCGACAAGCGGACAAAGATCAACGCCGGCATCTGGCGCTACCACCCGGTACGTCATCAATTCGAAGTTTTTTCCGAAGGGACGAGCAATCCCTGGGGGGTCGATTTCAACGATCTCGGCCATGCCTTCCAGACCGCCTGCGTGATCCCCCACCTCTACCACGTCATCCAGGGGGCCCGTTACGAGCGCCAGGCAGGCCAGCACTTCAACCCCTGGACCTTCGACGACATCAAGACAATCGCGCGCCATCGTCACTGGACGGGGGGCCAGTGGAACAACGCCGACCGGGAGAAGTCGGACGCCAGCGGCGGTGGCCATGCCCACAGCGGGGCCTGCATCTACCTTGGCGGCTCCTGGCCCGATCGCTACCGCAACAAGCTGTTCATGAACAACATCCACGGCGCCCGGCTCAACGAGGATCGGCTCACGCCGGTCGGCTCGGGCTACGTCGGGGACGGCGAGCCCGACTTCCTTTTTGCCAACGACTCCTGGTCGCAGTTCATCTCCCTCCAGACCGGGCCCGACGGGCAGATGGTGCTCATCGATTGGTATGACCGCAACCAATGCCACCATGGCGACGATGAGAAGCACGATCGCGGCAACGGCCGGATCTTCAAGGTGATGTACGACCGTGGCAACACCGCCGCGGTGAAGGTCGACCTCGCAGCGAAGAGCGACGCAGAGCTCATCGATCTTCTCGCCCACGACAACGATTGGTTCGTCCGCCATGCCCGCCGTCTTCTCCACGAGCGAGCCGTCGCCGGCCGGCTTGCCGACGACATCGGCGGGCTGCTCGACGCCAAGCTCGCCGCCGCGCCGACGGCGGCCAAGCGGCTCCGCGTCATCTGGGCGATGCATGTGACGGGAACGCTCGATGCGCCGCGCACCGAACGTCTCCTCGACGATCCCGATCCGGCCGTTCGCGCCTGGGCGATCCAACTCGCCAACGAAACCGGCAGCATTCCGCTCGAGACCCGCATCGGCCGCTACCGGCAACTCGCCGCCGACGATCCCTCGCCGGTAGTCCGCCTGGCCCTCTGCTCGGCGCTGCAGCGGATGCCGCTCGAAGCCCGGTGGGACATCTGCGCGGGGCTTGTCGCCCACGCCGAAGATGCCGACGACCACAATCTCCCCCTCATGAATTGGTACGCTTCTGAGCCGCTGGTAACCGTCGCTCCCGAGCGTGCGATGGCGCTGGCGGCGACGTCGAAGATCCCGATGGTGTCGCGATTCATCGTCCGTCGGGCCGCCTCCGAGGAAGGCTGCTACGAGGCGCTCGTGGCCCGGCTGGCGGCGGCCGATTCGGCGACGCGGAAGTGGATGCTCGAGGAGATCGTGTCGGCGCTGGCGGCCCGCGGGCGGATGAAGGCCCCGGCGGCCTGGGAGAAGGGCTACGACTCGATCACGGCCGACGGCGACGAGGCCGTCCGGAGGCTCGCCGGTGTGGTGGCCGTTCGGTTCGGCGATCCGCGTGTTCTCCCCCAGCTGCGTGGCGTCCTCGCCGATCGCGATACCCCGAGCAATGATCGTCAGGAGGCGCTCGAGGCGCTCGTCAGCTCCCGCGACGAGGGGACACCGCCGGTGCTCCACGCCCTGATCGATGACCCAGTCATGCAAAAGGGGGCGATCGTGTCGCTGGCGGCCGTGCCGCATGACGCGACTCCGGGCGTGCTCCTCGACGCCTACGAGGGGCTCACTGACGAATGCCGGCAGGCGGCCATCGCCACGCTCGTCTCGCGCCCCGCCTGGACAATCGCGCTGCTTGATGCCATCGACGCTGGCAAGCTACCGCGTGGCGACCTCTCGGCCTTCACCGTCGGCCGGCTCGCCCAGTCGGCCGATACGAAAGTCATCGCCAAGCTCAATGATGTGTGGGGAACGATCCGCATCACCCCCGAGGACCGCAAGGGGGAGTTCGAGAAGTGGCGCGGGGCTTTCAAGCCGGCAGCCATGAAGGCCGCCGACCTGTCGCACGGCCGCGAGGTGTTCGTGAAGACTTGCGGCGCCTGCCATCTCCTCCATGGGCAGGGGGGAAAGATCGGCCCCGACATCACCGGATCGAATCGGGCCGATCTCGA
>CAMARC010000177.1 GCA_945860405.1 Candidatus Kuenenia stuttgartensis | reverse complement strand
AGTACCAGGGCAAGGAAGGCGGCTTCGAGTACCGCTATGCGGTTCTTGACAATCAGGAGTTGAGTGAACTGGTAGTGCCCCAGCGCTTGCCATGCATGATTTCGTTCTCCGCGAGTGCACGGGCACGCGAGGAGTTTCTGAGCGCTGTCATCTCGGCGGCAGTCTTGGCTGAAATCACCGAAGGCTTGGTTGTAGATCCGCAGGAGGGCCGCAGTCACGAAAGCACGCTCGCGATTCGATGGGCGAAGGACGTTGAAAGTAGTTTCCAACACGATCGGACGATTCCGCGGTGTGGGCACCAGCCCTCAAATGCCTCTACGCCGTGGTGGAAGTTCTGGTAACCGCCTGGCTGTACATGCCCCGGGACGTGGCTGGCTTTACAATCACAACAATGACATGCGAACCAAGCAATGCAGCGGACTCGCGATAGACTCGGTCGGTATGGTTCGCCGATGGTCGCGAGCCGCTGATTGCCAACGTTCGGCGGCACGATGCGCTGCCATGGAAGGCATGGGAGTCGGGCGTGCTCGCTGATGTCGTCCAGTCCAACTTTCCGGAGAGGGTCAAGTTGCCCGACTGCCTGCGGGCGGTCTGCGACTACCTTGATGCCCACGGGTATCCGATCAGCGGGTGCTTCGAGATCTGCGACTGGGGCCGGAAGGACGCGGCAGGCTGGTTCCGGAACGACCTGGCAGCGCAGCGACAGGTTGCAATCTTCGGCCGTGGTTCGACGGGGTCGTCCTACGCCTTGTGGCTGGTACCGAACGCAAACCCTGACGAGGCACCGATCGTCCTCTTCGGTTCGGAGGGGGAGTTCATTGTGCTTGCCTCCAACGCGTTCGAGTTCTGCCGGCTCCTTGGGCTGGGCTACCTTGAAGTCGAATCCGACGATCTCACAACTCCACCCTCAGCTTGGGTTGAAGCCGCGGGGCTTCGCGACTGGCTGGCGGAGAGATTTTCGATCGACTTTCCAGAAACAGGAGAGCTGGCCTGCCTTGGAAATCCGGATCCACTTGGCTCGACGGCGGCCCATCCTGATTTCGGATGGAGCACGCCTGATAGCTCGGCCCTCAGGCGGCCCCCGAGACCCGTTGGATACCAGGGTTGGTGGGCCCACGCTCGCCGAACGCAACCCGCTTCATCCGCCGGTCTTCAGAACGGCGATCCGGGCCGCCTCTCACGGAGACTCGCTGCGTTTTCTCCCTGAAAAAACCGGATGGGGTGGGATTTGAACCCACGAACGACTTTCGCCGTTGCCGGTTTTCAAGACCGGTGCATTCAACCGCTCTGCCACCCATCCAAACGGCAGTCGTGAGCCAACGGCCCCGAGCAAGCGTCGCCCGAGCCTGCCAACGCACCTGCCGAAGACGCAGTCTAGCAAGCCTCCCACCGCCGTCAGCAGGCGGACTTGGATCCCCCGCCTGGAATACCCCCTGCCTCGGTGCCCCAAGGATCGCCTTTGACGAATAGGCCGATTTGGCCTAAAACTGTCACTTTGACCCCTGGATCGCGCGTGGATTTCCCGGCCTGCGGCAGTTCGTGCCCCCGCCGACCCCTTCGCGACCGGACACCCACACCCCACGAACACCCGACAGGACCAGCGATATCATGGGCGGCATCAGCAACCGGATGAAGGAAATCAAGCGTCGCCGGCACCGGAAGCAGAAGGTCGCCAAGTTCGCCCTCAAGCTCAAGAAGGCCACCCAGTCGGAACGGCTCGTCATCGCCACCAAGCTCCGCAAGATGACCGCCGGAGCTGAAGTCCTCATCGCCCGGATGGGCCTCGACGATCGCAAGCGCGGCTGATCGACGCCCGCTCGGCACTCGCTAGCCTGCGTGAGTATTGCCTTTCAAACCACAGAAACACCCGGGGCCGCGCGAGCCATTTGGCTTGCGCGGCCCCGATGCTTTTGCTTCCGTGGAGCTGTGCGGCAATCCTGCCGCCTCAGCCCGGCGTGAACACGAACTCGTCCTGCCCGAAGTCGATCCGCACCCGACTTCCCTCTGCAAACCGCCCCGAGAGCAATTCACGGGCCAGGGGATTTTGAAGCTGCTGCTGGATCACCCGCTTCAGCGGCCGGGCACCATAGGCGACGTCGTACCCGAGCCGGGCAATCTCCGCCACCGCTCCCTCCGTGCACTCGAGCGTCACACCGGCACGGGCCGCCTGCTCGATGAGCCGGTTCACCTGGATCTTCACGATCTTCTCGATGTGCCGCTCGTCGAGCGGATGGAAGACGATCGTTTCGTCGATCCGGTTGAGAAACTCTGGCAGGAACCGGGTCTGGAGCGATTCCTTGACCGCATTGCGGATCTCCTCCTGCGAGCCCCCCTCCTTCGTGATCTCCTGGATCAACTGGCTGCCGATGTTGCTCGTCATCACCACGATCGTGTTCGTGAAGTCGACCGTATGACCGAGACTGTCGGAGAGACGACCGTCGTCGAGCACCTGGAGGAGGACGTTGAAGACGTCGCGGTGGGCCTTCTCGATCTCGTCGAGGAGAACCACCGAGTAGGGACGCCGGCGGACCGCCTCCGTCAGCCGCCCCCCCTCTTCGTAGCCGACATAGCCCGGCGGAGCGCCGATGAGACGGGCGACCGTGTGCTTCTCCATGAACTCGCTCATGTCGATCCGCACCATGGCGTTGGAATCGTCGAAGAGCACCTCGGCCAGCGCCTTGCAGAGCTCCGTCTTTCCCACACCCGTCGGCCCCAGAAAGATGAACGACCCGATCGGACGATTCGGATCCTGGAGCCCCGAGCGGCTGCGGCGAACCGCATTGCTGACCGCCTCGACCGCCTCATCCTGGCCGATCACGCGCTGGTGGAGGCGGTCTTCGAGGACGAGGAGCTTCGCCCGCTCCGTCTCCTGGAGCCGCGTCACCGGAATCCCCGTCCAGGCACTCACCACCTCGGCGATCTCCTCCGGCCCCACCTCGCGGCGCAACAGCCGCTTCGTCGACGTGGCTTCCTTGGCGGTGGCCTTGGGATGCTCCTGCTCCTCCTGCTCGGCGCGGGCGGCCAGCGTGCGGCGCTGCTGGTCGAGCTCGTAAAGACGCTGGAAGAGATCCTCCCCCACCGGCTGCCCCAAGGCCTGTCGCTCCTTGATCGCGACATTCGCCTGCTCGAAGGCGAGCTGCGCCGCATCGAGCTGCTTCCGTAGCTCCTCGGCGTTCCCCACTCCCGACTTCTCCGCCTCCCACTGCTCCCGGAGGCTCGCAAGCTTGCGCCGCAGCTCCGTCGATTCCTTCTCGATCTCGACCAGCCGCTCCTTGGCGTGGACTTCCGTCTCCTCGGCGAGCTGCCGGGCGGCAAGCTCGAGCTGCACGAGGCGCCGCTGCACCTCGTCGATCTCGGAGGGGACGCTCTGCAACTCCATCGCCACCCGACTGGTCGCCTCGTCCATGAGGTCGATCGCCTTGTCGGGGAGGAAGCGGTCGGCGATGTAGCGATGCGACATCTCCGCCGCGGCGACGAGCGCCGAATCCTTGATCTTCACCCCCTTGTGATGGGCTTCGTAGCGGGGCTTGAGCCCGCGGAGGATCGCGATCGTGTCTTCGACGTTCGGCTCCCCCACCATCACCGGCTGGAAGCGACGCTCGAGCGCGGCATCCTTCTCGATGTGCTTGCGGTACTCGTCGAGCGTCGTCGCGCCGATGCAGCGCAGCTCCCCGCGGGCCAGTGCCGGCTTGAGGAGGTTCGCCGCGTCGGAGCCCCCCTCCGCCGCCCCGGCCCCGATCATCGTGTGGAGCTCATCGATGAACAGGACCACCCCGCCGGCAGCCGCCTCAACCTCGCGGAGGATCGCCTTGAGCCGATCTTCGAACTCCCCGCGATACTTCGTGCCGGCGATGAGAGCGCCCAGATCGAGGGCGATGACACGCTTGTTGCGGAGCGTCTCGGGAACGTCTGACTGCACGATCCGCAGCGCCAGCCCCTCGGCGATCGCCGTCTTGCCGACGCCCGGCTCGCCGATGAGAACGGGATTGTTTTTCGTCCGCCGCGACAGCACCTGGATGACGCGGCGGATCTCGGCGTCGCGGCCAATGACCGGATCGAGCTTTCCCTGACTGGCCCGCTGGACCAGATCGATGCCGTATTTCTCGAGTGCCTGAAACTTCTCCTCCGGATTCTGATCCGTCACCCGGGCACTGCCGCGGACCGCCTGGAGCCCGGCAAGGAGCTGCTGCTCGTCGACTGCCGCCAGCTTGAGGACGTTCTTCGCCTTCGAGGGCGTTTTCACCAAGCCGAGGAGGAGATGATCGGTGGAGACGAACTCGTCTTTCATGACGTCGGCCTCGGCCGACGCCGCCTCGAAGATCTTGATGAGATCCTGGTCGGCCTGCGGCTGGGCGCCACCCGACACCTTCGGGAAGTGCGACAGCTCCGCTTCGATGATCCGCTCGAGATGGCCGCGGTCGACCCCGATCTTCTCCAGGAGCGGGCGGACGATCCCCTCACGCTCGGCGATGAGCGCCGAGAGGAGATGGACCGGCGTCGCCTGCGGATTGCCACGCGAGGCCGCCAGTTCCATCGACCGCTGGACCGATTCCTGGGCCTTGATCGTGAACTTGTCGAATCGGAAGGGCATGGCTTTGAGTCCTTGAAAAAAGGGGAGACGGTGGCAGCCACCGTCTCCCCTCGGGAGTTGAACCGTTCAGACCTGACCGGCGGCGGCGGCTGTCACCGCGGCCGGTCGGGCGGGGAAGGGATCAGGCGTCCTTCTTGACCTCGAACTCGGCATCGATCGTGTCGTCGGCCGGCTTGCTGCCCGAGCCACCCGGCGTCGGACCGGCCCCGGGGCCACCCTGGGCCGCCGTCGACTCATACAACACCTTCGTGAGGGCATGGGCCGCCTGCTCGAGGGCGTCGTGGGCCGACTGGATCGCGTCGACATCCTCTCCCTTGGCCACCTCGCGGGCCTTCGTGATCGCCGCCTCGAGGGGCGCCTTGTCGGAAGCCGAGAGCTTCTCGCCATTCTCCTTGACGAGCTTTTCGGTCTGGAAGCAGAGAGCCTCGGCACGGTTGCGAACCTCCGCCAGCCGCTGCTTCCGCTTGTCGTCCTCGGCGTTGAGCTCAGCGTCCTTCCGCATCCGCTCGATCTCAGCCTCGTTCAAGCCGCTCGACTGCTCGATCTTGACCGTCTGCTCCTTGTTGGAGCCGAGATCCTTGGCGCTCACCGAGAGAATGCCGTTGGCGTCGATGTCGAACTTCACCTCGATCTGCGGCGTGCCACGTGGAGCGGGGGGGATGCCGTCGAGATTGAACTGCCCGAGGAGGCGGTTGTCGCGGGCCATCGGCCGCTCACCCTGATAGACACTCACCGTCACCGCCTGCTGGTTGTCGGCCGCCGTGCTGAAAACCTGCTTCCGCTCGGTGGGGACGGTCGTGTTGCGCTCGACGAGCTTCGTGAACAGCCCCCCCTCCGTTTCGATACCGAGAGAGAGCGGGGTGACGTCGAGGAGGAGCACGTCCTGGACCTCGCCGCCGAGTACGCCCCCCTGGATCGCCGCCCCAAGGGCCACGACCTCGTCCGGATTGACCCCCTTGTGGGGCTCCTTCGAGAACAGTTTCTTGACGAGCTCCTGAACCTTCGGAATTCGCGTCGAACCGCCGACGAGCACGACTTCGTCGATGTCCTTCGGGTCGAGCTTGGCATCCTTGAGGGCCTGCACGACCGGGCCGCGGCAGCGTTCCACGAGGGCGTCACACATCTGCTCGAACTGGGCCCGGGTGATCGACAGCTGGAGATGCTTGGGGCCAGTGGCGTCGGCGGTGATGAAGGGGAGATTGATGTCGGTGCTCTGGGCCGAGCTCAATTCCTTCTTTGCCTTCTCACAGGCTTCCTGGAGACGCTGCAGGGCCATCGTGTCCTTGCGGAGATCGATCCCCTGCTCCTTCTTGAACTGATCGGCGACATGATTGATGAGGGTCTGGTCGAAGTCGTCGCCACCGAGGTGCGTATCGCCGTTGGTGCTGATGACGCGGAACACGCCGTCAGCCACCTCGAGCACCGACACGTCGAACGTGCCGCCGCCGAGATCGAACACGACGATCTTCTCCTGGGCCTTCTTTTCGAGGCCGTAGGCGAGCGCGGCCGCCGTCGGCTCGTTGATGATTCGCATCACCTCGAGGCCGGCGATCTGGCCGGCGTCCTTCGTGGCCTGCCGCTGGGCGTCGTTGAAGTAAGCCGGGACGGTGATCACCGCCTTGTTGACCTTGTGGCCGAGGTAGCTCTCGGCCGATTCCTTGAGCGAGCGGAGGATCTTCGCCGAAATCTCCGGCGGGGTGCTCGTCTGGTCGCCCGCCTTGACCTTGACGTAGTCCTCGGGGCCGCCGACGACCTCGTAGGGAACCATCTTTTCCTCGCCGGCCACTTCGCTGTGGCGCCGGCCCATGAAGCGCTTGATCGAGTAGATCGTCCGCCTCGGGTTGGTGACCGCCTGGCGGCGGGCGGTGTCGCCGACGAGGGTTTCCCCCTTGTCGTTGAAGGCGACCACACTCGGGGTGAGCCGGTTGCCCTCTTTGTTGGCAATCACCTTGGGCTCCTTCCCCTCCATCACGGCGACGACGGAGTTGGTGGTGCCCAGATCGATGCCGATGATCTTCTCGCCCTTCGGGTTGGCCATGGGATTGCTTCCTTGTTGCGGGGACTGTTTCAGGGGGTGTGAGTGGGTGGTGGACCGGGAACGGACCCGCGCCGGAATCGGCTGCAGGCGGCTGGAGCGCGACCGCTCTCGGCCCAACGAAGGCCCCTAATATGCAAAGAGCGTGCCAGCCGGGAATGACGCCCAAAGAACCCCTTCCGCCCCCTGGTCCCGCGGAAAGATCGTGTTATTTACGGGGCTGCCAATCTGATTACAGTGGGAGGTTTGGAGCCGGGCATCCGCGCCCCGCACCGCCGGCCTGCCATTTTGGCCGACCGCCCCCTTCCCTTCTTTTGTCCGGCGTTCCATGGCCAAGTCGGGCCCCCATCGCAAACCGTTGTCCGAACGCCTCTCTGCCGCCGAACTGGCGGGGCCGCAGGGGAAGGAACCGGGCCTCGCCCCGCTCCGCGCCGAGATCGACCGGATCGACCGGATGCTCGTCTCCCTGATGAACGAGCGGGCGACGGTGGCCGGCAAGATCGGCCATCACAAGCGGGCCACCGGCCAGCAGACCTACGATCCCTCCCGCGAGGAAATCGTTCTCGAGCGGGTCGCCGGCAACAATCCCGGCCCGCTCTCTGCGGAGAGCCTCAAGGCGGTCTACCGCGAGCTGATTTCGGGGTCGCGGGCGATCGAGCAGCACCTCCGCGTCGCCCACCTCGGCCCGGCCTGGACCTACAGCCACTTAGCCGCGCTGCATCGCTTCGGTAGCTCGGTCGAGTTCGTGCCGGTGGCGAGCATCTCGGCGGCCTTCGAGGAGGTGAACGCCGGACACTCCCACTACGGCGTCGTGCCGCTGGAAAACTCCACCGACGGCCGGATCGCCGACACCCTCGACAACTTCTCCCGCCTGCCGGTGAAGATCTGCGCCGAGGTGCCGCTGCGGATCCACCACACGCTCCTGGCCGCCTGCGACCGCTCGGCCATCAAGGAGGTCTACAGCCGTCCCCAGGCGCTCTCGCAGTGCCGCAACTGGCTGGCCCGGCACCTCCCCGATGCCCGGCTCGTCGAAGTCACCAGCACGAGCGCCGCCGCCGAGACCGCTGCCAAGACGCCCCGGGCCGCCGCCATCGCCAGCCGCCAGGCCGGGGTGCACCACGGTCTCGA
>CAMARC010000176.1 GCA_945860405.1 Candidatus Kuenenia stuttgartensis | reverse complement strand
TCGATCGGGACGACGATCGGCCCCCACTCCGGCCCGATCAGCAACCCACGACAGTCGAGCCGCCCGTGCGCGGTAGCCGACTCGAGCAAGCCCTGGAGCGAGCAGGCGTAGAGCTCCGCCGCCTCGCGGACGAGGTCGGGATCGTCCGGACAGAGCCACATGGCGTTCCAGGCCGCTTCGGTGGCGGCGAAGTAGCCATCGATCGCCCGGCAGTTGCCGTTCGAGGTAAGCTCTGCCGACTGCTTGGCGTAGTCTTGGGCCCGGGCGAGATGCCGGCAGGCCTTCTCGTGCGCTGGCACGTCGGCATCAGCCACCGGCAGCGAAAACGATTTCGGTAGCCCCTGCAGCCTCTGCAGACCCTGCGCGACGGCATCACCGCCGGCGCACGCCAATCCTGCGGCCACGACCAGCACCGAGACTTGCTGCAGCAGTCCGCGCAACGTCGCGTCCTCCGACGCCGGGAAAGCGGTCTGGCCTCGAGTCCATCTCGAAACCATGAGGCGCACGCCCTTGGTATCGGCGGCCGCAGGGTCTGCCCAACAGGAAGAGTGGCCGGAAGAACCGCAGGCCCCGCTGCTGCCACAGAGGCCGCAACCTACGTATCCAGGCAAGTCTTCCCGAACTGCCGGCGGCGAAGTCCCTGCTTGGATGGCAACGCTGGCGTTTCGGCCTCGCCGCAGCGCGAAAGCAGCCCGCCTCAGCCGCGCGAGCCGCCATGCTCTTCGGCGACCAACTCGAGGTCGGAGCCGAGATACTTCACCGTCGCGGTGGGAAGGAGATTGAAATAGACCCGCCCCTCGGTGACCCAGCGGTTGGTGTCGTAGAGAAACTCGGCGGTGGCGGCACGGATCGTCGAGACCGCCTCGACCTCCTCCATCCCGCCTCCTTCGATCGCCTCAAACGACACTTCGATCGCCACCAGTGCCTTGAGGCAGCCGGTGCGCCGCTCGCGGACGTAGAGGACGTCGTCGTCGAAGTCGACGTCGCTCCAGCGGAGCCCGCGGGGCTTTCCTGTGCCGGCAGCACGGTCGATGAACTTCGCCTCGAGTTGCTCGCGCTGGCGATGGAAGTCGCGCTGGGCGCGGGCGAGCTTTTCGGCCAGACGGGCCAGACGGATGGGGCGCATGGCGAGCGACGTGGCGACCCCTGCCAGGGCAGCCACCCCCACGGTGACGACGAACCAGACCGCGTTTCCCACGTCGACGCCTCCAGGAGGTTTGAGCGCTGCAAGTGTACGACGGCGGGGAAATCCGTCAAAATCATTCGCTCGTCGGCAGCACTTCCCCCGATCCGGGCGCCTGTGGGCGCCCGCCGGACACCTCTTGATGTCGGTGTGAAAAGTCATCCCCGACCTTTTTCCACCCGGTCGACCGCAGGAAACGCTGACGGTTTCCTGAGTCAACCGCCGCCGCATCCAGCGGCGGAAACCTCCTCCACACCCTTCTGGCCCCGGATCGAGTCCGGCCACACCATGCCTCGCAAGCCCACCGCGATCCCCGCCGCCCGATCGACTCTCGCCTCGCCGGCTCCGCTGCCTGCCGGGCTCCCCACGCGGCTCCTCGGGGCCCATCAGTCGGTCGCCGGTGGCCTCCCCAAGGCGGTCGATCGGGCCGTCGAGACCGGCTGCCACTGCCTTCAGATCTTCACCCGCAACGTCAACCGCTGGGACGCGGCCCCGATCTCCCCAGCGGAAGCCGAGGCCTTCCGGGCGGCCGTGAGCGCGGCCGGGCTGGCGTGCGTCGTCGTCCACGACTCGTATCTCATCAATCCGGCGTCGGCCGATGACACGCTCCGCGACAAATCGATCGCCGGGCTCGTCCTCGAGCTCGAGCGCGCCGAACAACTGGGGATCACCTGGGTCGTCGCTCACCCGGGGGCCGCCGGCGCTCAAGCCCGGCCCGTCGCCGTGGCCCGCGCGGCCGCGGGGATCGCCGCGGCCCTCGAGAAGACTCCGTCGCTCCGCGCCGGAATCCTCATCGAGACCACCGCCGGGCAAGGCTCCTGCCTCGGCGACACCTTCGACGAGATCGCCGCGATGCTCGCCGTCATCGACGCCACCGGCCAGTGTGGCAAGCGGATCGGCGTCTGCCTCGACACCTGCCACGTCTTCGCTGCCGGCTATTCCCTCGCGCCCGCTGCCGAGCTCGACGCCACGCTCACCGCCTTCGACCACCTCATCGGACTTGCGCGGCTGAAGGTCATCCACGCCAATGATTCGAAGAAGCCGTTCGGCTCCCGGGTCGATCGTCACGAGGCGATCGGCGAAGGAGAGATCGGCCCGGAAGCATTCAGGCTCCTCATGAACGATCCGCGTCTGGCCGCCGTCCCGGTGATCCTCGAGACGCCGAAGGAGGGGGCCGACGGGAAGGTCGATCCCGCCATCGACCGGAAAAACCTGGCCGCGCTCCGGGCGATGCTGCCGGTGGCGTAACGCCGCGCGGCGCCGTTTCAGCGTGCCGGCGGCTCGGCCGGGCGCCGGGGAAACTCCTCGGGGGGAATGTCACGGCCGTGCGGGTCGCCTTCGTCTCCTTCGAGGTCGGCGGCGATCCGCCCCCGAACCTCGGCCCCGAGATGGTGCTCGATCCATTCCGCCGGGGGATGGAGATGATCCAACGGCAGGGCGACGTGGCGCCCCAGCCACGCCTCCCAGAGGCGGTGGGAGCGGACGATGACCCGCGCCTCCTCACGGCCGATGTCGGTCAACCCCCCGGCACGGCCCGGGACGATCCGACCTCCGAAGACGAGCCGGGCCTGCGCGAGCCGATCGAGGAGCGTCCGGGGGGCAAGGGCCGCCGCATCCCCCTCCTCCGCGCGCCACAAGCTCGCGAGCCGATCCTCGCAGGCCACGCGCCAGCGGAGCGACTCACGGCTCACCACCCGCGCCACGATTCCATCCCCCGGCGCCCAAAGCGCCGCGAGCAGATACTCGATCCCGAGAACGACGGCGATCATCCCGGCGGCGTTGGTATTGAAGTGCCAGGCGGCGAGATACCCGACGATGCTCCCCGCCACACCGAGGGCCACCGCGACCAAGAGCATGCGGTGGAAGCGGCGGACGAGGAGCTCGGCTGCCGCCGCGGGGACGGCGAGCATCGCCACGACGAGGATCGCGCCAACCGCCTCGAAGCTCGCCACCGTCGCCAGGCTCGTGGCGACAAGGAGGCCGGCCGAGACGAGGCCGACCGGCAGCCCCGCAGCGCGGGCGGCGGCTGGGTCGAAGGCGGTGAACACGAGCTCCTTCCAGCAGAGGGCCGCCGCGACCACGAGGACGACAAGGACGGTCGCCGCAGCCAACAGCGCCCGCGGCACCTCGAGCCCAAGGATCGGGACGGTGTCGAAGGGGACAAGCTCGAGGATCCCGTAGAGGACACACCCCGGATCGATGTCGACCCGTGAGGCCAAGGCCGAGACGAGCACCACGCCGATCGCAAACAGGGTCGTGAAGGCGACGCCCGCGCCGGCGTCTTCGGCGAGCCCCGCATGGGTGCCGAGGAGATTCGTGAGCCACACCGTCACCAGCGCCGCGACGACGGCGCCGAGAAACACCCCCGCCCCGCCCGGCCGGCCACCGGCCAGCACGGCCAAGACGATGCCGGGGAGCACCGCATGGCTGATCGCATCGCCGAGGAGGCTCAACCGCCGGACGACGAGGAACGAACCGACGAGCGCACAGCCCGCCGACACGGTGGCCGCCGTGGCGATCGCCCAGAAGTGCATCCACAGGTGGGTGCTGTCGAACTCCATCATGAAGATGCCTCGCTCAAGACATGCCCCGCTCAGCCCGGGCCCGAGGCGCTGCGGGCCGCGGCGGCCGATTCGCGGATCGCCTTCATCCGCGCCGCGCCGAGGATCGCCTCCGGCGAGGGGACGTCGATCGTGAGATGCCCACGGGCATCCTCCCGTGCGACCTCGAGCACCTCCGTCCAGGCCGCGAGCCGGCGCGACCGCTCGGCGGCCAACTCCCGCCCCCACACCGCAAGCCGCCAGGCATCGGTGCCGGCGCGTGTCACCACCGGCTCAATGGCCGCCGAGCGGACGAGCCGCTTGAAGGCGCTGTCGGCCGCGACGCCCGGCGCCTTGGCGAGGAGCTGCTCCCGGGTGAAGGGCCCCTGGGCCTCGAGCCGCAGGGCCACCTCGAGGAGCCGCCCCTCGGCCCACGCGGCCACCGTCCGCCGAGACCGCAGCCAACGGGCGAGCCCGCCGCGCCGCGGAGCGATGAGGAGCGAGATCGTGAGGAGGATGGAGGCGGCGATCACGACCAGCGGCCCGGTCGGCATCCGTGGCACGGCACTGCTCACCGCCACGCCGGAGAGCGCCGCGACGAGCCCGAACAGGCCGGCCAGCGGAAGCATCACCCCGACCGAGTCGGTCCATTGCCGCGCCGTCACCGGCGGGATCACGACCAGGGCGGTCACGAGCACCGCCCCGGCCGCCGGCAGCCCGACGACGACCATCACCGCCACGAGAACCACCAGCGCGTAATCGATGAGCGTCACCGGCCAGCCACTCGCCGCGGCAAACAGGGGATCGAAGGCCACCAGGGTCGATTCCTTGAGGAACAGCGCTACCAGGGCGACCGTGAGGAGCGACAGGGCACCGAGGATCATGGCGTCGGCGGCGGTCAGTCCGGCGGTGTGGCCGAGGAGGAATTGCTCGAGCCCGGCGCTCCCGGGAATGCCGCGGGCGGAGATCCCCGAGAGGAGCGTGATCCCGGCGCCGAACGACACACCGAGAACGATCGCGGTGGCGGCATCGTCGCGCGTCCGCGTCCAGCGACCGATGAGCACGAGCGCCAGAAGCGCCGCGATCGCCGTCGACAGCGCTCCGCCAAGGAGGAGCGGCAGGTCGCGCCGCCCGCCGCCGAGGAGAAAGGCGAGGCCGACGCCGAGGAGGGTGGCGTGGGCCGCTGCGTCGCCGGCGAGGGCGCGGCGGCGGAGCACGGCGAAACAGCCGACGACGCCGGCCGCGAATCCCACCGACGCCACGCCGGCGGCGACGACGAGCGTGTTGTAAGGAGGGATCCAACCGGTGGGAAACGACATCTCGGCAACGGTGAGGATCACGGCGTCCTTCCCCCTTCGGCGACGGCCCGCCCGATCTCGTCGAGGACATCGAGCCGGCCGGCGTACGTCCGTCGCAGATTCTCCGGCGTCAGCACCTCGGCCACCGGCCCGGTGGCGACGAGGCGCATGTCGATCAGCGCGACCGCGTCGAACCACTCGGCGACGCTGCGGAGATCATGGTGGACGATGACGACCAGCCGCCCCTCGGCACGGAGGTCGGAGAGGACCCGGAAGATCCGCTCCTGCGATCGGGCATCGACCCCCGCCATCGGCTCGTCGAGGAAGTAGACGTCGGCCTGTTGGGCCAGCGCCCGCGCCAGGAAAACGCGCTGCTGCTGCCCCCCCGACAGTCGGCCGATCTGACGGTCGGCGACATCGGCGAGGCCGACGCGGTCGAGGCATTCGGCCGCCAAGCTCCGCTCGCGCGGGCCGGGCCGCCGCAGCCAGCCGAGCCGGGCGTAGGTCCCCATGAGGACGACGTCGGTGACGGTCACCGGGAAGTCCCAGTCGACCGATTCCCGCTGGGGCACATACCCGACGCGGCCGCGGACCTGCTCGAGCGGCGCGCCGAGGATCCGCACCTCCCCGCCGGCCAAGGGCACAAGTCCCAGCGCCGCTTTGAGGAGCGTGCTCTTCCCGGCGCCGTTGGGGCCGATGATCCCGAACAGGCAGGCCCCCGGCACGGTGAGGTCGACATTCCAAAGCACGGGCCTGCGGCCATAGGCCACCGTGACATCATGAAACTCGAGGCCGGCGGAGGTGGTCGACATCGTCATTCCAATCGCACGCTCATTTCGATCCCGACCGGACAGGCTGAGGCTTGGCGAGGGCCGACACGATCGTCGCCACATTCGCCCGCAGGGCTTCTTCAAGCGTGCCCGCCCCACTTCCCGGGGCGTCGAGGGAATCGGAGTAGAGCCGCCCGCCGAGCCCGACGGTGTGGCCCCGGGCCCCGGCCCCCTCGCGGAGCGCCGTGACGTTCCGGTCGGAGACGCTCGTCTCCACAAACACTGCCGGGAGCCTCCGCGTGACGACGAGATCGACGAGACGATTGATGTCGCCGAGGCCGGCCTCCGCCTCGGTGCTCGTTCCCTGGATCCCCACGACCTCGATCCCGTACGCCCGACCGAAATAGCGGAAGGCGTCGTGGGCCGTCACCATCACGCGGCGTTCGAGCGGAATCTCCGCGAGCGACTCGCGGAGCTCCCCGTCGAGAGCGATAAGCCGCTCCGCATAGTCCCGCCCCGCCTCGCGGTAGGCCTCGGCGTAGGGCGGGTCGAGCTGCGCCAACCGTTCCGCGACCGCCGGAACCCCGAGGCTCCAAAGCTCGGCATCGAACCACACATGGGGGTCGTGCAACCCCGCTCCGGCATCGAGGAGGCGACTGGCGGGAATCGCATCGGCCACGGCGATCACCGGCACGCGCCGCGAGAGTCGCTCGAGAAGATCGGCAAGCTTTCCCTCGAGATGGAGCCCCGAGGCGACGACGAGATCGGCCCGGGCGAGCCGGTCGGCGTCGCGTGGGGTGGCTTTGTAGGTGTGGGGATCGATCCCCGCCGCCAACAAGCAGTCGACGTCGACTCGATCGCCGGCGATCTGGCGGACGAGATCCGCCACCACCGTCGTCGTGGCCACGCCGCGGAGGGGACGATCGGCGGCATCGCAGTGCCCCTGCCCCGGCGCTGGGACCAGCGTCAGGATGAGCGCGAGGAACGGGGCGACGAACGGGGCAAGAGCCACGCCGAGGCGCGACACAAGAGCTGGCATCAGCGACGAGAGGCTCATTTTTTTGATCTCTCAAAAAACAATCTTTGAGTGCCCAAAATCTTCTTCGCCAGTCTACCGTCACCGTACGAAGCGGACCAATCCGCCCCGCCATCACCGCCGATTTTGCCCCTTCCGCCGCTGCCGCCGGCCCTTCCTGGCATCCCCGGAACATCGATCGCGGCAACCGGCGCGTTGACCACCTCGGCGAAGCGTCCTATCGTCTGGGAAGAGCGGGGAGAAAAGCGGATGGACTCGGCTTACTTCAAACGATTCCGGATGGACCTAGCCCTCGGGGCCGGAGGTTTCCCGACCTCGCGCCTCTCCGACGGCACCTCCCTGACCGGCCTGGCAGACGACCTGCCCCCCGGTTACCGGCTCGTGCCCTGGCACGAAGGGCTCATCGATGCCCACGCCCGAACGAAGTTTCGCTCGTTTCGCAGCGAGATCGATGCCGTTGTTTTCCCCTGCCTGGGCGACCTCGAAGGCTGCCGGCGGCTGATGCGGGAGATTCGCGGCAAGGGGGGATTTCTCCCCGGCGCAACCTGGCTGATCGCCCGCTCGCGCCCCGTTCCCGCCGGACTCGGGCCCGATGCTCACGTCGCGCGACCGGCCGAGGTGGAGTGGTGCGGAACGATCCAGGGGGTGATTGACTCAAGCGGCGCCGGATCGATCCAAAACATCGGGGTCGTGCCGGGGCACCGTGGCCTCGGCCTCGGGTCGTGCTTAATAGCCGCGGCCGTGCGTGGATTTACCGAGCAGAGCCTCCCCCGGGCGACCCTCGAAGTTACGGCCGACAACGTCCGGGCCGTCAGCCTCTATCGGCGGCTCGGCTTCCGCTGCGCAAAGACGATCTACCAGGTGGTCGACAAAGCCTCCTGGCCGTTTCAGGAGCGGGAGCCAGCCCTCCTCTGAGGGCGCCTGGAATGGGGGGGG
>CAMARC010000175.1 GCA_945860405.1 Candidatus Kuenenia stuttgartensis | reverse complement strand
GTGACACCCGATCACGGCATCGCCGGCACGTCGAGCCAGTCGCAGATTGTTTCGAAGATCGCCACGGCGGGTGACAAGGACTTTAACTGGCCGCGGAACCGTGGCTATCAGCGGTATGGCACGTATGACGTCAGCCGGCCGGTCCGCTTGGCCGACCTCAGCGACGGCTCCAGCTACACGCTCCTGGTTGGCGAGATCTCGATGGACACCCGGATGTACAACTCCGGTTGCCTCTCCTACCGCGACGGGGCCTTCGCGGGCGGTGTCGAGACGACGCGGGCCTTGCAATCCGGTGGCGTGTGTGCCACGCAGAACGTCTTCCAGGACCAACGCTGCGACGGCATTGGCTGGAACAGTTTCCGTGGCCACTGGGGCACGCCTCACCCGGGTGGGGCCACGATCGGCCTCGCCGATGGCTCGGTGACGTCGGTTCAGGTCGGAACGGTGATCACGGCGCTGGTCGACATCAACGATGGCACGGTGGTGCCCGAAAACGTCCTCAGCCGCTGATCGCGACAATCAGGCCCCGGCCCCGGCGTAGCGCCGGGGTCGGGGTTCTTTTTTTCCTCTTTCGGTCGATTCCACCCCCTTCCGCATCGTTTCCCCCACACCTCCCCGCTCGAGGATCCCTGTCATGGTTCGTGGTTTCATGCTCGCCCTTGTCTGCCTGATGGCGGCCGGTTGTTCAGCGAACAAGGGAGAAGTGCCCGTGGCCGGTCGCCTCACCCGTGGTGGCCAGCCGTGCGAGGGCGTCGGCGTCAATCTCGTTGCCGACGACATCGCGGCCCAGTGCTTCATCGGCTCGACGAACGCGGACGGCCGGTTCGAGATGTATTCCTTCAAGGGGACGAAGGGTGTCCTTCCCGGGAACTACTCGGTGCAGATCAGCATCCCCCTCGATGCACCAGGCGGCGGGCTTGTGAACCAGAATCTCATCGGGCAGAAGTCGCCGTGGCGCGTGATCGTCACCGACAAGGGGATCCCCGATCTGCAGCTCGAGATGGACAAGGAAAAGCTCGAGTGACATTGTCCTCCGCCCCGAGAATCCTCCGGCATGCCTTTGCGGCCGTGATCGTGCTGGCGGGGGTGTGGGCCATGGCCCCGCGAGGGGCCGCCGAGGAGGTCGCGCCGATCGAGCTCCGCTCCGAGAGCCTCCGCGTTGTCGTCAGCCCGGCCCGCGGCGGAAGCCTGCTTGCGATGGGCGTGAAGCGGGGAGAGGAGTGGCTCGACCTCATGCCCGATCCCGGCTCGCGGGGATCGAGCTGGCTCATGCTGCCCTACTCAAACCGGATCCGTGACGGTCGCTTCGTGTTCGCGGGGCGCGATTATCAACTCGCGAGCGCCAAAAACCACGCTATTCACGGCGACGTCCGCACCCGGCCCTGGAAGGTCGTTGAGCAGACCGCGTCGAGCCTCGTCCTCGCCTTCGATTCCGCCGAAGTGCCAGACTTCAACTGGCCGTGGCCTGTTCACGCGACCGTCGTGATCACGCTCCGCGGCGACAAGGTCGAGCAGACGTTGAGACTCGAGAACCGGGGGGAGACAACGATGCCGGCCGGCTTCGGCTGGCATCCGTACTACCGCCGCTGGCTCACGCGCGACGGTGAGCCGGTCTTGCTGCAGTTCACTGCGCCGCGGATCCATCCCGACACCGATGCCGATGGGCTCCCGGATGGGCCACCTGAGCCGGTGCCCGCCGACCTCGACTTCTCCACGCCCCGCGAACTCAGCCGGCGGATCGACGCCTGCTTCGCCGGCTTCGATGGGAACGCGACGATCCAGTGGCCCGAGAGCGGCGTGACGCTGACCTACGCCTGCTCGCCGAACGTCACGCATCTTGTCTGCTTCGGCCCGGAGGATCGGCCGGTACTCGCGATCGAACCGGCGGCCAATGCCAACGACGGCGTCAATCGCCTCGCTGCCGGCGAGGCCGAGAGCGGTGTGATCGCGCTGGCGGCCGGTGACGCTCTCGAGGCTTCCTTCACGATCCGCGCCGAAGTCCGCTGAACCGGCGCTGAATGTGACTGGCGTCAGCGGCCGAGCATCGTGTCGAGGCGTTGTTTCATCGCCGCGACACGGTCTGGTTCGGAGGCGAAGCGATTGTGACGCTCGCCGAGATCGATGCGGAGGTTGTAAAGCTCGCCGGGGCGGGCGTCTGTCGGGATCGCTTCGGCTTCGCGGTACCAGGCAGGGATCTCCGAAATCCCACCGGACGGCGCGTCGATCAGGATCCAGTCGTCCTGGCGGAGGGCGTAGCCGTCGGCGTGGGTGTTGTGAACGATCTCGCGGCGGGCGGACGGGGCCTTTCCTTCGAACCAGGCAAGCTGATCGAGGCTGTCCTCGGCCGAGTCTGCCGGGATCTCTGCCCCGACCGCTGCGGCGATCGTGGCGTAGAGATCAACTTGGCTGAGGAGGCCGTCGGCCACCCTTCCGGCGGGCACATGCCCCGGATAGCGGACGATCATCGGCACCCGATGCCCCCCCTCCCAGAGATCGCGTTTCAGCCCTCGAAGGGGGCCCATGCTGCGGTGGCCGAAGGCCCGCGTCCGCTCGTAGGCGTAGCGTTCCGGGCCGTTGTCGGAGGTGAAGATCACCAGCGTGTTGGCGGCCAATCCCCGAGCTTGGAGCGCGTCGAGCACCCTGCCGACGGTGTCGTCGGTCTGGGCGAGAAAATCCCCGTAGGGGCCGGCAGCCGAGCGGCCCTTGAAGGCTTCCGTCGGCAGGATCGGCGCGTGGGGGGAGGTGAAGGGGAAGTAGAGGAAGAAGGGTCGGTCGGGGGTCTGTTGCTCGATCCAGGCCACGGCCCGGTCGGTGAGCGTCGGCATGACGGCGTGGAAGTCCCAGCCAGGAACACTCGGGCCGGGGCGGCATTCCCAGTTCCCCTCGGGGGGCTCTCCGGTCGTGACGAGGTCGACCGTCGGCGCGACGGGGATCCGATCGTCCTCGAACCAGGCGTAGGGGGGAAAATTGGGAACGTCGTCGCCGAAGTAACGATCGAAGCCATGGGCGAGCGGGCCCCCCGGGATCTTCCGCCGCCAGTCGTAATCGGCGGCAGCAAAGATTTTGTTTTTTCCCTCGACCCGAGGCGTGGCACCGTCCCGGCGGATCGCCTCCCAGTCCCAGCCGAGATGCCACTTCCCGAAGGCTGCGGTAGCGTAGCCACGGCCGCGGAGGAGTTCGGCGAGTGTCGTCCGCTCGGCGTCGAGGATCGGCTGGTCGAACGATTGCACGATCCCGTGGAACTTCCGCCAGTGATAGCGGCCATGAAGGAGCGCATAGCGGCTCGGCGTGCAGACCCCCGACGAACTGTGGGCGTCGGTAAACCGGGTACCTTCGCTCGCCAATCGATCGAGGTGCGGGGTGGGGATTTTCGAGTCGGGGTTGTTGGCCCCCAGGTCGCCGTAGCCCATGTCGTCGGCATAGAGGATGACGACGTTGGGGGGAGCAGGGTCGGCGGCCGGAAGCGGGGCTGCTGCGGCAACGAGCAGCAGGCCAACGAGCAGGAGGGGGACGATGAAGCCGGCGAAGCGGAGACGGTTCATGGGGATGGGGCCTGCGCGGGAGGGGGGAGAATCGGCACGGCATGGAAAGTGAGAGCGGCGATCCCGTTGCTGCCACGGAGGACGCGGTTGGGATGCCACTGTCGGTCGACAAGATAGGTGATCGTCTTGGCGTCGCAGCCCGGGGCCACGGCGAGCCGGAGCATCGCGCCGGCAGCGCGGCCCGAGCGGATTCTCCCCGGCTCGCCATCGAGGCGAAGCTCCGACGCCGTCGCATCGTCCCAGTCGATCGGCTGGCCGAATACAAGGATGATCTCCCCGCGGCTGTCGTCAGCGTACTGGGCTGAGATCAGATCAGGCGCCGTTACCGGCTCCGCGAATACCGTGCCGTAACAGGCCTGGTCGACGAGGGGTGCCATCAGTCGGGCCATCTCCGCGTAGCCCGCTGCCGGGTAATGGCAGCCCCCTTCGGGGCGGATGCCAAGCGTCGACATCACCGACATCCGTGCGAAGTCGCGGGGAAGGGTCCGCTGGATGTCGCGGAGCCGGTCGCTGGCAGGAGTGCCCCCCTGGCTGCAGGCATTGGGCCAGATCTGAAAGAGGAAGGTGTGGCCGAGGTTCGGCATGTCGCGTTGCCAATGCGCTGCAAGGGCGTGAAAGTTTTGCCGGTAGGTCTCGCTCCCGTAGCCGCCATCGGGGCCGTCGGCCCCCTGATCGGCCTCCCCTTGATGCCAGAAGACGGCCCGGATGCCGTGAGTGAGCCGGGCGGCCCGCACCCGGGCGAGGAGCCGGCCGTAGATCGTCGCCGGGTTTGTGCGATCGGCAGGGTCGGGGAGGTGCTGGTCGATCCGCGTGCCGCCGACAGCGCCGTTGAGGACGCAGATCGGGATCTTGTGGGTGTCAACGAGATGGCGGGCGAGATCGATCCCCCAATATCCGATCTGGTGCTTTCCCCCCTCCCTCCGTACCGCGTCGCCCCACCCCGGCTCGAGGCTCCCCTCCATCGCGCCGTAGCTCCGGATCCAACTGCGGCCTCGGGACTGCGGGCTATCGTCGACCTTGTCAGCGCCCCAGTCGCTCGCCACCGTGTTCGACTGGCCGTCCATCAGGAAGGCGTCGCCGCAGAGGAGATCGTCGGCGGTGTGGAGGACCATCTTCTTTCCGTCGCGCACCAAGCCACACTCGACCCGGTAGCGAATGAGCCCCGGCCTGAGCGGGATGGCGAAGGCGTAGCGGCGAGACTCGCCGGGGACCAGCGAACGGGAATCGACGATCGCGCCGTCGGCGAAAAGATCGAGGTACACGCTCTCGGCCGGGGCGTCGAGTCGGCCGCGGAGATGGAGCGTGCCGACATTCTGGTCATTGCGGGCAAAGAACTGCCGATCGACCGGCAGCTCGTCGGCGTCGGCGTCCACGGGGGCCTCGACCCAGGGATCGGTGGCCGGCTCGGTGACGAGGATCTCCGTCGTCACGACGACGGGCGTGCCACCATTGTCGATCCGGGCCGTCACCGTGAGCCGGCCACTGTTCTGGCTCCGCTCGAGGAGGAGGCTATCCGGGGCCTCCTTGGTGACGAGCGCCGGCCCTTCCGATTGCCAGTGGACGTCGAGCGCAGCGACACCTGCGGCCTCGAGCGCCGCGCGATTGGCGATCCGGGGAACGACCCGGATCGGCTCCCGGCCGTCCCAGGTGGCGGGGGCCTCGAGCGTGAAGACGGGATCGGGGATCGCCTCGCGGATCGTGATCGGGATGTCGATGGTCTTCGCGCCGTCCGGATACACGGCACGGAACTTGAGCATGGCCTGCTCGTCCCCCGTCACCCTGCCGGCGTCGAAGTCGTAGTGAAGCGTGTCGGTGGCTACGACCCGCTCCTCGCCGTCGCGGCCGAGGATCCAGGAAACCTTGAGCGCCCTGCCGGCCCGGGCGGTGACGCTGCCCCGCGTCCCTTCGGCGAGATCGAGCGTCGATCGTGAGACGGCGAAATCGTCTCCCGGTTGCACGAGGTGGCCGACGAGGGTCTGGAGCGGTTTTTGGTTTTCGTAGTCGAGCTTCGCCCAGGCCGGAGAGCGGACGACGTTCGACACGCGCACCTCGTCGACGTCTCCGGCGAAGTCGTATTGGTCGTACCAGCCGCCGATCCACATCCGCGCCGGGGTCGCGATCTTCAAAGGAGCCGAGTCGGTCCGCGTCGTGCCGTCGAGGACGCCGTTGACGTAGAGGAGCGACTCCCCTTTGGTGTAGGTGTGGACGACATGGACCCATGCAGACTTGGCCAGCCGCGTCTCCCCGGCGACATCGGCGCCGGAAAAGTAGCACTCCATCCGGGCGTGGGGAGGGCTACGGAAGTTCATGATCACCTTTCCCTGCGCCGCCTCGTTGCCCCAGCCGAAGACGCGGCCATTGGAGACCTCCGATCGGAACCAGGCCTGTGTGGTGTGATCGGAACAGCCCGACGGCAGCGTGGGAATCGTGTCACCACAGAACACCCCCTTCCCGCCAGGGAAATGCCGAGCCGGGCCGACAATTCCCTCTGCCGTCTCCGTGCCGGTGTCGCGCGTCTCGACTCCGCCGGTTGCGTCGCGCACTGGTCTGTCCATATGGAAGACGGCGACGTGGCCATTGGCGGCATTGAAGACGGCAGCGCCGTCGGAGATAGCGGGGGCGTCAGGATTCCCCCAATGGAGCGTGAGCCGCTGCCGGGCCTGGCCGCGGATCTCCGGGACGCGCACCCAGACGGTTGCCCGCCCCGATTCCCGGTCCCACGACTCGATCTCGTGGGGGAGCACTTCTCCCGCATCGGACGTGAGGCGGAGATCCTCACCGCGCGGCTGCGCCGCGGCAAAATCGAAAAACTCGTCGTCAAGGCGGACGACGACGGGCACGTCGTGGAGGATCGCGTCGGCGGGGAGGTCAGCCCCCTCGGAATCTGTCAGGAGCCAGACGTGGCCGGCATGTCGCCAACCGGCGATCGGCTTGGTCACCGTGTCGGCCGCCGGCTCATCGGCCGGGATCGGCGCCAGGATCAGCAGGGAGAGCGCCGCGAAGAGAGGCGAGAGAAGCAGACCATGCAGTCGGGCCATGACGGCGAGTCTCCGTGGACCATGGGTCCACGGAACTCCCATGGTACCGGCGGACAGTCTAGTCCGCGGCGGGGCACCGGGGCTTGTCTACCACCGGCCGAGCCCGAGGCGTCAGGCAAGCTTGCCGCCGAACACCGACGCGAGGGTGTCGCGGAGAACGCCGGCCGAACGCTGCAGTGCCTGGAGTTCCTTCGGCCAGATCTCGATCTCGAGGATCTTTTCGGCGCCGGCCCGACCGACCTGCGTCGGCACCGAGATCGCCACGTCGCGGAGCCCGTAGGCTGCCGCCGGGCCGCTTCCGGCAAACACCGTCGACACCGGCAGCACCTTCTTGCTGTCGAGCGCGATCGCGTGGATCACCTCGGCGATCGAGACGCCGACGGCAAAGCCAGCCCCCGTCTTCTTCTTGATCATCTCGGCGCCGCTCGTCTTCGCCCGCTGGAAGACGTCGGCCCCCAGCTTCGGGGTGTAGCCGGGCCACTTTTCCAGCGGCAATCCGGCGATCGAGGCGCTGCTCCACACCGGCACCATGCTGTCGCCATGCTCGCCGAGGATCATCGCTTGAACCTGCGTCGCCGGAGCGCCGAGGTTCATCGCCAACAAGCTGCGAAAGCGGAGCGTGTCGAGGAGTGTGCCGAGGCCGATGACCCGGCCCTTGGGAAGCTCGAGCTCCTTGTCGGCGAGGTACGTGAGGATGTCGACCGGATTGGAGACGACAAGCACGATGCAGTCGGACTTGTGGCCCGCTTGCTGGATCGTGGCGAGGATCGAACGGAAAAGCTCGACGTTGCGATTGATGAGCGCCAGCCGGCTCTCGTCGGGCTTGCGCCGAAGTCCGGCCGTGATGCAGATCACGTCCGCGTCGGCCAGATCGGCGTAGCCGCCGGCCCGGATCACCTGGTCGGCGATCGCCGCTGTGCCGTGGAGCATGTCGAGCGCCTGGCCGTCCGCCAGATCCGCATTGGCATCGACGAGGACGATCTCGTGGACGATGCCCCCGAGCTGGAGCGCGAAGCCGGCCGACGAACCGACGATCCCACCACCACCGATGATCCCGACCTTCATGGCTTGTTTCCTTCGCGTGCCGTCCGCCAAACCCAACGAACCATCTCCGAGTCCGGTCGGGGAGACCCGCTCCCTCCCACCGGACGCTCTCTCCGGCCATCCATGGCCTCCGCTCGCTCGACGCCGGC
>CAMARC010000174.1 GCA_945860405.1 Candidatus Kuenenia stuttgartensis | reverse complement strand
GCCTACCGCGAGAAGCACAACGAGGCCAACGGCGAGGGGAACCGCGACGGCGACAACAACAACTTCTCCGACAACTACGGCGTCGAAGGGCCCACGACCGACGCCGGAATCGCCGCCATCCGCGCCCGGCAGGTGCGGAATCTCCTCGCCACGCTGTTGCTTTCGCAGGGGGTGCCGATGCTCGTGGCGGGGGACGAAGTCGAGAGGACGCAGGGGGGCAACAACAATGCCTGGTGCCAAGACACGCCGGTGTCGTGGTTTGATTGGTCGCTTGTCGAGACCAACGCCGATCTCCTCCGCTTCGTCCGCGAGATCATCCGCTTCCGGCGCGGCAATCCGACGCTCCGCCGGCGGACCTTCCTCCGCGGTGCCGGCGAAGCGGGAGGGGCGATGCCCGACGTCGAGTGGTTTTCGGCCGACGGAGGGCCGGTCGACTGGGGGACGGTCGGCGCGAGCCTGAGCTGTTTCTTTGCCGCGGCCGGCGAGCCACGGTCCCCGACAGCGACGCCCGATCCGGTGGCCGGGATCCCGCGGCACGTCCTCATTCTCCTCCATGCCGGCAGCGAGCCGCGGGCGTTTCGCCTTCCGCAGGCGCCGCACGTCGCGGCTTTGCCGTGGCGGCTGTTTCTCGACACCCGTGAGCCGTCGCCCTTCGATGTTCACAGCGGGGCCCGGGGCCCGCTGGTGGAGCCGGGGGCAACGCTCGAGCTCCCGCCGCATGCGCTGGTCTGTCTTGTCGCCGACCCCCTCGCGGCCGGGCCGCCGTCGATTGGCAGCCCGCCGGGAGAAGCGGTATCCTCCTTTTGAAGAGGGCGCGTCGACGCCCACCGTCGCCAATATCTGCTGCCCGGAGAGATCCCATGCCCCGCCTCGCGCTTGCCCTGTCCCCTGTCCTCTTCCTCGGTGGGCTGCTCCTCGTCGGCTGCAGCGGCTCGGCGCCCCCGGCGACCGTCGCCAAGAAGGGGGCCGACGTCGGCCCGGCGCTGCCGGCTGCCAAGGGCGCCCACGACGATCACGATCACGCCGGGCATGATCATGACGGCCACGACCATGGCTCCCACGATGGCGACAAGGCCGAGGCGACGCCGGCCGACGGAGGGGAGGCCCACGACCACCATCACCCCGAGACGCTCGCCGAACTCGTTGGCGAGCTCGACAAGCTCGTCGCCGTCGTCAAGGAGGGAATGGAAGCGAACGTCCGCGAGAAGGCCGATGCCCCGGTCCATGAGCTTGGCCATTTCCTCGGCGATGTGGAGGGGCTGGCGAAGGAAGCGAAGCTCCCGGCCGAGGTCGAGACGGCCGTGATCGCGGCGAGTGAAGCACTGTTTACCGCCTTCGACAAGATCGACGTCGCCATCCACGGCACCGAAGATCTGACGAAGGTGTGGAGCGAAGAGGCCGCCGGGATCGAAGCGGGGATGAAGACGTTGAAGGGCGCCGTCGCCAAGTGACGAAGAGCACAGGCGGGAGATGCTCGAACGCCATCGGGTCAGGTGGCGGTGGCTGGGGAATCAGGGAGGACTTTTTCATGCGTGGTTTCATGAACCGTCGAAGAATCGTCGTCGGGGGACTGGTGGCCGCCGCCGTCGGGGCGGCAGGACAGATGGCGAGCGCGCAGACCGATGCCGCCGCCGTCCGGGCCAAGCTCGTTCTCCCGCAGGAGCCGGTCGATCCCCTCACGCCGACCGCAGCCAAAGAGACGCTTCTCTCCAAGGATGCCCCCAAGGGGCCGCAAGCGATCGTCATCGCCGGGCGGATCGGGGCGAAGGGGATGGAGCCGTTCCTCGAGAACAAGGCGTCGTTCGTTCTCCAAGAGATTCCCGCCGACGACCATGCCGGCAAAGCGGGCCACGACGCCGACAACTGCCCCTTCTGCAAGAAGCGCTCCGCGAATGCGCCGATGGTCGCCGTGCAGTTTGTCGGCGCGGATGGCAAGGTGCTGCCGCTCGATGCCCGCAAGCTGTTCGGGGTTCAAAAGGGGCAGGAAGTGGTCGTGAGTGGCATGGGGGTGTTTGACCCGAAACTCGCAATCCCCGTGATCCAACTCACCGCCGATGCGATTCATGTCCGCAAGCCGGCGAAGAAGTGACATCATGACGGAAGGCGATGCCGGGGCGGTCCACGGGGACATCCCGGTGCGCACGGCCTTCAAGGAATGGGCAGCGATCTGCCGGGCACTGGCGTCGGGGCGGCAGGATGTGATCCTCCGGAAGGGCGGGATCGTCGAGCCTGGCGGGGCCTTTCGCCCCGAGCACGCCCGCTTCCTCCTCCTCCCCACGTTTCTCCACCAGTCGGCAGAGAGCCTCATTCCAGAGGCCCGCGACCTCCTCGTGGGGATCGACGACGACCGGCCTGCCGAGGGCACGGTCGTGTTCACGCACGTGGCCGACGTCTGCGCCGCGCACCGGATCACCGACCGCCGCGGCCTCGATCGCTTCCGCCACCGCCACGTGTGGGCGGAGAGCGTCGTCGACGAGCGATTTCACCGCTGGCAGGACGAACTCCACGTCCTCGAGGTGACCGTCACGCCCCTCCCTTCCCTCGTCATGCTCCCCTGGCAGGAGTCGTATGGCGGTTGCCGGTCGTGGGTGGAGATCGAAGCCGCGGGCGGGTAATCGTGCTCTCCGAGCGAGCGTCGTCGCTCACCGGACCACGCGGGCCCCGCCGCCGCTGATCTGTTTCTCGACTTCCTTGCGGGTGGCCATCGAGGTGTCGCCGGGGGTCGTCGAGGCGAGGGCCCCGTGGGCGGCACCGTATTCCACGGCCTTCTGCGGATCGTTGAACTCGAGAAATCCGAAGACGAGGCCGCTGGCGAAGCTGTCGCCGCCGCCGACCCGGTCGAGGATCTCGAGATCGGGATACTTGCGGCTGTCGTGGAAGACGCCGTCGTGCCAGAGGATCGCCGACCAGTCGTTCTTCGTCGCCGAGACGACGCGCCGCAGCGTCGTCGCCGCCACCTTGAAGTTCGGGAACTCCTTCACGGCCGTCTCGATCATCGCCTTGAAGGCGTCGGTCTCGATCGCCGAAATCGTATGGTCGACCCCCTTCACCTCGAAGCCGAGCGAAGCGGTGAAGTCTTCCTCGTTGCCGATCATCACGTCGACATGCCGGGCGATAGCGCGGTTGACGTCGCGTGCCTTCTCGAGCCCCCCGATGCTCTTCCACAGGCTGGGGCGATAGTTGAGGTCGTAGGAGACGATCGTGCCGTGCTTCTTCGCGGCCTCGACCGCCTCGATCGTCAGGGCCGCTGTCGACGGGGAGAGGGCGGCGAAGATCCCGCCGGTGTGAAACCAGCGGACGCCAATTTCCCCGAAGAGCTTCTCCCAGTCGACATCGCCCGGCTTGAGTTGGCTGGCAGCCGTGTTGCCGCGGTCGGGCACGCCGACGGCCCCGCGGACCCCGAAGCCGCGCTCGGTGAAGTTGAGACCGTTGCGGACCGAGCGGCCAATGCCATCATCGTCGCGCCACTGGACGAAATCGGTGTTCACCCCCCCCTGAAAAATAAAATCTTCGATGAGCCGGCCGACCTCGTTGTCAACGAAGGCGCTGACGAGCGCCGTCCGCTGCTGAAAACACTTCCGCAGGCCACGGGCGACGTTGTATTCGCCTCCCCCTTCCCAGGCCTGGAAGTGCCGTGCGGTGCGGATCCGCCCCTCGCCCGGATCGAGGCGGAGCATCACTTCGCCGAGTGACACGCAGTCGAATCCGCAGCGGTCCTTCGGCTTGATCGGCAGCGACATGGAGGCTCCTTCGGGGGGTGTGTTGAGTGGGGGTGAGCGATTGATGAATCGGAGAGTCAGGCGGTCGGCAGGGCGGCAGCATCGATTTCGGCGACGCCCGCCTCTCGGGCAAGCTCATTGAGAGCGGCGACCTCGGCGGTTGAAAAAAGCAGCCCGCCAGCCCGACAGGTGCGTTCGGCCGCCTCGGCCTCGAGCTGGCCGGGGAGCATGCAGCCGGAGTTGCCGTGGCCGAGGATGTCGGCGAGGACGGCCTTGACGTTGTCGCTCTGCGAACGGCCAAACGGGAACGCCGCGCCGCTGATCGCCTCGGGATGGATGACCTGGAAGAAGAAGGCGCAGCCCTGCTTTTCGCCGGCGACGGGCGCCCGGCTGCGGATCGTGGGGAGCGAACCACCGATCAGAGCGGCTACGATCTCGTTGATCAGCGACAGCCCGTAGCCCTTGTGATCGCCGAAGGGGAGAAGGGCCACGGCGGCGTCGGGATCGGTCGTCGGCTTGCCTGAGCGATCGACGGCAGCGCCGGGAGGAAGCATCTTCCCTTCGCGCTTGAGCTGCTGGACGCGTCCCATCGCGATCACGGAGGTCGCCCAGTCGATGACGATTGGGTATCCGATGGCGTCGGTCGTGGGAAAGCCCCAAGAGTGGGGATTGGTGCCGAGCGTCGGGTGGACGCCGCGGAATGGGACCACTTCCGCAAGCGACGCGGTGCAGTTGGTGTAGGCGATGTAGCCGCGGCGGGCGGCTTCCATGACGTAGCCGCCGCCCCACAGATAGTGGAAGGCGTTGTCGACCGAGACGGTGCCGGTGCCGTGCCGATCGGCCAGCACCATACAGCGTTCGATCGCGTCCCAGGCAACGGCCTGGCCGAGCTTCTTGTTGCCGTCCCAGACTTCCGTCGCGTCGAATCGCGACGGGAGCTTGCGGACTTGGGCTCCGGGCACGCAGCCGCCGGCCTGGGAGCCGAACAGCTCATCGAGGTGGAGGGCCTTGATCGCGTTATGGGTGCGGATGCCGTGGGTCGTGGCGGCGGTGGCGAGCCTGGCCGCCTTCTCGGCCTCGTCGGCGGTGTAGCCGCGGTGACGGTAGGCGGAGACGACGATCTGCTCGTGGATCGCGACGGGGACGACGTGGAAGATCTCGGCCATGGTGACTTGGTGGGCTCCGGGAGCGGGAGAGGTACGGGGGGCTTCAGACGACCTTCTTCACCGGGACTTCCGGGTTGATCTGCGCCAGTGGCTTCTCGCCGCGCATGCAATTGAGGAGATTGGTCACCGCCGCCATCGCCTGCCGCTGGACGCTCTCGTGGGTGCGCGAGCCGACATGCGGGGTGACGAGGCAGGTGGGGAGGTTCGTGAGCGGATGGCCCGCTGCTGGCGGCTCGGTATCGAGGACGTCGGTGCCGTAGCCGCGGACGCGGCCGCTTCGCAGGGCCTCGGCCATGTCGGCCGAATCGACGATTTCGCCACGGGCACAATTCACGATCAACACCCCCGGCTTCATCTGCCGGATCGTCTCGGCGCGGATGAGGTCGCGCGTCTCGGGGGTGAGATTCGTGTGGAGGGAGACGATGTCGGCGAGGCCGAAGAGATCGACGAGGCCTGCGGCACGCTTGATGCCATGGGCGGCGGCAAAGGCGTCGTCCCAGTGGAGGTCGTAGCCCACCACCGGCATCCCGAAGGCCCGGGCCCGGATCGCCACCTCCCTGCCGATCCGCCCCATCCCCACGATCCCGATCGTCTGACCCATGAGTTCGTGGCCGGTGGCCCGCTTCCAGCCGCCGGTGCGGGTCGAGTCGGTGTGAAAGAGGAGATTCTTCTCGAGCGCCAGCATGAGGAGGAAGCAGTGCTCGGCGACGGTCGTGTGGTTGACGCCGGGGGTGAACAGGAGCGGGATCCCCTTGGCGGTGCAGGCGGCGACGTCGATCTTGTCGACGCCGATCCCGTACTTCGAGAGCACTTTGAGCCGCGGCGAGGCCTTCTCGATGACCTGCCGCGTGATCGCGTCGTCGCCGCAGAGGTAGCCGTCGATCTCGCCGACGAGCGCGAGAGTGTCGGCTTCGGAGAGCGGTCCGCGGGCGGTGACAATCTCCCAGCCGGTGGCAGCAAGCGTCGCGTGGTGGGGGCCGGGGGTGTCTTGGAAGGAGGTCGTGGTGAGGAGGATTCTCGGAGTCATCGAGGTGTCCTTGGCTGGCGCGGAGGGGGCTTGAGCGAGCACTCTTACCCGACGGGAGCCGTCACCGCAAATTGTTGGCAGCGGGGCTTTTAGTAGCGGTAGCCGAAGCCGGTGTTGGCGAAGAAGTTCGGCGAGGTTTCGTTGAGCCCCCAGCCGAGACGGAGGCCAAGCTCGAGGTCCTTGTTGAGAAGGACATGGCCGCCACAGCTACCGTATTGGACGTTGATGGCCTTCTCCTTGCCGTCCGACATGATCCCGAAATATTCGGCGTGCACCTCCCACCGCTCGCCGAGGGGGATCTTGAGGGCCGTGGAGGGGGCCCACTGGTTGAAGAAGTCCTCCTCGGCCCAGCCTGTGCCGTAGCGGATGCCCGATCGCCATTCCCACCCGTTGGCGAAGCGCCAGGCCCACGCTTCGCCGATCATCATCGTCGATTGGTAGGTCGGCCCGGAGAGCGGCGTAAAGCCTTGAACGATGAGCGCCGACATCGGGATCCACCCGGCTTGATCGCTCGTCTCGAGCTTGGCCCCGTAGAGCATCCGGCTCTCCTCTTCCGAGATGAGATCCTCGCCGCCGACCTGGTTGCCCGATGCCAGTCCCGGCCCGCCGGCCTCGTAATTGATTCCGACTCGCAGCTCGAAGCGCTCGCCAATCCCGCGGCGGACGAGGAGCTCCGGGAAGCTGTGGGCTTCCGGGCCCGTGGCGTTGTCGATGAACGAATACGAGGCTTCGGTGATCGTGCGGCCGGCACCGGCCGTCGTGGGGGCGAAGGTGAACGTATCGCGGTCGGTCTCGAACTCCTCTTCCGCGTCCGTCCACGCCTCTCCGGCGCGCCGTTGCCGCACTTCCATCTGGGCCGGCAGCGGCTTCGACAGGAGGACCGTCAGCGCGACGGTCGTTGTCAGCGAGAGCACGATGGATCGCACAAGCGCGCTGCTGGGGCGGTACGAGCTCATGAGCGAGCAGGACTCGGTAGCGGATTTCCGACGGCTCATGATCCGGAGGCGGGCGTGCGGGGCTGCGGGCGGTCGAAGTGCCAGGTGAAGCCGACGCCGGCCCAGTAGCTGCAGATGTCGATGCGGGTCGAGTCACCGAGAAACACCGTCGCCGGGAACATCCCGCCGGCGAAGGCGTCGAAGTCGAGCCCGGGGATCACGTCGCTGTAGCCAAAGCCGCCGGAGATCCGGTGTTCGTTGACGATCGCGAACGGGCTTTGCACATACTTCACCGCCGGAATCCCGCCGGGCACCTGGACCGGGCCGATCGACGTGCCGAAGCCGTCGTCGATCGGATTCTCGGCGAAGGCGTAGCCGGCCCGGAGCTTGAGCCGGTCGGTGGCGCGGTACTGCGACCCGAGTTGCATCACCCACTGCGGTTTGTAGATGCTCTGGAACAGCGCGGCTGAGTCCCAGTCGAGGAACAGGGCATCGGCGGCCAGCAGCAACTTGCCATCCATGAGTGATTCGTTGGAGATCCCCATCCCCACCGTCTGCGGCAGGCCCATGTCGACATCGATGGGGCGAGACTGGCCGAAGAGGGTCGCCTCATTCGGAAACCGGAAGGCTTGCGTCGAATGGTAATAGGCGCCGAGACGGGTGGCATCCCCGACGAGGTAGTTGATGCCGACCCCTCCCCTGAGGGCGTAGGCATTCGTCATGTTGCTGACGCCGACGAAAGGCCCCGAGACATAACCGTCACCAATGAACATCGTCGCGCCCACCGAGAGCCTCTCCGTGAGAGCCACGGCCACTGACGGGGCGAACTCGAGGAACAGGAGGTAGGCGGAGGTGCCGTTGCTGGCGGGATTTTGGACATAGCTCGAGCCACCACCGGCAGCGCCGAGGACGGCGATCCCGACCGT
>CAMARC010000173.1 GCA_945860405.1 Candidatus Kuenenia stuttgartensis | reverse complement strand
GCCCCCGATCGATCGCGTCGCGGGAGACAAACACGACGTCCGGCTCGACCGAGAGCTCGGCGCGGGGGCAGACGACCCTCGTCGAATCGATCAGCAGGAGGCCCGTGGCCTGCTTCTTGACGCGCCGCTGGAGGACCGCCGCCACCTCGGCCTTGAGGACACCGTGGCAGAAAATGTCTTCCGGCGACATGTCGACCTCGATCGTTCCAGAGACGTAGTCGATGCGGCCCGACCGCGGAAAGGCAGGCGAGGCCGCCCAGATGCGGAAGTCCTCGAGGCGCACCGAGCCCAGAGGCACCTCGACACGATCTTCGAAAATCACGGTGGCCACGACGTCGTTCCTCCCCAGGGTTTGTAGGCGTCGGCGCGCTCGTGATCAAGCTTTCCCCGGCCGGGCTGCATCAGACTCCGGCCCCCGTGGCTCGAGGGCCTGGCGGAGATCGCCCCAGGCCATCGCCACCCAGGGAACGGCGTCGGGGAGCGAGATCAGCGGACGCCCGGCATGGCCGTCGCTGCCGAGGGCGTCGAGCTCGCGATCGACGGTGGAGCCGAGGCGGTCGAGCCAATCGGGGACTTCGACGCCAGAGCCCCCCGCCAGGCCGATGAAGGAGACGGCCTTTGCCTCGAACCGGGCCCCAGCCCCGTCGTCGACGGCGCTCACAAGCTCGCCGACGGCCGGCGCGACGAGGGCTTCAAGCTCGTCCTGCTCGAGGACGGCCGTGAACGGTCGGCTCACCCGATCGGCGATGCACGCCAGGCGCACGCCCCACTGCGCTTCGAGTTTTTTGAGCTTCTCGACGAGTTCGGCGGCGGTGTCCTGCGTCTCGTCGCGCATCCTCCCGCGCCACGCCTCGGCCGCCTCAGGCACCCCCAGCCGGGCGAGGACACGGTGGGCCATGTTGACAGGCCGGAGCGTCCAGGCGATCCGCTCGTACTCGGCTTTCAGCCGGAGGAAGTCGAGGAGGATGTGGAGACATTCCCCCCGATCCGATTGGGTCGTCGTCGAGTTCCAGTCGCGGTATTCGGCATGGTTTTCCGCGATGCACTCAAGCGCCAGCCGCATCCGCGCCGAGGCCTGCTTCAAGAGGATCGAGCCGTCGCCCAAGCCCGCGATCAGTGCCCGGGGCCGCGGCGGCCCGCCGCGGTCGGGAAGATCATTGCCGTGGCGGTCGACGAGATCCTCGAGCCAACGGCGAACGCCTCCGCGGAGAATGCCACGGAGCGACGGCGGAGAGAGGAGATGCTGCGTGAACAGCCCCGCGCCGTACGCTTCGATGAACTCGCGCAGGGCCGTGAACGCCCGTGGATCGCGGACGCGCTCGAGAACCGAGAGCCGCAACTGGCGGGCGTGGGTCATCCAGGTGTCGAGGAGCCGCGGAACGAGGAGCGAGAGCCCGTCGAGGATCCGCTCGGTGACGACCGGGCCGGCGGGAAGCGCGCCATCGGGCCCGGGGGCACGGGCACTGACGACGATCCGCTCGGCCAGCGCCGTCGTCGCCGCCTCGAACACCCGATCAAACTCACTCACACTCGCCGCCCCCGGGGGCCGCCGGCTCTCGAGGGCCTTGGCGAGATGGACCACCGCGGAGGTTTCCGCCACGAGGCCGAGCCGCGGCAGGCTCGAAGCGAGCCGTTCGAGGAGCCGCTCGCGGGCCCGGGCGCGGACGATCCGGTCGGGGCGGCCGCCACGCGACAGCGGCACATAGAGCACCGGCTGGCCGACGAGCTTCCCCCGGACAACCTCGAGCCAGTGACGGGCCGTGGTGGCATCGCCTGCGAGGATCGCGCCGAGGAGCCGCCCGACCGCCCCCTTCGTCGAGCCGCCTGCAACGGGCGCGGCCGATGTCGGGCCGGCCGGGCCAGCCGGGCGCGGCGCGACGCCGGCATGGAGCCGGGCGGAGAGCATCCACAACGTTTCCGTCGCTTGGACGGCGGCATCGACAAGATGTTCGGCGGCGGCGTCGCGCTGCCAGCGGAGCCGGTCGTATTCCGCCGGCGGCATTCCGGGCGGGGGCGCCGGATCGGATCCGGCGATCGTCCCTGCGGCCCGGACAAACGTCCGCCGCAGGCGCCGCAGATGATGCCGCCAAGCCTTCGCTGAATCGATCTCGGCCGCCGTCGCGACGCCGCCGTCGGCGACATCGGCGGCGATGATCGTCGTCACCGCCTGGCGCAAAAGCCGAAACAGCCCCCCGAGAAACTCCGCCGCATGTTCGACCTCGCCGACGCCGCCCACCGGCGTGCCGCCGGCCCCTTCGACGTCGAGCATCCCGCCGTCGATGCCGTCGTCGGTCGAATCGCGCCACGTAAAAGTCTCGTAGGCGGCAGCGACGCTCTCTTCCGACCCGGGCGTCTCGTCGTCGCGGTCATCGTCGCCATCGACAGCGTCATCGTCGCGGCGCGGGCGGCGGCGCGGCGCGGGGCGCTGGGCGAAGCGTTCAATGCAGTCGGCGACCGAGGTGGTGTTGGCCTCGATGAGCTCGAGAAACCGGCGGACGCGGTTGCGCCCCACCGCGGAGCGGTCGGCCACGGCAAGCGCCAGCCACTTCGCTGCCGCCGCCAGCCACACCGTTCCGAGGCGTTCCACCTCGACCCCTTCCAGGAGCGAGGCCCAGTGGACGAGCAAGCCCATCGCGCCATCGAGATCCCCTTCGCGGAGGAGCGCCTCGGCGGCATGGGCATGGCTCCGCGGCGAGGAGAACTCGGCCACCTCGGTGCGCCAGAAGCCGGCCGGGGGGGGTGAGGGAGCCGTCTCGCGGCGACGGCCGAGGGCGCCGATCACCTCGCGCGAGGAGACGAGCATCTCGCGGCCGGAGAGATGGGGGACGCCGCTGACGGTGGTGGTGGCATGGCGATCCCACCAGGCGGCGAGGCGCTCGCAGGCGGCGCCGGCGCGGGCGGCGAGTGGCGCGGGGCCGTCAACGCTCGCGGCTCGCCAAGCAGCAGCGTAGCCATCGAGGATCGAGCCGACCGTCGCAACAAGATCGTCGACGCGCGGATCGGGAAGGCTCTCCCCTCCCGGCTCATGGAGTGGAAACTGCCCCGAGAGGCCGAGGATGTTCCAGGGATCGACCGCGGCGCCGCAGCCGACGGCGCGGAAGAGGAGCTCGGTCGCCTCATCGAGATCATCGAGGGCTTGGGCGGCGCCACCGGCGGCCCCTCCGCGGCGCACGGCCGCTTGGGCAGCGACGACCCGGCTCGTGATCCGGGCGAACATCCGCGCCGACGCGGCCGGCACGAGCGCCGCCATCCGCTCGGCCCCCTCGGCCCGCCCCAGCCGGGCGAAGACACCCGCCAAGGCCACCGCCTCCACCTGCCGGGCGCGGCGGCCGGCGAGGAGGGCGTTGATGTGACGGCGGACACCGCCGAAGGGCTGGCGGAGCCGCTCCACTTCGACGTCGAGCCGGCGGCGATGATCGGGCTCGAGGCGAGTGAGCATCCAGCGATAAAACTCATCCCGGTAGCCGGCGATCCGGGGGAGGAGCTCGGAGAGCGGCGCGGCTGCCTGATGGGCGCCGGGGCCGTGGCCGGAGAGCCCCGACGCCATGAGCATGACGCCGGCGAGGACGGCGGCTGATTCGAGGCGGAGCTCTGCGGCCGAGCGTGCGTCGCCGCCCGCCCCGGACGCGACCTCGGGCCAGGAGAGGATGCCGTCGAGCGTGGCCTGCTGAACGACCATCCGGCGGTAGCGGCCGCGCTCGTCGATGCGCGAGGGATCCCACAGGCCGAAGAGATAGTTGGGGCGGCTGGCGGCGGGATGGAGGAAGTCGAAGGCGCGCGGATCGATCGACAGCTCCTCGAGCGCCTCGAGGTCGAAGTCGGCCTGGCGGAGGAGCGTGTCGGGCGCGGAAGCGAGGATGGCGACGGCCCGGGCGACAAGTTCGCCATACCGGCCATGGGCAGGCCCGGCCCCGGCCACCCACAGCGGCACCGGCCGGACGCGTTCGTGGGGATAGGGCTCCGAGAGCCGACCGTTCTCGAGGACGGCCACGGGGCGCCAGCCGACGTAATCATCGAGGCGCCCGATCGCCTCCTCGACGGCGCCCGACGCCGACGGGCCACCGGCAAGGAGGAGGGCCTGGGCGGCGGCCATGATCGAATACGGCCGCTCGAGCGCCCCGGCTGGCTGATGCTCGAGGAGGTCGCTGTGAAACCGGCGGTAGCCCGGCAACACCTCGTCAAACACCAGGCCGATCATCGCCCGGGCCTGTCCGGCATCGCGGAAGGCGGGCTCGACGGCTTCCAGTTCGGCGAGGCGCTGGCGGAGGAGCGTGGCGACGGCGGTATCGGTGTCGGGGCGTTCGCCCTCCGGCTCGGCGGCGGCAAACAGATCGGAACAGGCCCGCCAGACGGCAGGATCAAACGCCCCCGCGGAGAAATTGAGATAGCCGAGGAGGAGCGCGGCGGGATCGGAGGGGCGTGACGGTTTCGGAGCGATCGACATCGACAGGCGTCCTACGGATCCCCCCGGCCATCGCGGGGTGTGGTGGCAAACCGCCATCGTACCAGCGGGGCCTGTCTGGCGTCGGTGCGGAGGGGCGCGCTGCGGCGGCACAACCGGCAGGGGCGCTACCACCGTCATCCCCGCGACCACCGGGCGGCCTCCGGGGGAGCTGGCACGATCCACCGGGCCAAATCCCGGGGGTATGGTTGCAGGGTGTGGTGATTTGGGGGTGGTGGAACGTTTTGGAGTTCGCTGCGATGCGTTGCCTGTCCGTCCTTCGGTCCTGGTCGGTGCCGGCGGTGTTTTCCGCCCTGACGCTGTTCACCGCGGTCGGCCTCCCGGCGCCTGCCGCTTTTGCCGGCGGGATATGCGGGACGCTCGCCGACGAGCTCACCGCCGAACGGGCCGGGCTCGAATTGGAATGGATGGTCTCCCTCCCGATCGACCACACGCAAGGTGGGATCGAGCATGTCGTCATCGACGACGACCTCGTGATCGTGCAGGCCGGTGATGGGGGCGTGCATGCCATCCACACCGGACCGGTGACGCCCGACGGCCGCTGCAACCCCCAGGTGATCTGGTCGACCCATCTCGGGTCGCCGGGGCAGCCGATCGTGACGGCATCGGTGGGGCCGGAGCTCGTCCTCGTGCCACGGGGTAACGAGCTCTACGCCCTCGAACGCTCGACCGGCCAGGTCCGCTGGCAAGAGCATCTCGGGAAGTCGCCGATCGCCGGTGGCGCCGTGGCCGGCGAATGGGTCTATCAGCCCGAGGGCTCGGCGACGGTCCTCCGCTTGCCGACCAACCCCTACCGTGACACCGGCGTCGGCCCGACGACGGCCGAGTCGCGGACGGGGTCGCGGAAGGCCGGTGCCCGCCGCGCCGACAGCGCCGCGGCCGATGCCGCCCGAACCGGCAAGGGAAAGCCGGTGTCCTCCCTCACCTCGGCCCAGAAGCGGGCCCGGATGGACGCCACCGAGAGCCTCAAACCCCTCGCCCTCAACGGCGGCGGGATCGTCGAGCGCCCGATGATCGCCTTCGGTAGCGGCGTCATCTGGACGTCCCGTGACGGCAAGATCACCTCGCTTCAGCAGGGCGACCGCGACTGGCAGCGGAACGAGTTCTACCTCGACAGCCCGCAGGCCGGTCCGCTTGCCACGCGTGGCACCTCGATCTTCGCCACGACGACCGCCCGCGATCTGGCCCGGATCGATTCGCTCGACGCCGGGGCCGAGTTGCGCCTCAATTGGCGCGTGCTCCTCGACGGCCAGCCGGAAGAAGATGGCCCGTTCGTGGCCGGCGACCGGATTGTCGTGTCGTTGGGCGAAAAGGGGCTCCGCTGCTATTCGACCGAAACCGGCGAGCTCCTCTGGGCCAATGCTTGCCCGGGGGAGATCCTCGCCGTGATGGGGGATCGGATCTGGGTTCGCGACCGCACCAGCCACCTCTCCTCGATCGATCTTGTCACAGGCGAGGCCCTCAAGCAGTACTGCTTCGGCGCCTTCGACACACTCGTCGTCAATCACCAGACCGACCGGCTCATTCTCGCGAGCCCCTCCGGCACGCTTGTCTGCCTGAAGGCGAAGGGCGCTGGGGCACCGAAGGCGTGGAGCGATCTCCAGCCGCTTCCCGAGCCAGAGGTGGAAGCAAAGCCGACCCGTCCGGCCCCGCAGCCGAATCCCCCCGAGCATCTGCAAAACAACACCAACGCCTTCGACGACGAACCGGCCGAAGAGGCCGCCGACGAACCGATGGACGAAGAAGCCCCGGCCGACGCTGATGCCGACGGCGACTTCGGCGCCGAGCCGGGCATGGACGACGAACCCCCGGCCGACGACGCGAGCGGCGACGACCCGTTCAACGCCCGCGACTCGTGAGCCGGGGCGGCGGTCGCTCGCCGCCTCGCGGAGGTTTGAAACGATGTGGTTCACGATCGTTGGCGAGATTCGCGACATCGAGCCCATTGCCCTTGGCCGATCGGTGCGGGTGCGGCTTCGGCTCCGCAAGTCGTACGGCGGCCTTCGTTGGCGAAAGCTCAAGGGGGTCGCGGAGGTGCGGCTCCCGAATGGCACGCGTCGATTGGCCGAAGTACACTGGTACGAAGCGCATGGAATCGGACGGCGTGAGCTCAAGATCAAGCGTTTCGTGAAGGCGTAGCCATGCAAAAACAACCTCATTTTGCGATCTGCGTCCGCAACACGGGCGTCCCTGCCTCGCTCGAACTGCGCAAGGTCTACCGCCTCGTCGCGGACGCCGCCGCCGCCGCCGAAGGCCTCGTCCGCGTGGTCGACGAGTCGGACGAGGACTACCTCTACCCGGACAACTTCTTCGTCCCGATCGAGGTGCCGAAGGCAGCGGTTCGGGCGTTCAGCAAACGTTCGGCCTGACCGGTCGCCGGATCAGATGGTGGATGGCTCCGGTGGCGTTGCAGGGGCCGTGGGCTCCGTTGAGGCTCCGGCGTTGGTGGCGAGCGCCTTTTCTTCAGGCATGCTTCGATGGACGTCATCGGCATCGATCTCTCCGGGCCCTGCAACGCGGCCGACACCGCGGTCGCGGCCTACCGGGCGAACGGTCGCAGGCTCGTGTTGCAGGAGCGCCTCGTCGGCGCTGACGATGCCGCGATCGCGGCGCTCATCAGGCGGGCCAGGCCCGACGCCGATCTGGTCGTCGGCCTCGACGCCCCGCTCTCCTACAACGACGGCGGCGGTGATCGTCCTGCCGATCGTCTCCTCCGCGCGCGGGCCGTGGCTGAGGGGCTGCTCCCCGGCTCGATCATGCCGCCGACGCTCACGAGGATGGCCTACCTGACGCTCCGGGGGATCACCGTCGCCCGGATCGCGGCGACGATCGCGGGGGCCCGAGCCAGGATCGTCGAGGTCCATCCAGGGGCGGCCTGCGTGTTGCGCGGGGCGCCGGTCGAAATCGTGCGTGCCCTTAAATCAAGCGCGGCGGCGCGGCAGCAACTCCTCCGCTGGCTCGAGGAGGAGGGACTGGAGGGAATTGGCGGCGGCCCTGATCCGGGCGATCACTTCGTCGCCGCCTGCGCCGCGGCCCTTGCGGCGTGGAAGTGGTCGCTCGGCGTTCCAGCTTGGATCCATCCTGCCGATCCGCCGTGGCATGCCTATGACATGGCTTGCTGACCGGGCCGCTGCGTGCACCTCCGCTCGCGCCGCGATCCTCGGAGGCCCCCTGGATGCGAGCCGGCCGACGTTCGCGATAACTGACCAACCACTTCTGTGCCAATGAATCGAGGGAATGGCAGCGGTGCCGAATGACCCAGGCTCGCTGGTTTCGGCGGCTTGGACACTTCTCTTGTGCCGCGTTCGCGTTCAGCGGCT
>CAMARC010000172.1 GCA_945860405.1 Candidatus Kuenenia stuttgartensis | reverse complement strand
ATCGAGCGGACGATGTTGAGCTTGTCGGCGATCGAGGCGCACTGTGGCATCAGCGCGGAAAAGTGCAGGCCGGGGATATTCGTCGGCGTGCTTCCGAACGGGCCGCCCCCCGGCCGGCCGGGCTTCGGATCCCAGGTTTCGAATTGGCTCGGGGCGCCACACAACCAGAGGAGGATGCAGCGCTTCTCGGCACGCTTTGCTTCCGCGGCAAGGGCGGGATTGTGAAACAGCCCGGCAAAGCCCCCCACCCCCGCGGCGGAGAGCCCCTCGAGGAACAGCCGACGATGGAGCCGATGCTCGTCACGCGGGCAGTCGCCTGGGCTCAAATGTGGGGCAGGTCGCTTCATCGGACTCACGGCTGAGTGAGAAACTCGGCGCTCGTCAGCAGCGCCCAGATAAGATCGCGAGCCGCCTCGGCCGGCTGCTCCGGACGCGATGCGAGAACTTGCTCGGCCTGCGCCATTTCCTCGGGCTCTGGCGCCCGTCCGAGCACGGCGCGGAAGGCGGCCTCGACGCGCTCTGAGGGCGCCTGCAGCGCGGCGATCCGGGCGACCGTGCTCTCCGGGACCGGCTCGAGGAGCTCCTTGAGGGCCGGCGCCGCCGAAAGAAACTGGGCCTGCTGAAACGTCGCTTGATACTCCCGCGGCATCACGTCGGGGATCGCAGCGACCGCCGCGCGACGGAGGCTGTCGTTCTCCGTCGGCCGGCCGGCGGCGATGGACCACGACCGGGCGATCTGCTCGGCGGTGAGCGGACGCTCGGCGGCGCAAGCGAACGCTGCCGGATCGGGGCCGGGAGCGCTGTCGGAAGCGATCCCCAGGGCGTAGACGCGGCTGAGCACGATGCCGCGGATCTCACGGCGGATGTCGTGGTGATGGGCGGCGAAGTCGGCGGAGAGCCAGTCGAGGAGCTCTGGGTGGCTCGGCGTGTTGCGGGTGGTCATCTCATCGACCGGCGCCACGATCCCGCGCCCGAGCAAGACAGCCCACAGCCGGTTGACGAACGCCCGGGCGAGCAGCGGATTGCCACTGGTGGCCGCGGCGGCAAACGCTTCGCGGCGGGAAAACTTCGGGACGCGTGGCTGGGCTGCCGGATCGAGATACTTTTCGTCGCTGTCCGCTTCCGGGCTGCCATCCTCGGGCCGATTCTCCGCCACCGTGGGACCGTTGAGAAGCGTCACCACGGCCGGCTGCGACTCTTTTGTCAGATTCGTAAAGTTAATGAATCCCCCCACGGCCGACTCCGCCACGTCGGTGCCCCCCTCGATGTTCTTCCCCCGGTTGAAGGCTGCGACAAGCCCCCAGTAGTGCCCCTGCTTGATCTCGCGGGCGAGGGGATGATCGTGGCACTGGGCACAGTCGATGCGAGCGCCGTAGACGAGCGGCGCGACGGCCTCGGCGATCGCCTGATGGTCGTTGCGCCGCTCGTAGAGAAACCACGGCGTTCCCTTGTCGTCTGTGCCCGCCGGCCGGGCGACGAGAATCTCGCGAACGATCGTGTCCCAGGGGCGGTTGGTGCGGAAGGCCTGCTCGAGATACGACCACCAGCCGCTGTTCCGGCGGCGCTCTTCACGCGACTCCCTCTTTCCCCGCCCCATGAGAAACACATCCCACAGCTCGCGCATCCGCACGGCATGCTCGTCGGAATCGAGGAGCCGATCGACAAGCGCCGCCCGCCGCGTGTCGCTCGGCCCCTCGAGAAAGTCACGCTGCTCGGCCTCGGTCGGAATCCGTCCGGCGAGATCGAGCCAGACGCGCCGGCACCAGGTGGCATCGTCGACAGGAGGAACCGGCTCCACACCCTGTCGCGCCCACGCTTCCGCCATCAGCACGTCAATCGCCTCGGTTACGGTCGCGAAGGCTTTCGTTTCCGCCGTCTGTCCGGAGGGGCTTGCCGCTAACTCGGCCGGGGCGTTTCCCAGGGCGTCGATCCAGGCCCGGACGACCGCCTGCTCGTCGTCGGTGAGTTGTTTGTCGGGGGGCATGTGCGACTCGGCCCCGGCGACGAGATTCAAGGCGAGCGGGCTCGCATCGGGCCGCCCCGCCACGACGACCGCCCCGGAATCTCCCCCGGCCAGCACAGCGGCCGGGGTGTCGAGCTCGAGGCCGCCATGCGTCTCGATCGGCCCGTGGCACTTCACGCAGTGCCGATCGAGGAGAGGCTGAACCCGCGTCGACCAGAGCGCCGCCGGGTCGGCCCCCGCCGCCGGGCCGGAGGCGAGCAGCAGGAGCAGCAGCGGGAGGAGATGGCGAAGGTCCATCGACTGCCTGGCGGGGAAAGCGGAACGGTCCGCGGGGCAAACGGAGCAGGGACAACCCTCAAACCTATTCAAGGCAGAGAGGTAGAACAAGGCTGACCGGGCCGGCCCCGCTCCACCGACGGAGCACGCACGCCCCGCGGCGAACAGAGTCGGTCAAGCATGACGCCGTTTCGGCGACCGCGTGGCCCCCTTGGCAAGGCCCTGCTTGCCACTGGCACGCTTCGCCGCCGGCTGCTTGATGACCGCCTTCTTCACCGCCGGCGGGTTCGCAGCCGTTGTCTTTCCTTGGGCCTTGGCGGGCGACTTTTTCTCAGGCATTTTCGCCTTCTTGCTCTCCTTCTTGCTCTCCTTCTTGCTCTCCAGCTTGATCTCCCCGATCCGTGTGGCAACGAGGAGCTTGACGAGCTTCGCCGGCAGGACGGCGTCGAAGGGGAAACGGATCGTCCCCTTGCTCGTGTCGTAGTCGGCAAGCGCACCCTTGCAAGCCTCCACCGTCGACCCGCTCAAAGGATGAAACGCCCCGTGCTTCGCCGCCGCGCGCCAACCGACGAGCGGCGTCCCGTCGAGCTTCACCGCCGGCATCCCGTACCACAGACACTCCTCCGCCCCCGGGCAGGCGGCATGGACGCCCCCCCGGATCTGCTCGAGGGCCTTCCGCTCAGCAGCGGGAAGACGGGCGTGGTATTCATCGACAAGCGGAGAGTGGATCGCCATGGCAACGTTTCCCTGGACCAGCAATGGGGAGGAGCCAAAAAGATCCATTCTGGCGATCGGCCACGCCGATTGGCTATCCTGCCCCCGGTGCCATCCCGAAGGTTTTTCTTCCCCCTCCGCGAGCCGAGCATGTCCGCATCCCGTGCCCCCGCCACTCCCCTCGGGGCTTGCCCCCCCTGCGACGTGATCCTCTGCGGCACCTGCGTCGCCGACATCCTCGTCCGCCCCGTCCCCCTCACGGTGGCCCCTGGCGCCGGCAAGCTCTTCCATGTCGATCCGATCCGGGTCACGACCGGCGGGATCGTCTGCAACACCGGCACGGCGATGGCCAGGCTGGGAATGAAAGTCGTCGCGTCGAGCCTCGTCGGCACCGATGTGTGGGGGGATGTGATCCGCGCCACTCTCGCGGGGGAGGGGATCGCGACCGACGCGCTCGAGGCACGTGAAGACGTCGCCACGAGCACGACCGCCGTCCTCATCGATCCCAGCGGTGAGCGGAGCTTTGCCCACCATGGCGGGGCCCCGGCGACAATCGATGTGGCCTTCATTCGCCGCCAGCTGCCCCACTTCGCCGCCGCCCGCCTCGCCCTCGTCGGCTACCTCGGGCTCCTCCCCGGCCTCGAGCCCGATCTCACCGAAGCCCTCGCCGAGATCCGCGCCACCGGCTGCATGGTCGCCCTCGAGACGGCCGGAAGCGGGGGGACGCTCGCCCAAGTGGCGCCGGCGCTCCCGCTGGTCGATGTCTATGTTCCCAGCCTCGATGAAGCCCGCCACCAAACCGGCCTCGAAGATCCCCGCGCGATCGTCGCCTGCTACCGCTCCCACGGGGCGCCGGGCCTCGTCGGCGTGAAGCTCGGCACGCGGGGCACGCTCCTGTCGCCAAACGACGGGGAGTGGCTCGAGATCCCCTGCGTGCAGGCGCCCGGGCCGGTCGTCGACACGACCGGCGCCGGCGATTCGCTCCTCGCCGGCCTCCTCACCGGGCTCCTCCGGGGGATGCCCGCCCGCGATGCCGGACTCCTCGGCGCCGCGACGGCGGCCTGCTGCGTGACTGGCCTCGGTGCCACCGAAGGGCTTCGCGGCTTCGAGGAGACTGCCCGGCTCGCTGGATTGTCGCGGTGAGAGGCCGCCCGATCAGGCGCCTAAGCGACTCAAGAAAAACGAGAACGAGTCGGCGAGCGCCAGCCAGCTGGCCTCGATGACGTTCTCGCTCACTCCCACGGTGCCCCACACCGACTCGCCGTCGGTCGATTCGATCGAGACGCGGACTTTCGCCGCCGTCCCCTCCTGGGCATTGATGACGCGCACCTTGTAATCGAGCAGCGTCATCCGCTCGACTGCCGGATGGACCGACAGAAGTGCCTTGCGGAGGGCGGCGTCGAGGGCGTTGACCGGCCCGTCCCCCTCGGCCACCTCGTGGCGGATCGAGCCGGCAACGACGAGCTTGACGGTCGCCTCGGTGCGGATCTCGTCGGTCGTCACCGCTCCATCGCCGGTGGCTGCGGCAGCCCCGGCCCGCCCCCGACTCTCGACGGCGACGTTGTAGGAGAGCTTCTCGAAGGGGGGAAGGAACGTGCCGGCGCAGCGGTCGACGAGGAGATCGAACGAAGCGCCGGCCGCCTCGAACTGCCAGCCCTCGTTCTCGAGCCGACAGACCTCGGCAAGCACCTTATCGAGAAGGGCCCGGTCGTTGCGAACGTCGGGCCGCGTCACCATCGCCTGGATGTTCGACCGTCCCGACAGTTCGCTCACGAGGATTCGCCGCTCGTTCCCGACCGCCTCCGGATGGATGTGCTCATACGACTCGGTCGCCTTGGCGACGGCGTGGACGTGCATCCCCCCCTTGTGCGCGAAGGCACTCGTCCCCACGAACGGCTGCCCGGCCCGGTAGACCATGTTGGCCGTCTCGTAGACAAAGCGAGAAAGCTCGGTGAGGTGACGGGTGCCTGTCCCTTTGAGGACACTGAACCCGTGGAGCTTGAGGGAGAGGTTGGCAACGACGGAGATCAGATCGGCATTGCCGCAACGTTCGCCAATACCATTGATCGTTCCCTGCACCTGAGCGGCGCCCGCCTCGACGGCAGCGAGCGAATTGGCGACGGCCACATCGCAGTCGTTGTGGCAATGGATCCCGATGGCGACGTCGAGATCGGCCTCCTTGAGAGCGGCGCTAGCCTCGCGGACGAACCGGGCGACCTCGTGGGGGAGCGTGCCGCCGTTGGTGTCACAAAGAACGATCCGGGTCGCCCCGGCACGGGCGGCGGCGAGGATCGTCTCGGCGGCATAGCCGGCATCGAGCTTCCAGCCATCGAAGAAATGCTCGGCGTCGTAAAACACCTCGCGGCCGGCCCCGGTGAGGAAAGCGACGGTGTCGGCGATCATGGCGAGGTTTTCCTCGCGCGTCACGCCGAGCACCTCGGTGACATGGAAGGCGGAAGTCTTTCCGACGATCGTGACCACGGAGGTGCCCGCTGCGACGAGGGCCTTCATGCCGGGATCGTCGGCGGCCGCCATTCCACGGCGGCGCGTCATTCCGAAGGCGACGACCCGCGAGTGGGCAAGCGGAAGCTCGCGGACGCGGGCGAAATACTGGGCGTCCTTGGGATTGGAGAGCGGGTAGCCCCCCTCGATGAAGTCGACCCCTGCGGCATCGAGCCGCCGCGTGATCGCGAGCTTGTCCTCGAGCGAGAAATTGACCCCTTCCCCCTGGCTGCCATCGCGGAGTGTGGTGTCGTAGATCTCGATCGTGCGCATGGAAAAGACGCCTGGGGCGGTGGACTCGGGCTCAGTCCCGCGGCGGCGAAAGCCGATCCAGGGCCAACGCGGCACCCGATCATCCGGCACCACACCGAGACCAGGCTTCGATCTTGCGGAAACTCTTAGGATAAGTCCCTCCCAGCGGGGCGGCAAGGCTCAGCCCGGAGCCACACGACGGGGCTCACTCCGCTCCCCCTTACCAGCCTCCATCCAACAGAGCGGTTCGACGATGAATCACGTGATGCTCACGATGCTCCTCCTCCCGGTGACGATCTTCAGCGCCATGATGATCGCTGCCGGCAGTGGCCATCGGCTGGCTCTGCGGCGGCTCTCGCGACCCAACCCAGATGCTGCGGTCGGGGCCGGGGCGATCGATGCCGCCGCGCTTGGGCTGCTCGGGCTCCTCATCGCCTTCTGGTTCAGTCTCGCCGCCACCCACCTCGACCTGCGACGGAGCCTGATCGTCGAGGAGGCTAATGCCATCGGCACAGCCTGGTTGCGGCTCGATCTTCTCCGGGCTGACGATCGCTCCTCGGTCCAGGATCAATTCCGCTCCTATGTCGACGTCCGCCTCGCCCAAATCTCTGGCCCGGATGCCGACGATCGCCGCACTGGCCTCGCCACACAGCTCGACGACCTCCGCAGCGGGATCTGGACGAGCACCGTCGCCGCCACGCCGCACTGCGCAAGCCCACAGGCGGCCATGCTCCTCATCGCCGCGCTCAACGAGATGTTCGATGCCGCGAGCCGTCACGATGCGTCCTTTAACGCCCACACACCGACCGCGATCGTGGTGTTGCTGGCGGTCGTCGCGGTCGTCGCGTCGATCCTCGTCGGCTACGACCTGGGAACGCACAGACGCTTCGAGTGGCTCCACACGACGCTCTTCGCGGCCCTCGTCTCGTTGACGATTTGGGTGATCTACGATCTCGAGATGCCCCGGTACGGGGTGATCCGGGTCGACGACTACGACCAGACGATGCGCGAGGTGCGTGAGGACTTCGACCGCGTGCCGAGCGCCGCTCGCTCCCGCTGACCATCGCGAGGGCCCCCCCGGCAGAGTTCACGTCGCGAACTGGGAGCCCCCTCGGGCCGGCCGCGTTTGGGGCTACTCGTCGTCGTCGTCGTCGTCGTCGTCGTCGTCGTCGTCGTCGTCGTCGTCGTCGTCGTCGTCGTCGTCCTCGCCGTCGCCGTCGCCGACCTCACCAGCCGGGTCGTCGGAGTCGACGATGAACGATTCCGACTCGTCCTCCTCGGCGAAGGCGTCGTCGCCCTCTGCCTCGTCGCCCTCTGCCTCGTCGTCGGTGGCTTCGTCGTCGGTGGCTGCGGAGGCGTCATCCCACTCGCTGGAGGCCTGCTCGTCCTCCTCGGCATGTTCTTCAATCACGACGACCTGCCGGCCGAGGCTGGCGCGACCGCCGGGGATGGCTATGTCGACGTCGACGTCGTGGTCGTGGTCGTCATCCTCGTCGTCATCCGCATCGTGCGGAGAGACCCCCAGGGGCCGAACGGCAATCGACGGCAACGTGGGGAGCGAGGGCGAGCCGGGGGCTGCGGCCGCGCCGGGAACGGGCTTCATCGACGCCGCATGGGCCGTCATGTCGACCCCTCGGGCCGGCTTCCGCTTCGCCGGCTTTTCCTTGGCCCGGGAAGGCTTCCCGGCAGGCTCTCCCTTCCCGTCGTCGTGAGGCTGAACCTTGAGCCGACGCGGCGATGGCGAGACCGGCGCGTTTCGCGCGGCCTTCTTCGCCTCCCACTGCTCCATCGTGAGGAGGATCTCACGGGCCTGCGAGCCGGCGTAGAGCCCGACGACGCCGTCCTCGGCCATGAAATCGATGAGGCGGGCCCCACGACCGTAGCCGACCCCGAGGGCGCGCTGGAGGAGCGACACGCTGCCACGCCCCTCGCGGATCACCACCTCAACGGCAGCGTCGTACATGTCGTCCTTGTCCTTCGGCGATGCCCCGCTGGCGGCGTCGCCCGACGGAGCCGGCTGGAGATTGACAAGCTCCGCCGCATACTGCGGCTCGCTCGTTCCCACCGCCGCCATCACCCGGGTGATCTCCTCGTCGGAGAGGTAGGTGCCCTGGCCACGGAGGATTTG